>NZ_CP076130.1:324990-639981 GCF_018736065.1 Flammeovirga kamogawensis
ACTACAGGGATGTCATTTTCTTCAAAAGTTTTTGTTTTGTCTATATATTTCTGGAAGGTGTTGGCAGCACCATTTCTATAAGCCATAATCATAGCTTCTAATTCATCAAAACTTACAGAATCTTCGGGGTAGGTCCATGTTGTAGCTCCTTGTATATCGCCAAGTTTCCAATCCGACTTTGTGGTTTCTACATGCTGATTATGGCAGCTCACACATGCACCAGCACCTGCAACATCAGGAAACATAGCGGTATATAGTTTATTTTCTTCATCAAAGAAAAATTTAGGTAAGCTATCCTCACGCATTTGAGTAAATAGTTCAGCTTGTTTCCCTTTAAATTTATTTGATTTACGGATAGGGAAATCTGAACCTAGAAATAATCCTAATGGGACATCATTGTTTTTGCGAATGTCTGAGGCTATACCTCTTAGAAATAGAGCTGGTAAAGGGCCTGCTTCAATATGATCCTTTTCCCAATCTTCATCAAATTTTAGCCCTTTCTTTTTTCCCGCACCCACAATAGCTTTTGTATATAATGTTCTAGCAATATCATTTTCTTTTGCAACAACAGTAAAAGCTTCTTCTATAGAATATTTTTTAGAGGATGTTACTTGCTGATTTTCTTCTGGTAAGGGTTGACAAGAGATGATAGAGAATACTATAAATAAAGAGGCGAGTAAGTTCTTATAATGAGAAATTGTATTAAACTTGTTCATAGAAATTTATTTTGTAATGTTAGTGGTTAATCCGTCAACAATTGCCTAGGAGTACAAGAATGTACTTCCAGAGCAATATTTGTTTTGTTGTAGCGATTATTTAACAATCGTATCAAATAAAATAGGATAAATATTATTCTACAACTTCTACAGTAGCAGCAGCTTCTTTCATTGTAGTTGCTAAAACAACATAAACTGTAGTCCATGCTTCTTCAACATCTTCGGTCCATTCATCACCTAAGCCTGCTTTTAAAGTGAAAAGTAGTGCTTCACCTACTGTATCATAATGTTTTTCTTCAACATGGTAGCTTACGTGTCTTTTTCCAAGATCCTGAACAACAGGTACTAGTGTTGTAAGGTTATTGAGACCATTAACTGCCGCAGCAAGCATGGACATTAGCTTTTTACCTTGTTCTGAAATATCAGAAGTAAATAAAGGTTTTAATGAAGGGTCTAATTCAAATAATTTATTGTAGAAAATACCTGCAGCTTGTTCTGCAATTGGGGCAACAAGTGCGAAAGAATTTTGTACTAATTCTATTTGTTTTTGAGATATCGGCCCGTCTTCTTTTTTTGTCTTTTTGCCGAAAAGTGATTTTAAAAATCCCATAGTAATAGTTATATTTTAGTAGTTAAAACAGGATGCTCCTCAAGTGAGAATAAAGATTTAAGAGCATCATTTAAAGTAGCAACATTCCCTTTTTTACAGGCTTCTTTTAGTTGTAAAGTAGGTAATTGTATTATTTTTTGAATCATTTTATTAGAGACTCTATTCACAGCTTCTAATTCTGATGTTTTAAGCTCTTTTTTTAAAGAAGCTAACGATTCTAACCTTAACTCTTCAAGAGCTTTTTTAAATTGTTTGACAGTGGGAGTAAAGCTAGTTTCTGAAAGCCAAGAAGTGAATGCGTCAATTTCTTCATTTATTAATTCCTCTACTTTTGGAATAGAGTTTTTACGAACTGAAATTGTGTAATCAATTTGTAAGCCTAGATCATCTACATTTAATAGTTTGCTACCTAGCTTTATTATTTTTGCATCCACAGTTCTAGGTGTGCACAAATCGACAATTAATTTTGGAGGGTTTGCTTTAAAATGTTCACTTTTATAGACAACATTTTCATGATGTGCACAGCTAATTACAATATCAAAATCAGATAAGTTTAATAAATGTGTGGCATAATCTAAAAATTCAAAACCATATAAATAACTAATTTCCTTAGCTTTTGAGGTTGTTCTGTTTGTAATCCAAACGTTTTTAGTACCCAGTTTATGAAGATATTGACAAATATCAGATCCCATTTCGCCTGTACCGATAATAAGAATTTTTGTATCTGTTGCTCTTTTACTTTCTTTATGTATAAGATTAGCAGTCGAATATGAGTTCGAGGTGATACCTTCTTTAAAATCAGTTTCGTTAATAACTCTTTTATGGAAATGAAAAAATGTGTGCATCAATCTATGTAAATAAGTACCACACATGTTTTCATCTTTTGCAAGGTGATAGGCTGATTTTAACTGCCCATAAATTTGAAGGTCTCCTAATAATCTTGAGTTTAGCCCAATTCCAGTACAGAATAAATGTTTTATAGCATCAGTAGCCTCTTTAGACTCAATATATTTATAGTATTTTTCTGAAGGAACTAAACATTTGAAAGCACATAAAACTTTAAGTATTTCTGTTGTTTTATCTTTTGTTCCTACATAGTAAACTTCAACTCTGTTACAGGTAGAAAGTACAATACATTCATGTATAGAAAGTACTTCTTTTAGTTTATGTGTAAATTGTTTAATTTCTAAATCATTCAATGCAAATTTTTCACGTACAATTACATTAGCCTTTTTATGAGAAATAGAAAATAATTTTAAATCATTTGTCATCGTTTTTTAGTCTTTTATAGTGTTTAAAGCAATTTGCTTTTGAGCTTTTTAGTTTACCTTATGATACAAATGTAGAGGTCTAAAATTTTATAAACTATGTCAGAAACCAAGGAGTAAACAGTTTAATTATGGTTAAAAAACTGTTTTTTTGCAGTTATTATCTAGTGAAATGCTTTTGATGCTATCTTATAATAAATGATACTACCATTTAATATTTTGCTCTTTTGTATAAAGTATTTAAAAGAATAGGTTGTGTAAGAAGAGTTTATTTGAAAAAAATGTTAATGACAAGATATGTGTTACAGTTGTTAATGATTTAATGTTAAATTGAATTCATCTAACACAATAAATGCACATAGAAGGTGCTAAACATTATAAGATGTTGATTCGAACTATACTAATTGCATTACTATGTAGTATTGGAGGACAATTCCTTCAGGCTAAACCAATTTCACTAGAGAACAAAGAAGAAGTATTAATATCTGCTCCTGATTTTACTTTAGTCGTAGATTCTTTAAATTCATTTTCAATAGAGGATGTAGTAGCCAAACAACGGTTATTTAAAGCACTAAATATACCTATGTTTGTCACCTCAGATACGGCTGTTTCGTATTGGGTCAAAATGTCTATAGATGCAACTACTTTAAAAGGAAATTCTTGGGTTTTTGAAATACTAGATAGTCATTTAAGTAGTGTAGAAGCATTTCTGTCTGAAGATAATCATTTTCCATCAAAAATAGTTTCAGCAGGGTATGATCATCAATTTACTGATAGGGAATTTGAACATAAGAATATAACATTTCCATTAAATGTAAGAGATTCTACTAAAGTTGCTACCGTATATTTACGTTATAAATCTGATTTTAATAATGTCTTGCTCTTTAAATTAAGTAAAACAACATCTTTCTTTTCTTATGCATTAAAAGAGTATTTATCACTTGGGCTATTTTACGGTACAATATTATGTTTGATTTTAGTAAATGGGTTGCTATTTATTATTTTAAAAGAACGTTACCAGCTTTTAATAATCTTCTATTTGTTGTCGGTAATTTCTTTAGGTTTATCAGAGGATAATTTAGCATCACAATATTTATGGGTAGAAAATCCAGTAAATAATTATCATTTGATGAAACTTTCTTCTGTATTTTTCACTATTGCAATTACATTTTTATCCATCAATTTTTTAAAAATAAAGCAGCATCATAACCTATTGTTTTATGTGATATGGGCAATAACAATAGGCAATGTAGTATATTTTCTTACAGTGAAAGGGTACAATTCACCAATGTGGAATCTTTATTTATTTGGAGTTCCATTCATTTTAATTTTTTATGTATTAATACGTGCAATAAAAGCGAAAAGAATAAAAACATGGTACTTTTTTATAGGATATAGTACTCTATTATTGCAACTACTTACACTCGTTTTAAAATCACACGACCTTTATATTTTTAGTGGAGTTCTCACAGTCTATTCATTTAATGTTACTCTCTTAATTGTAGGTCTACTTATTACAATGTCTCAATTTGATAAGTTCAAAAAGTTGAAAGACGAGAAAGAAGCGATTCAAATAAGAGAAATCACAACTTTAAAAGAACAAGAAAAAATTATTGAGCAAAAAGTTATAGAAAGAACACAAGAGGTAGAAGAACAAAAAGAAATTGTTTTTTATAAGAATAAAGAACTAGAAGAAGTAAATGATTTACTGTTGGCTCATCAAAAACAAATTGCTTTAATGAACCAGCAATTAGAAAAAGAAAACCGTCAATTACATAATGATGTAGAAGAATTAGCAACGGCAAGAGTAATGCTTAAAGAAGTCTCTTTTGAAGAATTTGAAAATCTATTTCCAGACGATAATAGTTGTTACGAATATTTAGAGAAGAAGAAATGGGAGGCAGGCTATTCATGTAAAAAATGTAATGGGACAACTTACGCAAAAGGTCAAGGAGTACTTGGTAGAAGATGTAAGAAATGTAATTACAATGAGTCTGTAACTAGCGGTACAATATTTCATAGGTTACATTTTCCCATAGAAAAAGCATTCAGAATGTTGTTTATTGTTTTTGCTAATAATGGAGATATTTCAACGTATAAATTATCAGAAGATTTAGATCTGCGTCAGAATACTTGTTGGAAATTCAAGAAGAAAATTGATGATGCAATGCAAGAAAAAGAAAATCTCACGAATGAAAATAATGTTGATGAAGTGAAAGGGTGGGATGATCTTATTTTAGGATAGAATACTTTTCATTTTTAATAAGCGTTAAAATCCACTTTTTTTAAATGATTGTTTTAACAGTTTTAAATAGTGAATAATACTTGTAATTAATTGATATATAGGTTTTAATGATATTTATTTTTAAGTGATTACTGTTTCTTTATGCGATTTTAATAAAGTTGTTTAATTACACTTAATGTTGGATTATTGTAGTGTAATCAAATACAAAAATACTATACTATAAACAGAGTATTTGATACATGGCTAATACTTTGCATTATGAATAAAAATATAACTGTTGTCGGAAGTTCGAACACAGATATGGTTGTGAAAACTACTCGACTACCACAACCAGGTGAAACTATTTTAGGAGGAACTTTTAATCAATATCAAGGCGGAAAAGGAGCAAATCAAGCGGTAGCTGCTGCAAAACTAAATGGCAATGTTACTTTTATAGCTAAAGTAGGTAAAGATAGTTTAGGAGTTGAAGCTATTAAAAGTTATCAAGAAGTTGGTATTAATACAAATCAGATATTAAAAGCAGAGAACGAGGCAACAGGTGTGGCATTAATAACGGTAGACGATAATGCAGAAAATAGTATTGTTGTATCATCTGGGGCAAACGCTTTACTATCAGTAGAAGACATCACTCAACAAGAAAAAATATTTACAACATCGGCAATCACTTTAGTACAATTAGAAACACCTATTGTAACCGTTCAAAAAGTGGTTGAGTTAGCTAAAAACCACAATAATACTGTTGTTTTAAACCCTGCACCAGCACAACAATTATCAGATGCAATATTAAAAAATGTAGATATTATTACACCCAACGAGACAGAGACGCAACTCTTAACAGGAGTAGAAATTAATGATATTACTTCTATGGAGAAGGCATCTGAAATATTTCATAATAAAGGAATAAATACTGTTGTAATCACACTCGGTAAGCAAGGTGCATATTTATCTAATTCAGAGTATAACGAAATTATTCCAGCTCCAATTGTAAAAGCTATTGATACAACAGCAGCAGGTGATGTTTTTAATGGTGCACTTACAGTAGCTTTGGTAGAAGGCGAAAATATAAAACAAGCAATACAATTTGCAAGTAAGGCTGCATCAATTGCCGTAACTAGAAATGGTGCTCAAAATTCTGCACCTACTTTAGATGAACTTCTTTAATACGCTAAATTAATTACCAATATGTTTTTAATAGAAAATTATTCTTTAGCAGTAGCCTTTTGTTTTATCACTATGCTCTGTTGGGGTTCTTGGGCTAATACTCAAAAACTTGCAAGTCAGAAATGGAATTTCCAATTGTTTTACTGGGATTATTCTATTGGAGTGGTTCTTATCTCTTTACTTTTAGCACTTACCATGGGTTCTTATGGTGAACATGGACGTGGATTTATTCAAGATATAACATCGGCAAATTCAAGTGCAATTATGAGTGCTTTTATTGGTGGTGTCATTTTTAATATAGCAAATATACTACTTGTAATAGCTATTGATATTACAGGAATGGCTGTCGCTTTTCCGGTAGGTATTGGGTTAGCATTAGTGATTGGTGTTATAGATAATTACATAAAAGACCCTTCAGCAGATCCATTTTTAATATTTACAGGAGTACTACTAATTGTATTGGCAATTTTACTCAATGCAATTGCTTATAAACGTCTGCCAAATCAACAATCAGGAAGTAGTAAAGGGATAATTATTGCATTAATTGCTGGAGTATCGATGGGGTTCTTTTATGGTTTTGTTGCAGATGCAATGGCTACAAACTTAATCACTCCAGAACTAGGAAAGTTAACTCCTTATTCTGCTGTAGTAGTATTTGCATTAGGAATTATGCTCTCAAATTTCATTTTTAATACCATTAATATGTATAAACCTCTATCAGGAGAGGCGGTATCTTATGCAGATTATATACATAAAGGAACAACAAAATTACACCTTATTGGTATTCTTGGTGGGGCAATTTGGGGAGTAGGAATGGCTTTTAACATTATCGCTTCAGAAGTTGCAAGTCCGGCAGTATCTTATGGATTAGGGCAAGGAGCCACCATGATTGCTGCATTTTGGGGAGTTGTAATATGGAAAGAGTTTCAAGATGCTCCAAAAGGAACAAATAAATTATTAAACCTTATGTTTTTGCTATTTATAGTAGGACTTGGGTTGGTTGTGTATTCAAAATTATAAGGCATAAATTAATGAACAAATTTTACCAATATATCGGGGTATTACTTCTTAGTTTAACTGTAATAGGTTGTACTGAAAAAGAAGAAAAAGGGAATTATAAATTACTTTCAGTAGAAGAATATAACGATGCTGTTTATGCATCTTGGATAGGACAAATTGTAGGAAATACTTATGGTTTAGGATATGAGTTTAAATTTATAGATGAGCCAGGTCCAGATAAATTTCCTTATGGATATGATTTTACGTTAGAAGATCTTAAGAAGCATAATGGAGCTTATTCTGATGATGATACAGATATTGAGTATATGTATTTGACTCAAATGGAAAAGAATGGAATAGAACCAAGCTATAAAAATTTAGCCAACGCGTGGTCTACTCATGTAAAAGAACGTGTTTGGTTTGCCAATAGAATGGCCGTAACATTAATTAATGCAGGTCATTTTCCACCTGTATCAGGTTCAATTGGTTATAATACAGAGTGGTTTCAGATAGACCCTCAATTGGTAAATGAAATTTGGGCAGTAACTTCTCCAGGCATGATTAATTATGCTGTTGAAAAATCAGAATTTTCTGCTAGGATTACTAATGATAGTTTCGGTATTGATCCTACTTTACATTATGCAGCAATGTATAGTGCCGCATTTTTCGAAAAAGATATTCATAAATTAATTGATATTGGAACAGAGTCTCTTCCAAAAAACAGTCGTTTTAAAGCCATAGTTGAAAATGTAAAAAAATGGCATTCAAAACACCCTAATGATTGGCAGAAAGCAAGAGCACTTGTAAAAGAACATTACTATGTTGTTGAAGATTATAACAGACATTCTTGGGCTGTTGTAGATGCAAATTTAAATGGAGCATATGGAATTATGGCTCTTTTATACGGGGATGGCGATTTCCAAAAAACATTAGATTATAGCTGTGCATTTGGAATGGATGCAGATAATCAGGCAGCAACAATGTGTGGTTTATTGGGTATAGTGAATGGTTCTAAAAGCATACCTCATGACTTAATGTTTCCTGTAGAAGGTGCAAATTGGAAGCTCCCTTTTAATGATCAATATAAAATGATAACAAGAGAGGGCTTATCTGATGAAACACTTACTAACCTTGCAAAAAGAACTGCTATACAAGGAGAGAGAATTATTAAAGCATATGGAGGTGAAGTGATTACAAAAGGAGGGAAGCAATATTATAAAATCAATACTGATGCAAAATTTGTAGCTCCTTTCGAATTAAATACTATTCCAAAAATGGCTATAGAAGTAAACCATCCATTTAATTATCCTATCTATACTGGTGGTAATAAAGGAGATGTAAAAGTAAAAATTGAGGGTGAATTACCTAAAGGAATCGCATTGACATCAACTGCTTTGGAAGGAACACCTACTGAAGTAGGAACGTATGCTTTTGATATAATTGCGGAATATAAAGGTGAAGTAAAAGCAATCAATGTAAAATTTGATGTACATTCTAAAAACTTAGCTTCTACAGCAAAAGAAGTGGTTTATAATAAGAACTCAACAAATAAAAATATTGAGTTAATTAGAAATGGAACAACAAAAGAAACATATTATAGTACTAAAAAAGGAACTGCCAGAGAAGTTGATTTTTACGGTTATAAATGGGATAAACCACAAACAATTTCAGCTTTAATTTATAATAATGGACAATCTGGAGAGTTTTGCGGTTGGTTTACTTCTTTTGAGGTCGAAGTTCTGAAAAATGGTAAATGGGTTAAACTAGAAGGTGAAGAAGTGTCTCCAAAAATGAATTTAGATAATTCGCAATGGTTAAAGCCTTGTTTTATGAATTACGAAATAACTTTTAAGCCTGTAACTACTAAAGGAATCAGAATTGTTGGTCTTGGTGGCGGCATTGAAAAAGATGCAAATAATGCTCACTTAGGCATACAGTATTATACCTCAATTAGCGAATTGAGTGTATTTGAGAAATAAATGTTACCCTATTTTATTCCCCCTAAGAGACTCTAGTTAAATGGAGTCTCTTTTTTTGTGATTGAATGAGAAAAATATCTAAATTAGTTTTTTAAGCACTCTACTTCTGACTATTTTTTGAGTGTTATTTTTCTTAAACTATTACATCAAATCATGCAATATATACTTAGTAATCTAAACGATTTTCTCCTAATAATTTTATTTCTTTTCCTTGTTTTAGTACTTCATGGAGTAATAAATTTTAGTAAAATCTCAGAAGAGAAACTAAAAGAATACAAAGCGAAGAAAATGTCTTATGTATTTGTTTGGGGAGGATTAATTGTTTTTACACTCTCCTTATTTATTAATATTGGAATGCAAAAAGGCATTATTTAAATAATAAAAGGTTGATAAATTTGACAAGCTGAAGAAGAAGAATATTTTGAAATAAAGAAAAAAGCTACCTCCCATAAAGAGGCAGCTTTTCAACTTAAGTTCCAATTGTAACTTTCTACTTCTACTTTCTATTTACTTTTGCCACCACATTTGAGTTTCCAACTTATCACCGCCAATTCTAGAAGCAGCTGTACTTCTATTTGTTGGGTTAAGCTGTTGCTCAGAGGATGGATATGTATATCTTTGAATAATTATATTTCTACTTGGACCTTCTGCAGGGGGAGCAAGTGGAGCACCTCCTAAACGAATTGCTTCTCTCCATCCGTTGAATGGAGAGTTGTAATTTGCAATCCATTTTTGAAGACCAATGATCTCTTTAAATGTTTTACCACTAGATAAGAGTGTTGAATAATCTACATTTGCCTGTGCTAAATAAGCAGTAATATCTACATCTTCTACACCCCATTCTTTCATAGAGGCTGTAATTCCTTCGTTATAATACATCTGAGCTTGTGTAGTATTGCCTTGTCTAGCAGCTTGTTCTGATTGAATAAAAAACGTTTCAACAATAGAAAATAATTTACCAACCTGCGTAGGATCTTGCTGATAACTAGGTGCTATATGAGAATATTTACTGAAAGAAGTTGACGCACCTCCATATAAAATACCTTTATAAATCACCTTTGTAATTACTTCTCCGTCAGCATCTTTTAGTGTATCTCCTTTACTGTCAAACTGAACTTCTTGAAGATTATTATCGATATAAAATGGTCTTCTAGGATCTTCTAAATCATTCAAAACATCTACTAAAGTATTCGCCATATTAAACTCAATAGGTCTATTAGATCCCGTAACATCCCAATATTCAAATACTGGATTTGCATTAGGAAATGTACTTTTATATGGAAACATAGCTTCGCCTTCTATATCTTTTATATAACCTTTTGAAGCGGCTAAATCAAAATATTTTTTAGAATTAGCAGCATCAACATCTGCTATTCTCATGGCCATTCTCATCATTATAGAACCTGCAAAGTCTTTCCATTTGGTCATGTCTCCTTTATAAATAATATCAGTAGAAGTAAAAGCTTTTCCAGAAAGATCTGAATTGACTACTTCTTCTAAAACACCTAAAGTTTTCATGTAAATAGATTGAGCATCATCGTATTTAGGGTAAATTACCTGATTACTTCCTAAAGCTTCTTCGTAGGGAACATCTGTAAAAAAATCTGTCAATTGTAGCCAAGCATACGATTCTAAGACTTTAATAATTGCCATTTTATTGGTGTATTCTTGTTCAGGAATAACCTCTCTTTCCCCTTCAACAATGGCTTTTGCATCCATTAAATCATTAAGAAGTATATAATAGTAATCCCAGATAGTACCATTAATATCTCTATTATCAATATAATACTGCGATTCTGCAACATATTGCACTTGCATCCAATATTGTGCAAATAACCTAGTATTACTCCAGTTTACACTTGGGTTTTGCTCTACATCTACCAACTTTTGTTCAGTGGTAGATATCAAGTAAGCAGCATCAATTGTTAGTGGTTTCTTCGGATCGGTATTAATTTCTTCATATTCTGATGTACATGAAATAAAGGCATTTAGTATAATCAGAAGAGGAATATATTTTTTCAATTGTAAATACATAATTGATATTATTTTCTAGTCAGTTGACTATGTAATTACTGTTTTATTTTATTTTATAACTTCGCTTTTACGCTAAATCCAAATGTTCTTGTTGTTGGGTTAGACCCAGATTCAAAACCTTGAACATTACCAGATCGGAGTGTAATTTCAGGATCGAAATAAGGGATGTTTTTATGTAGAATTGCTAGGTTTCTACCGTAAACACCAAGAGTAATCGCATTAAATGGACTATTTGTTATAAGGTTTGATGGGAGAGTATAAGTGATGCTTACATCTCTTAATTTTATCCAAGAGGCATCATAAATATATACAGCATCTGGGTTTTGATTATAATTAAATGCAGAACCACTCCCTGAGACATCATTAGGTACAAAAATATCGTTTGGAGACCCATCCTCCTTTACACCTTCTAACAATAATCCTCCTCCATTAGCAAGAGAATTTCTTGATGGATTACCTTTAGAATTTAATCCTGCAGTTTCTTCATACAAGCCTGTAGACAATCCGTATCTATAAGATTCTGAGAATATTTCACCACCAATTGACATATCAATAAGCGCACTTAATCGAATCCCTTTATAAGAAACAGAAGTAGAAACACCACCTGTCCAATCTGGTTGCATATTACCAATAATTTCATCAGAAGATACCGCACCTTCCGCATCAGAAGCATAAATATAGAAGCCCTCGTCGTCTACCATTTTACCACCATTTTCATGGTATTTAAAATTTGTTCCTTTTATTGCGCCATAAGGCTGACCAACTGCAGCTGTTACAGATGCTGTTCCTGTAAGGTTTCCTAAAACAAGGTTTTCTACGCCATTAGATAATGATGTAACTTCAGAAATATTTTTACCAAAATTAAAACCTAAATTCCATTCTAGTCCATAAGAAGTTCGGACTGGAGTAGTGTTAAGAGAAATTTCTACACCTTTATTTCTTACATCTCCAGCATTTTGAAATTGTGAAGTATAACCTGTAGCACCCGTTGTTTGCACACCTAAGATTTGATTTCTTGTTGTACGGTCATAGAATGTGAGGTCAAGACCAATTCTTCTCTGAAAGAACATAACTTCAAGGCCAAGTTCTAATTCGTTTGTTAGCTCAGGTTTTAACTGAGGGTTGTATAGTGTAGATCCTACAGAAGAACTACTTTTACTGTATTTAGGAACATCGCCAAATTTACCTACAGAATTATAATAGTTTGTAGTGTTATAAGGTGATGTATCGTTACCAACTTGAGCATAACCAAATCTTACTTTACCAAAAGAGATGACATCGCTATTTTTTAGAGAATTTAGTTCTGAAAAAATAAATGATGTAGACACTGCAGGGTAGAAAAATGAGTTCTCTGATGGAGGAAGTGTAGAAGACCAATCATTTCTAGCAGATACATCTAGATATACCATATCTTTCCAACCTAAAGAGGCATTTGCATAAATACTTTGAACTTGTCTACTAGAAACTTCTTCATCAACAACATATTCTGGTGATACAGAGTTGCTTAACGCATATAAATCTTTTACCACTAAACCTCCTCTTGTTGCATTGTATAACGAATAACTATTTTGCGTTCTCACATTACCACCTACCATAGCAGTTAATGAAAGATCATTGGCAAAACGTTTATTGATATTTGTTCTTATATCAAAATTAGTTTCTTTTCCATTCTTCTTAAAAATTGAATATTGTGGAGTATCTGTTCCTCCTACGGCAATTCTTTCCTCTTGCTCTAAAGAATAAGTATCTATTGCTCCAATACCTGTTACAGACCACCAATCTGTTAATTTGTAATTTAAATTAAAATTCCCATAAAGACGATCTCTAGAATCATTTTGATAATTTTTAAACCTAACCCAATAAGGGTTATCGAAGAATGCTGGTCTACCGTCTGTAATACTTCTTCTGTTCCAAGTATTTTGATTTCCAGCAGCATCTACATAATTATTTTTCAATCTATCAAAGTCCAAATTAGTCTGAAACCATTGGTTAAAAGATTGACCAACATTTCTAGGGTCATAACCTGTACCATTTCTACCAAGGCCTTCTACTGTAATATAAGACCCAGAAAAAGAAACATTAAATCTATCCGAAAGATTATGAGAAGCGTTAAAGTTGATATTATTTCGATTTAAATTAGAATTAGGAAGTACTCCTTTAATGTCTTTATAAGTGTAACCTAACCTAAAATTAGAGTTTTCGGTGCCACCATCTAAGCCTACATTATACGTTTGCGTAACACCTGTTTCATAAAAATGTTCTGGTCCTTTTTCCGATGCTACATATGGTCTGGTTTTTCCATATTCTGCGGTATTTGTGGGATCAAAACTGTCCCAATGTCTTACTTGTAAATTGGGATCAAACTTAGGACCAAAAGATGCATCGTCAGAAAAGTTGACAGTTGGGTTTCCGTTCTCATCTGTTTCTGTAAAACCGCCACCAACACCTCCGTAACCAGCACCATATTCTTTTTGGTATTTTGGCATTGTAGCAGTATTAATTTTATCAAAAGATACGTTTGCACCAACAGTAACGCCAATTCCCTTCTTTTTCGTCCCTTTTTTAGTTGTAATCATTATTACACCATTTGCACCTCTAGAACCGTAAAGTGCAGTAGCTGTTGCTCCTTTTAGAACCGAAATTGTTTCAATACTGTTAGGGTCTATGTCTTGAGATAAATCTCCATAATCATAACCACCAGCACCAGTACTTTGACCACTTTCATTTTCATTTGAATTAGAAATTGGCACTCCGTCTACAACGTATAACGGTTGGTTACTAGACCCAATTGTAGAGTAACCCCTAATTATAATATTAGAAGAACCTCCCATATTTCCTGAATTTCTCACTTGTAATCCTGATACTCTACCTGAGAGAGAATTGGTGATATTTTCACCAGCGGTCTCAGAAAATTGATCACTTTGTATTTTTTGAACGGAGTAACCAAGAGACTTTTCATCTCTAGTAATACCCAAAGCAGTTACAACAACTTCATCTAGTTGTTCAATATCTTCTTCTAAGTTAACGTCTATTTTATTGTTACTGCCTACTTTTATTTCTTTTGATTTGTATCCAATAAGCGAATAGACCAATGTAGCATCAGCTTCTTTAATCATTAATTGATAATGGCCGTCAATATCTGTTACACTACCTTGTGAAGTTCCTTTTATTATTACTGCAACGCCGGGTAGGGGTGCATTAGTTTCGTCAAGAATTGTTCCTGATATAGCTCTTTCTTGTGCCGTTACAAAATTTTGTAAACCAAAGACAAGCAAGACTAGTACTACTAGTTTTCTCATGATTTTAATGGATGATATTAGTTTGAAGAGTAGGTTGACAGCATGCTAGTTATGCACGCCCTTTTAAATAATTGATTTAATAAAAAATTTAATTCAGTAGATGAATATAATGTATTACATATTTATTTAGTATGTGATGATTTGAGATTTAGTTTTAATTGATCAATAAAAATTAATAGCTATTTAATTATTTAACGTATTCAAAATTAGTTTTTTATAATTGATAATTGCAAATTTTCTGAGTTTCACGAATTATTGAAAAAAAATTTTAAGATAAGAATAATACAAAAAAAAGAACATTAAAAAATGATTCGTGACAGTATAATGCAATTTTTTGAACAACTGATAACAAATCTTAATGGCTGTGTTTTAACATTGTTGAAGTGTTAAATAAACGTTTATATATGATTATCTCTTTAAATTATTTAGTTAAACCAATAAAAAATTATTCATATATGGTATATCAAATAGTATTTTTATTGAACAGCTAACAAACAATTGTTACAATTACTTTCCCAATAAATAAAGAATAGTATCTTTATATATCAAGTTGCATATATAAGGTACCAAATTAGTACCTTTTAGACCTATTCAAATTTATAAATACATGTACTTCGGAAAATATATCAATCAACTGTTTTTACTATTCTGTTTATTCAACTCTTGTAATTCACCTGCCTCATTCAATCATTTACAAAAAGAAGAAAATAAATATAACCTTTCTACAATAGACGAGTTAGAAGATACTTCCTATACAGACAAAATTGAAGAATTTTATAATAAAGGAAGGGAAGGTCGTTTTAATGGAAAAGAACAAGTCGAAATTTATTATAAAACATTCACCCAAGAAAAAAAAGGTAGTCCTGCAATAGTTATTTCTTCTGGTCGAACTGAAGCTGCAATCAAGTATAAAGAATTAATTTTTGATTTATACACAAATGGTTATTCAGTTTATATTTTAGATCATAGAGGACAAGGTTTATCTGGAAGAATGACCGCAGATCCAGATATGGGCTATGTAGACAACTTTCAGTACTATGTAGACGATTTGAAATTTTTCTATGACAGCCTTGTTGTACCAAAAAATCACGAACGTAAATATTTATTGTGTCATTCGATGGGAGGTGCAATTGGGATGACATATTTAGAACAAAATAATAACGACTTTAATGCTGCTGCCTTTTCATCGCCAATGTTAGGTTTACCATTCGGTTCTTGTGGAGGAGCAAAATTACTTGAAAAAGATACCATAGCTTATGCACCAGGAGGGGGGAAATACGCTCCTACACCTTTTAAGGAAAATACTTTAACAGGATCAGCAATAAGATTAGAAAGAATGAATACTGCATTTAAGGAAGTTCCAAAGGCAAGATTAGGAGGAGCAACTTATGAATGGGTATTAAAATCTTGTAATCAGTTTGATATTATTAATAGTAATATTGATAAAATTGAAACACCATTTATTCTGTTCTCTGGAGAAAATGAACAGATAGTAAGTACTAAAGCACATGAAGAATTTATTTCTAGTGCAAAAGGTTTAGGTAAAGTTTGTGAGGGCCATTTAGTAGAAAATGCTCAACATGAATTATTAATTGAAAAAGACACAGAACGTACTGAAACGATAAATAAGACACTCGATTATTTTGAGAAATACCGTTAAATCATCGTAATCAGAATAAAGAAAATGAAACAAAAAAAAGTGTGAAATGCATTTAAAAAGGTAGGTAATCCAGTATTATCTACCTTTTTTTTAAGAAAAAGTCGCTCATTTTAGGAAAATGTAAAATCATTTTCCATATTTGGTCAACCAATCACCAGTTGATTGGTTGACAAGTTAAACAGTTGGCAAGCTATAGTACCAATTGTAAATTAAGCTACATGAATGAGATTAACAATCTCATACTACAATGAAATAGAATTTAACACATGAAATATTAGAAAGTAGTTAAAAATCAATTAAGTAATAAATTTCACCAGAAGTATACTTGTTGTATACGGATGTTGGTTAGGTGTAAATTTATTTCTGATTAAACTACTGGATTAACAAATCGATAAACACTTAAAATAATGGAACAAATTCAATCTAAAGCTTTTTTTGTCTCGTCTGAGAACGAGTGGGAAGAGTTAGGAAATGGTATTTCTCGACAAATTATTGGATATGACAACCAATTAATGGCTGTTAAAGTTAAGTTTGAGAAAGGTGCTGTCGGTTCACCGCACGAGCATTTCCATTCTCAAGTTACTTATGTAGTAGAAGGATCTTTTAAAATGAGAATTGGTGATGAAACTAAGATCATCAATAAAGGAGACGCTTTCTATTGTGAACCTCATGTAGAACATGAAGCATTATGTTTAGAAGACGGTATGCTGATTGATACGTTTGGTCCTGCTCGAATGGACTTTTTAGATGGTTCTAAACCTGCTTATTTAGTAGGTAAATAAGAGGTTTTAAATCGATTTCTATAAAAAAATTGATGTTGAGACTACTTTCGAGTGTTTTAAAAAAAAATACTATTAAACTAAAAATAAACAAAATACAACTATGGTTTTATCGGGTAAGGTAGCAGTAATAACAGGTGGTGTTCGTGATATCGGACGCTCTATTACATTAGCAATGGCAGATGCAGGTGCTAAATTAGTAGTAAATTATTACGCAGATGAAGAAGGTGCAGCAGAAAATGCAGCAGAAACTGTAAGATTAGCAAAAGAGAAAGGTGCAGATATTATTACTGTACCTGGAGATTTAATGAAAGCAAAAGACGTTGAAAACGTTATCGCTCAAAGTGTAGAAGCTTTTGGCGAAAAAGTAGATGTTCTTGTAAACGTGGCAGGCGGAATTATTGGGAGAAAGAAAATAGAAGAGCAAGACGAGGATTGGTACAATTTACTTATGGACTTAAACATGAAAACAGTTTGGTCTATGACAAAAGCAGTACGTCCTTACCTAGGTGAAGGCGGATCTATCGTAAACTTTGCATCTCAAGCAGGTCGTGATGGAGCAGGTGCTGGAGCATCTTTATATGGTGCATCTAAGGCAGCTGTAATGGGCTTTACTAGAGCAATGGCTAAAGAATTAGGAAGTATTGGTGTGCGTTGTAATGCGATTTGTCCAGGTATGATTGCTACAAAATTCCACGATGATCATACGCCTGACCAAGCACGTGTAAATGTAGCTGCAGCAACAGCTTTACGTCGTGAAGGTCGTGCAGAAGAAGTGGCTGATTTAGTAGTATACTTGGCTTCAGAAAAATCATCATTCATGTCTGGTAACAATATAGACATCAATGGTGGATTAGCATTCTCTTAAGTAAAACATCAAGAGATATCGTACTTTTTCTTGCTTTTTTGTTTGAAAGTGTGATGGATAAGTCTATAGTTTCTATTTTGAATAGACAATGTATAGTGAGATAAAATTTTTCGATTTCTTTTGATTTTTTACTTAATAGAATAAGTTATTTATTGTATATATTGCTTCATCACATTTATGTGGTGAAGCTTTCTTTTTAGGCTTTAAGTAAACGAGATATGAAAAACTTAACAACAACATTTTTTTTATTTTTTCTTTGTCTTCAGACTTCTTTTGTCTTTGCTCAAAAACCAGTTATTGTTATTAATAATGGTTTTGAAGACGGATTGAAAAACTGGGAAGTAAAAGGAAAAGTTCAAAAATCTCAGGATGTTTATGCGGGTAAAGGTTCTGCAAAACTAGCTGAGAAAGGAGCTGAAATTTATCAATATGTTCGTGTAGAACCTAAAAAAGACTATGTATTACGTGTTGCTGTAAAAGGTAACGCGAATGTATTTGTAACTGTAAAAGGTAAAAAACAAGAAAAGACAATTACCAATAAGAAGTTTGATATTGTTGAAATTACTTTTAACAGTGGAAAAGCAAAAAACATTTCAATTGGAGCCGAATACAAAGAGGGTGATTCTCGTTTAGATGATTTTTCTATCTCAGCAGTTGTTGAAGAAGCAACAAATGAAAACGAAAATATGAGTCCAATTTTAATTGTAAATAATGGCTTTGAAGATAGATTTAAATATTGGGATATTTCTGGAGAAGTATCACCATCTAACGTAACGAAAAGCGGAGAAAAATCTGCTAAAATGGATGCTAAAGGAGAAATTAAGCAAACCGTTAAAATATACCCTAATCAAGAATACACATTAACCGCAGCTGTAAAAGGAAAAGGACAACTTTTTGCAGTTATTAAAGGAGAAGAATTTACTCAGGATTTTAATACAGAAGAATTTGAAGAGGTATCTCTAAGTTTTACATCGAATGCAAAATCAAAAAATGTAATTATTGGAGGACGCTATACCGAAAAACAAGTTCGTTTTGATGATTTTAAAATCACTAACCTTAATCAAGTAATTGATCCAAATTACCAATATCCTTCTGATGTTATTCCTTCTTTAACAGATTGGAAAATTACATTACCAATAAATGCTTTAGGCGAAGATAATAGAAGAGTACTTAAGGTGGACGAAAGAATAAAAACACCTTTAGAAATTGCAGATCAAGCAATAGTAGGTTTTGAATATAAGCCATATTTTTATGCCAAAAATGGGGAGGTATTTTTTAGAGCTCATTGTGCAGGTGTAACTACAAAAGGATCAAAATATCCAAGGTCTGAACTACGCCAAAGATCTGGACATGGAAATTTATATTGGTCGGTTAACGATCCACAATATTTACAAACTGAACTACGCGTAACACACCTACCACAAATAAAATCTAACGTATGCATTACGCAAATTCATGGTCCAGATGATGAACCATTAAGAGTGCATTATAGTAAGAAAAAGGGTGTTTATATTGTTTGGAATGAAAATAACAAAGACTATGAAAATGCACTTGATTACAACCTTGGTGAACAACTTAGAATTACCGTTAATGTAGACAATGGTTTTATTGCTTGTGAAATTGAGAATCTTGATCAAAAAACAAAGTATAAAAAAATCTGGAAGTCTATGGATAGTACAGGCTATTTTAAAGTTGGTTGTTATACTCAAGCATCAAAATTTCAAAGCCAAATCAAAAGTAGTGGGGTAGACGAACCTTATAAATCTTATGGAGAAGTGGCCGTAAAATCTATAGTTTTAAAAACTACATATACTCCAAAAAATAAGTAAGATTATTTTTTTTAGTGCCATATCATGTCTATCAATCCATTAAAACACCTATTTTAAGCCTTTATTGAGCATTGCAAATAGGAAGATCTTTAAAAATTATATATTTTAGCCATAATTAGCTACTAACATTTATCAGCGTTATTATCACTAACAGCATTAATTGATAAATACTTTAGCTACTATAATATAGTCTAACATATAATTTTTAGAGGTCTTATAAAAAGGTCTTGTTTATTAACTTGTTTGAAATCTGTTACTGGGTTTCAGCATAAAAAATTGAATAAGATGGATATAGAAATGGAAAAAATACTTGTAGAAAAACCCTCAAGTATAATAATAAGAAAACTGAAGGAAATGATTGAATTAGGTGTTTTAAAACCTAATCAAGTATTGCCTCCTGAACGTAAATTGAGTGAGCAATTTGGCGTTGGACGAAGTCATGTCCGTGAAGCATTAAAAAAAATGGAATATTTTGGCATTCTAAAAACTCAACCTCAAAGTGGAACCTTTGTTGTGGGTTTAGGAGCCAAGGCAATAGAAGGTTTAATAGCTAATATCTTAGAAATAGACAATAACGATTTCTTTTCTTTAATAGAAACACGTATTACACTTGAACTAAGAATTGCGGAATTAGCGGCAAAAAGAAGAACAGAATCTGACTTAGTGCTTGTTAAAAATGCATTAGATGCCTACGAACAAGCGGTGAGCGATAATTCTGAAGATATTTCTGAAAAGGATTTCATGTTTCACCTGTCGCTTTGCAGATGTGCTAAAAACTCTACATTAAAGAGTTTAATGATGATTATTACGCCAGATATTCTTTCTCAATTTGATAATAAGAGCGTCTGTTCTAATGATGATCGAAAAAATGCAATTGATGAGCATAATACATTGTATAAAGCAATAGTTGATCAAGATGCAGAAAAAGCGAGAAAAATTATGGAGAATCATTTAAATCCCATATTAACATTCGCAAGAGAGAAATATGATTTAGATTATTAAATCATAGTAATACATTGGCATTGTTTTATCTATAGTAAAGCAATAAAAGCTGTTTTTTTTAAAGTAATAACTCTAAAAGAATAGTTGATTTATACCCCTTTATCAGAATTGTATAATTCTGATAAAGGGTTTCTACTTTTTTTACCTAATTCATTTATACTAGATGCAGTAACTATTGCGTTCTGATTATACTATTATTTAAACTTCTAAATTATTTATATGAATTAAAATTTACTACTTTTTATACTAGGATTACTACTTGACTTTTTATAATCTGACACTTTATACTTCAATTATTCACCTAATAAAATAAGGAAATTTACTTCCATCAATATTTGTCAAACTAAAATATGTTGAAATCTTAAAATTGATTCTTGATTGAATAAATCAATTACACCCTTAAAAAGCATTATTATCCATCTAAAACTTAAAATAATGTTAATTTTTCACATATATTTAATAAAAAATGACAAGTGTCATATTGCCACTTAAAATAAATAGTGTATATTTGGTCAACCAACATCCAATCTAAACATATAAAATGAATGAAATGTACTTCTTTTAAAGAATAAGTAAATGTTAAGATTTATACTGAAATGGCAAAAGCAGCTATTTATTTTTTTAGTAATGATACTTATAAATACTTCAGCCTATGCGCAAGTTCAAGTATCAGGAATAGTAACTTCTAAGTCTGATGAATTTCCGATACCCGGAGTTACAATTCTAGTAAAAGGCACAACTGTTGGAACGGTAACAAACTTTGATGGTAAATATACTATTACTTGTGAACCAAATGATATGCTAGTATTTAGGTATATCGGAATGGAAGAACAATACATCGAGGTAAATAACCAAACAACAATTAACGTTTTAATGGTTGACAAACTAGAACACCTTGATGAGGTAGTTGTAGTTGGTTACGGTACTCAACGTAAATCTCACGTAACGGGTGCAATCTCAAAAGTAAAAAATGAAAAATTAGATCAGTTACCTGTATCTCGTGTAGACGAAGCCTTAATTGGTCAGGTTTCTGGGGTAAACATTCAAATGACGAACCCTCAAGCAGGTTCATCTCCAACAATTCAGGTACGTGGTGTAGGTTCTATCGGAGCTGCCGCATCTCCTGCAGTAGTTGTCGATGGGGTTCTTGTAGATTCAGATTATCTAGCCTCGTTAGATATGAATGATGTGGAATCTATAGAGGTATTAAAGGATGCTTCATCTGCAGCAATCTTTGGTTCTAGAGGTGGTAATGGTGTAATCATGATTACTACAAAATCTGGAGAGCCGGGGGAAACAAAGTTTAGTTTTAATAGTTATTATGGTCGTAAATGGGCTTTAACTAGAGATAACTTCCGTCCAACTGTTGCTCAAACAAAAGCAACTGCAGAAGCTTATAGAGCAGAAATTGAACAAAACTTCCCTGATTACGCAGAAGATGAACAATTAAACTACATCTATAACAAGGCGAACACAACTATTACAAGGTTGGAGCACATGCAGAGAATCACTCCTGGTGAAGAAACTGATTGGCAAGATATTATCTTTCAAGAAGGAAATATTCAATCGTACTCTTTAAGTGCTAACGGTGGTTCTGAGAATACTAATTATCATATCTCTGGTGCCTATCTACAAGATGATGGAGTTTTACTTGCAGATTCTTATTCTAAAATGAATTTACGCTTTAAATTAAAAACAAAGCTGTCTAAGAAATTAGAATTAGGTGTCAATTTTAACCCAACAAGGGAGCAAAAGCAAGTTTTTCCAACTTCAGTGCATGAGTCACTTCGTCAATCGTCTTGGTTACCAATTAAGCACGATGACCACACAATTCAATTTGTAGATAGAGGAAACTTTCCAGATGTAGCTGTAGGAGATTATGCACAAGAATCTCATTTTAACAACTATCCAGATCCGAACGATCCTACTAAGACATTACCGAATTTGAGTGTAACAAATAACTCAAATCCATATGCAAATATTGTAGAGCGTGACCACAAAGAACTTACGCATAGAATTTATGCAAGTGCATATGTGAAATATAAAATCTTAAAAGGGTTAAACTTCCGTTCGTCGCTTGTTACAAACTACCGTAACAGAGCTCGTAATTACTACGATGGAACAAAAGCAACTAGAAATGGTGCTGCTGATGCTCGATTAAGAACAAGAACTTATAATGATTTTGCATGGATAAACGATAACTACTTTACATACAATAAAACCTTTAACGGCAGACACGATTTAAATGCAACTTTAGGTATGTCTTTTGAACAAAGGAATTATAATTTCACAGAAACAATTGGTACAGGTTTTACAAATGATGCCGTACAAACAATGAATGCAGCTTCGACTATTGCTTACGGAGATGAATCTAGAGCGGTAGAAACTTTACATTCTATTTTTGCTCGTGTGAATTATGCTTTTGATGATAAATATCTATTCTCACTTTCAATGCGTACAGATGGTAGTTCTAAATTCGGATCTAATTATAAGTACGGTGTTTTCCCTGCTGCATCTTTTGGATGGAGAATTACAGAAGAAAGCTTTATGGATAATGTAAATTGGATATCAGTATTAAAGCCAAGAATATCTTATGGTATTACGGGTAATAATTCAGGTATTGGATATTACGAAGCATTAGAAAGAATGTCTCCATCAGGAGCAGTAGTAGGAGGTAATGTATCTTCTGGTTATGTACCGTCTAATATTGCACAACCTGATTTACGTTGGGAACAGCAAGTTGAGCTTAACCCAGGTATTGATTATGGATTTTTTGGAAACAGAGTTTTTGGTTCTGTTGAATGGTACCGTCGTACTTCTTCAAACCTATTGTTAAGCCAACAAATACCTTCAATCACAGGTTTTGATCAAAGAACAATTAACTTAGGACAGGTACAAAACCAAGGTTTCGAATTTGAAATGAGTGTGAAACCTATCGTATCATCTAAATTTAATTGGACGTTAACAGCAAACGCATCAACAAATGAAAATAAATTAATTGATTTTGGTGGTGTTGATAGCTTAATAACTATTGTAGATTCAAAAAGACCAGCTAACTGGATTGCTGTAGAAGGACAACCTATTTCATCTTTCTATGGTTACCAAATAGATCGTTCTAAAGGTGATAATGGAAAAGTTCCTTTTGAGTACTTAAACGAAGGTTTCTGGCCAATTGGTGGTAAATCTCAAATGGGTTATGTTAAGGATTTAAATGACGATGGTGTTATTGATGATAAAGATCGTACGATTTTAGGTTCGCCATATCCAACTTTTATTTGGTCTGTTACTAACTCATTCCAAGTAGGACCATTTGATATTATGTTCATGTTCCAAGGTTCTATGGGTGGAAAAACGCTTAATATAGATCCTCAGTACTACGAGTATCAAACAATGCAAGGACAGCGTCCTAATACGCAATTCTTTGATGATATGAGTTTAGTAAAAGAAAGAATTCTAACAGATGACGTTGTTCAGGATGCTTCTTTTATTGCACTTAGAAGTTTAAACATGGGCTTTACATTGCCTGAGCGTTGGATTACTAAAATTGGTTTAAATAAAACACGCCTATATTGTTCTGGTACAAACCTACTTTACATAATGGCTGATGATTATACTTCTTTCAACCCTGAAGGGATAAGAGACGAAGGACCAATTAATTATGGTTATCAAAGAGGAGCTGCTCCAATTCCTCGCTCATTTATTATAGGTATTAACGCTGAATTTTAATCATCACTATTGAAATGAAATCAATTATAAAAATAGTTTTCGCAGTAGTATTATCGAGCTTAGTTGCTTGTAATGACTTTCTGACGGAATATCCGATATCTGAAGTAGGCGTTGACAACTACTTAAAAAATGATGACGAAGTTGAAACTGCAGTTATAGGCATCTATTCTGGCCTACAAGATGTTGTTCAACAAGAATATGCAATTTTAGAGATGAGATCTGACAATGCTGGAACACGTAGTGGTGTAGGTGATTGGGCTCAATTCGAATCTTTTACTTTAATTACAACAAACTCTGTTGTTGCTAATTATTGGAATGCATGTTACAGTACTTTATACAGAACAAATTTAGTTCTTGCTAGTATTGAAAATGTTGTAGACCCTACTAAAAAGCAACAATTTGAAGCTGAAGCTCGCTTTGTTAGAGCTTATATTCACTTTAATTTAGTCCGCCTATTTGGTAGTGTTCCAATTGCAAACAGAAAGGTAGAAGAAGGTGATTTAGAAGGATACAAACAAGTTGAAGCTAGTGAAATTTATACATTAGTAGAAGAAGACTTAAGGTTTGCTACAGAGAATTTACTTTCAAGAGATCAAATTACTTTAGGTAGAGCAAATAAAGAAACAGCAGAAACAATGTTGGCAAAATACTTCTTAAAATT
Organism: Flammeovirga kamogawensis; assembly: GCF_018736065.1. GTDB lineage: Bacteria > Bacteroidota > Bacteroidia > Cytophagales > Flammeovirgaceae > Flammeovirga > Flammeovirga kamogawensis. The sequence continues at coordinate 349,827 of NZ_CP076130.1, forward strand.
TAAGAACTATGATGAAGCTAAAACATTATTACAAGCTGTTATCGATAGAGGAAACTTCTCTCTAGCAACAAATTATGAAGATATTTTTTATCAAGAATTAGGCAGCGAAATTATTTTCCCTATCTCTTTTATTGATGATAATACTGATAATTCTCAATCTTTCTCTTATTACTTTTTATACGAGCAAGGTTCACACAATTATGCTACTGAAGATATGATAAATCTCTATGAATCTTCGCCTGGTATAGCTGGAGAAGACTATAGATATACAACAAACATTGTCGACCAACGTGGTGAAAGACAAGGTTGTGGTAAATTCTTATCAATATCAAGTAATATTAGATTATCTGGTAACGATTACGTTCACACAAGATATACAGATGTGCTTTTACTTTATGTAGAAGCAGTAATTGGAGATAGTTTCCAAACATCAGATGCTGTTGCATTAAGTTACTTTAATGCAATAAGACAACGTGCTGGGTTAGCAGAAATACAAAATATTACTAGCCCAAGATTAGCAACAGAAAGAAGAAAGGAATTTCTATATGAAAACCAACGTTGGTTTGATTTAGATAGAACTGGGAATCTTGAAGCAACAATTACAAACTTTATGAATAACCAAGGATTAAACTTTGACAAACGCCATTTATTACTACCAATTCCACAAAGAGAAATTGACACAAGTAAGGGGCAACTAGATCAAAACCCTGGTTACTAGAAGTGTAATTAAACAACACACTAGAAAGCAATGCGTTTTTAACGCTTAGATAGAATGGAGTATACAGGAAACTAAACAAATAAATACTTTCCTTTATCGGTTAATTTATAAATAGATTCCCTCCATTCTATCTCCTATCAATACTTAAAAACAACATATTGTAAAAAATTTACACATGAGAAATTTTAACAACATTATAAATTTATGCTTACTTTTTCTTTTAGGAACTGTAAGTGTATATGCTCAACAAACAGATACACCTCATACAGCAGGTAACGAAGGTGTTTATGTATTCCAAGCAACAGAGTATTTTTCTAACAATGCTGGTTCAAATTCTTTTGATGGTGAAGTTTGGGTACAAGGAACTGACGAAGTAGTTGGTGATTACATGTATTTAGAAAACACTTCTTCAGACAACAGAAATGAAACTTCTGCTGAAAGAGGAGATAGTCCATCATTAACTTATAAGATTAATATGGAATCTGCTCAAAAAGGTTTTGTTTGGGCATTAATCAATGAAGGTGCAAAAGATGCTGGTCGTATTTATGTAAATATGAATGACTTAGATTTAGATAAGCGTGCTGCAAATTCTTATGGTAGTGCTGCTAAATCTCGAATTTCTGATGAAATGAAAGGCCAGTGGCAATGGATTCTGCTTAATAATCAAGCAAATGAAAAAATCGTTCTAAGTGGAGATAATACTATCGAATTTTTTAAAGCAAGACCAGATATCAAAATTGCAAAAATTGCTTTTACTCCTATACAAGAGCTTAATATGATTATTAATGCTCCTATGTTAACTGTTACAGAAAATGATGGTACAAACCTTACTATAACAATAGGAGATCCGTCATTAACAGGAGAATTATACGACTTTGAAGAAGTTATCTACGATCCAAAAAATTATTTTTATAGAGTTCAAGTAGGTGGGGAGTTAATCAATGATGCTGCTACTGAAAATACAATTGTAATACCTTTAGCAGATTTAACATCAGATGTTGATGTTGAGGTACAAGTTGGTCATCAATTCAGAAAGAATAGCGAGGAAAATTTAGATAACTACTCTTTAACTACTACGTTAACTGTAAATGCTACTTCTCAACCTGAAGAAGATGGTAGTTTAGAACCAACAACAGATCCGCACTTAGCGGATGGAAATGGTATTTATATGTTCTCTGCTACAGAATTTGCAGAAAATAAAGAAGGTTCAGCATTTGGAGCTCAAGATTTCTCTGGAGAAAAATGGGTAAAAGGTACTGATGAAGTAATTGGAGATTACATGTATTTAGAAAATACTACTTCAGACAATAGAAATGAAACTTCGTCTGAAAGAGCTGCTTCTCCTTCTTTAGTTTATAAGATAAATATGGAGTCTGCAAAAACAGGTTTTGTATGGGCTTTAATAAATGAAGGTTCAAAAGATGCTGGTCGTATTTATGTTAACATGAATGATCTAGATTTAGATAAACGTAAAGTAGATTCTTACGGTAGTGCTGCTAGATCTAGAATTTCAGATCATATGAAAGGAGAATGGCAGTGGATTTTGCTTAATAATCAAGCAAATGATAATGTTGTTATTAAAGGTGACAATACATTAGAGATTTTTAAAGCAAGACCTAATATTAAGATAGCTAAAATTGCATTTACACCTCAGCAGGATATCAATTTAATAATTGATACAAAAATGCCTAGTGTTACTGATAATGATGGCACAAACTTAACTATCGGTTGGGATGAGCCTACTTTAACGGGTGATCTTTACGATAAAAATGATGCAGTTTTTGCAACAAAAACATACTACTATAGAGTAAAATTAGGTGAAGAAGTTATAGGTGATGATATTACTACAAGAACAATTCAAATTCCTCTAACAAATTTAACAGAAGCTAAAATTGTTACTGTGGAAGTTGGGCATGAATTTAAGAAAAACAGTTCTGGAACTCACCCAACATATTCTATTCCAGGAGAAATTTCTGTAGATGCTACTTCTATGCCTTCCGAAGGTGAAGATAACGAAGCACCAACAAAACCTTCAGACCTTGCTTCTTCTAATATTACTCAAAATTCAATCACTTTATCTTGGACTACAGCAACAGACAATATTGGTGTTGTAGGTTATAAAATTAAGCAAGACGGAGGAGAGTTGTCAAGTAGAATTACAGACGGAACAAGTACTACAATTTCTGGATTACAGCCTGAAACTGAATATTCATTTTCTGTGATTGCTTATGATGCTGCTGGAAATGATTCTGAAATGTCAGATGTTCATACAGTTTCTACAATAGCAGTACCGACTAACCCTGACGGTGAATACCAAGATTTTATTCATCAAGCAGACGGTGAAGGAGTGTACCAATTCGATGCTGTTGAGTTTGCTTCAAACTTACCTGGTAGTGACGCTTTTGATGGCCAAAAGTGGTTAGTAGGTACAGACGAAGTTGTTGGTAAATACTTGTATTTAGAGAATACAGATACAACAACTAATGTCAATAAAGTATCTGCAGACAGAATGAAGTCTCCTTCTTTATCATATAAAATTAGTATGCCTGAAGTACAAACAGGATTCATCTGGGCTTTAATTAATCAAGGTGAAAAGAATGGTGGTAAAATTTATGGTAGCGTAAACGGTATTGATGTTGATAAAAGAAAGAGTGGTGAATACGGTGCTGCTTTTGGCTCTAGAATTTCTGGTGATTTAGTTGGTAAATGGCAATGGGTTTTAGTTGGCTATCAGATTAGAAATAAAGATGCTACAATGCTAAAAGAAGGCATAAACGAAATTGCATTCTTTATGGGGTATCCAAATATTAAAATTGCAAAAGTGATTTATGCTCCAAGACAGGAAATTTTACCAATTATCAATGCTCCTAAAATCAGAATTCAAGCAAACGACGAAACTACTGTAACAGTATCTTGGGAAGAGCCAGTGCTGACAGGAGAGCTTTATAATAAAATTCCTGAGATTATAAATCCAAAAGATTACACGTTTAGAGTGAAATTAGAAGGTCGAGATGAGGTAGATATAAAAGAAAGACAGTATGTAATTGATAAAAATTTTTTAAAAGGTGGAAAAACGTTTACCGTGGAGATTGGTCATCAGTTTAGAAAAAGTAGTAATGAAAATGCTTTATTCTTCTCTTTACCAGCTTCAATCCCAGTAACAGAAGATAGTCAACCAGATTTTGAAGCACCAACTACTCCTACAGATTTAACTTCTATAGATACACAAGGAACAAATGTTGCTTTAAGTTGGACTGCTTCTACGGATAACATTGGTGTAGTTGGTTATTATATTTTCCAAGATGGTATTAAGATCCAAGAAGTTCAATCTACTTCTTATAAAGTTTCTGGTTTAACTCCATCAACAAATTATACTTTCGAAGTACAAGCGTATGATTTAACTGGTAATTTATCAGAAAAATCTACACCACTAGTACTTACAACTAATGCTGAAGACGAAGTAATTGGCGACCGTCCAAATATTGTTTCAGAATTATCAGCATCTCAAATAACAGCAAATTCATTTACAGTAAGTTGGAAACCATCAAACTCTTTAAATGGAATAAATGCTTATTATATATTCTTAAAAGTATCGGGTTCTGATAATGACTTTAAAATGGTTGCAGAATTGAATGGAGAAACATTCTCTTTTAATCTTACAAACCTTGAAATTGGAACATCATACGATGTTATGATAAGAGCTGAAGACGGTGAAGGTTTCTTATCAGAAGAATCTAGCGTTTTAACTCAGTTAACATTAGATGCACCACTTTCTGTGGATACAAACTCAACAGTGAAATTAATTCAAAGTGTATATCCTAATCCAAGTATTAATGATATAAATATTGAATTTTCAACTGAAGTAACTTATCAAGTTTATGATCTTACAGGGTATACTGTAGTAGAAGGTTCTGCTAGAAACCTTAAGATTAACCTTGTATCAGGTACTTATATTTTAGTTGCTATTGATAAAAATGGCAATAAAGAAGTCACTAAATTAATGTGCTTCTAAGCAATTGAATACTGCAGACTGACAAACAAAAGCGTCACCTTATTCCAATTACTAATGAACTGGAAAAAGGTGACGCTTTTTTAAATAACGCAGATAAACTTATTTTGTCAATTGATTACTGTCAACAACCTCCCAATCTGATAATTGAAATGATTTATCGAAAAAAGCTTGTTTTGGAGCATATAACCTGAAATAAATAAACCACCCATCATTACCTACAGTTTTAAGGTAATTAGAAGATTTGACTCCTTTGGGTTTCTTATTTCCAATATAAACATCAATAGAACCATCTTTATTTACAGTAAGGTCTGTTCTTCTTGAGTTAATTCCTATATCCTCAATTTCATTTCCACCGTTATCGTATGGACGTCGAGTATTTTCTGAATACAATGTAACCGACCAAAATTGTTCTACAGGAACATCTGCTGGAATATTTAATTTATAAGTTTTATCTGCTCTTAATAAATCTCCATTTTCATCTCTTTTAGTAGTCATATACACCTGCCCAAAACCAGGAGTAGGGTTTACCATTCCTTTTGTAGAAGATACTGCCTCGTAAAACCATACTGCTCTTTCATCTAAGTAAACCATTGTTTCGTTCTTCTGTTCAATTGTAAAATCAAATGATTTATACCAATTTGTGTTTTCCCAATATGGTGTTGAAAATCTAGGGTTTGTTTGTAAATTTCTAACCATTAATTCACCCATATTGTGAGCTTCTAACAATATTTTTTCTTGCCTAGGAGTAGGAGCAAAAGGTTTTCCTATTTCAAGTCCAAGTGGTTTTAACATAGCAATCCAAGCTTTATCTTCTTCTCTAACAGGTTCTTCGTTAATAATTTGATGAAGTAATGCCCAAAATTCAATTCCTCTTGGAGAAGTACCTGACCATTCTTTGTCTTTTCCTTCAATAAAATTCGCTTCTTTTAAAGGTTCTTCGACTTTCCCTAATCTTAAATTCTTTTTAAAACTTTCGACTGCATTTTTCTCCTCACTAAGTATTCTGAGGCCAATAAAAAAATTATTCGTTTCCGATTGATATATAAAATCAGCTTGTCCTTTATATTTTGAAGGGTTATCGTTTGGTCCTACAATAATATAACTACCGCCTTTCCCTTTATCTGGACCCGTTAATCCTAAATCTACAATCGGTCTTTGCCATAAATCTAGAAATGCACCTGCTGTCATCCCTTTAGGGTAATCTACTTTTACAGCTCCATCCTGAAGGTTGGAAAAAGTGAAAATATAAGGAGTAGTTAAATTACCTGTTACTACACCTCTTTTTTCATTTAAAGATTGTAACACTACAAAATTTTCTAAACCAGCAGCATCAAAAGCAGCATCTTCATTAATTCCCCAAGATCTCATAGAAACAATAGGAGTAGCCCAAATATATGCTTGAGATCCACGTTGAAAATCCATTGCGTCAAAGATTTCTTCAGCACCTTCGGTGATATAATTATTATCAAGCGACACGTTAGAATATGGTGTTTCTATTAGCTCATTACCTATTAATGATGCGTCTGATAAGGTTAAAACATTTTGAGCATTGACTATCCTTGTTGAACCCAAAAATGTTAACCCAATTGCAAATTGCTTAATAAGTGTACTTGTTTTCATTTTATCATGTATTAAATTGAACATACTTATTAAAACGGGGTGGAACGAATAAAATTTACGCTTCGAGTTCTCGCTTTTACGTTTTTGGTTCATTCTTAAAATTCCTGTAAATTCTAGTAGTAATTTGAGTTAGGTAAAAATTAAAGAGCTTTGAATAAATACAAAATGATAAATGGGTCTGGGTTAGAAGTAATAGAAAAACTTCAATCCATATTCGGTGGTACTTTTAAAAATGATGTGTATGAAACAGATACTACAGAAGTATACCTTAAGTATGAATATTTTTGTCCTTTTGATGGTGTAGAAATCATGATTCACCACGTGAAATATAAAAAAGATATGTATATGGAGACGTATACGCCTGATACCAATGAGAAAAATATCTATTTTCAATTTGAATATATAGGCAATAACATTCCGAATACTTTTACAAATGATACAGACAGAGATAATGCTAAAATGATGTCTATAATGAGTTCAAAAATACCATTATCATTTGTTGCTCAAAAAGGAAATGAAGTAAAATGGATGACAGTAAGAGTACCTTATGATTACTATCATAATAAAATGAAACACCTAGAAGAGTACATAGGCAAAGCATTTGATAAAGACAGTAATTGGGTACTTTATGATATTGCTCCAATGGCTATTAGTATTAATATCAAGAAGTTATTTGATAGAGATAAGAATCTTTCTACACCTTTACTTACTTCTTTATTTGTGTGTAGTGCTATAGAAAATGTAGCAATTTTTCTAGATAGAATTATTAAAAGAGACCCACTATCTGGTAGTGCAATAAATATGCACAGTGATGATATTGAAAGGATTCAAAATATAAAAAATGAATTAACGAACCTTTATCAAAAGACACCTTCCTTAAATGATTTAGCGGATAAATATGGTGTATCAATATCTAAATTGAAAAGAGATTTTAATGCTGTATTTGGCACCTCTCTTCATAAATTTCATGCAGATTATAAATTAGAAATGGCTTACAATATGCTTATTACAAAGCAGAGTTCTATTACAGATGTTAGTAGACATTTTGGGTATTCAACAATCTCTCGTTTTTCTGAATCATTCAAACAAAAATATGGTGTTACTCCAAAACAGATAGCTAGTAAATTCCAGTAATGATTATCCTTTTTTTGAATTGATTTTAATCATAAAAAACAGTTCTATATCATGTTATAATTGTGCGAACAACAATTGTTGAGTATTGTATTTTTAGTATTACGTTAATTAATACTTATTTTTGATAGCTTAATTTTATTAATACTTCCGTTGTAATATTCTAATGATGAGCAACTTACTGTATATAAATATTCTAATAAGAAGTAATATCGTTAAGGTATCTAGGTAAATTTTTCGTATATTAAAAGTATAAATAACAATTTATAAGTGGATTGACAATCAACTTATTATAAGGTGTATATTAACTGAACTTGTATTTTAACTAAATAAATCATGAAAAATAACAGTCAAATTTTGGCCGGTATCATCGCAACTTTAGCCTTTGGTATTCCAACACTTTACGCTTTAGCAGTTTGTATTGCACAATAATACAAAACTGTCCTATTATCAAGATGACAGATATTTTAGGTTGGATTCAATTATGAATTCAACCTTTTTCATTCCACCATTTTCCAAAGTAAATCAAAGGTCTTATCAATAATATCAGTAATTTCTGTAGCTGTTAAATCATGCGATTCTATAAACCTACAAACACCAAAAAGGTTACTTCCAATTAATGTATAAATCAGGTCAGGAGGGTACTGGCTTAATGAATTCTCTCCAATTGCTTCTTTTATTAAAGAAAAATGTGGAGTTAGATCCTGAGAAAACTCTTCTTTACTTATCATTTTGTTAAAAGGAGAATAGTAAAACTGTCTAAGATATTTATACTTATTTGGGTGTTCTATTGCCCAATATATTCCTACTGTAAATTGCTGTTTTACATTTTCCTTAATTGATTTATTCTTGTCTTCAGCATTAATAATTAAGGTGGTAATTTCTGTTCTGATAGATTGATATACTCCTAAAACTAAATCATCTTTTGTTTTAAAATTATTAAATAATGTACCATTTGATACACCTGCTAATACTGCAATTTTTCCTGTAGGTGCACTAAAGCCATTTGATACAAACTGTTCTAATGCAGCATTAATTATAAGGTTTTTCTTATCGTTACTCATTATATTGATTGATTAGTCACTCTATAATTTCGAAAAATTATTTCCCAATACAAATATTTTCTCCATATTTAACAAAGCACTAAAAATTACTATTATAGAATGCGATTTATATACATAACCACAAAAGATAAGTTCTATCAAGCAGCAGTAGATTTAAGAATTGCTACTTTCTTTAAAGAATTTGATAAACCTGAAATTCTAATTAATGATGTTTATGAGAATGATAGTTTCCATATTGTGTGCTTAGATAAACATGATGTAGTTATTGGTACTGGTAGGCTTAATATTGAAGAAGACAAGGGAATTATTTCTCAAATGGCTGTTTCAAAAGAGTATCAAAATCATGGTATAGGAAGAAAAATTATTGAAATGATGATTGAGAAATGCCAAAAAAGTAATACTCAAACAATTGTACTTAACGCTAGGGAGGATGCTATAGAGTTTTATCAAAAATTTGGGTTTCATAAATTTGGTGAACCTTTTGCCTCAAAAAAAACAGGAGTACTACACAGAGTAATGAAAAAGGTGGTTTATTAAATATACTAGTGATTACCATTTTTCTCATTAGAGATACAATTATAAATTTTATCAATAGTATTATAGAAAAAATCAATTTTACAAATAGTGAAATCTATAGTAAGTTTGTATCACAATAAATCGAAAGAGCAATTAAACTTAATATAGATATGTCACAAATAGGAAAACAAGTAGTAGATTTTAAAGTACAATCATTTGCAAACAATGCATTCGAAACTGTTTCTAAAGCAGACGTTTTAGGAAAATGGTCTATCTTCTTCTTTTACCCAGCTGACTTCACTTTTGTTTGTCCAACAGAATTAGAAGACTTAGCTAACCTTTACGAAGATTTTAAAGCAACTGGAACAGAAATTTATTCGGTTTCTACAGATACTCACTTTGTTCATAAAGCGTGGCATGACACTTCTGAAACAATCAAAAAAATCAATTACCCAATGTTAGCAGACCCAACAGGTGTGTTATCAAGAGGTTTTGATGTAATGATTGAAGAAGACGGTATGGCTGAAAGAGGTACATTTATTGTAAATCCTGAAGGTGAAATCGTATCTTACGAAGTTGTAGCTGGTAACGTTGGTAGAAATGCTGAAGAGTTACTAAGAAAATTAAAAGCTTTACAATTTGTTGCTGCTAACCCTGCAGAGGTATGCCCAGCAAAATGGAAAGAAGGAAACGAAACATTGAAGCCTAGCATTGATTTAGTAGGCTTAATCTAGAAATAAATACTCATCCATACTTTCAGAGAGGTGAATCTATATAATGTAGGTTTACCTCTTTTTTTGTTTCTATTTACATGAAGAATATGACTTTTAGTAGAGGGATTAACTAGCTATTAGTAAAGGTGTTATATTAATTTATCACCCTAATAAATGGCTTAACCTATGAAAAATATTCTTATTCTTTTCTTTCTATTTTTCACTCTAAAAATAGCTGCTTCGGATAGTGTAAAAGTAGACAGAACAGTTCTACCAATAAAAGATCCCTACAGAAAACACATTACAGTACAGAATGCAAGAAATGTAAAAGCGCCAAAACAATTTAAAGTAACTGCTCCAAAAGGGGCTCCGAATGTTGTGATAATTATGTTAGACGATGCTGGCTTTGGAACAGCAAGTCCTTTTGGAGGAATAGCCGATACACCACATATGGATAACTTTGCAAAAGAAGCTCTTTTATATAATCAATTCCATACTACTTCTCTTTGCTCGCCAACAAGACAAGCGTTAAAAACCGGAAGAAATCATCACACATGTAATCAAGCAGCTATAACAGAAATGGCGACTTCTTTTCCTGGCTACACAGGTCAATTGCCAACTGCAGTCAATTCTATTGCAACAATCTTAAATTATAACGGGTATAGTACTGGTGCATTTGGTAAGTGGCACGAAACAGCTGTCTGGGAAACATCCATTTCTGGACCTTTTGATAGGTGGCCAAACCGTCAAGGATTCGATGAATTTTATGGCTTTATTGGTGGAGAAACCAATCAATGGAGACCAAGTGTTTTTCATAACTTAAATAGGGTAGAAACTCCAAATAATCCTGAATATCACTTTATGAAAGACATGACGGATAGAGCTGTTTCTTGGGTGAATTTTCAACAGGCTATGACACCTGATAAACCATATTTTATGTATTTTACACCAGGGGCAGTTCATGCTCCTCATCATGTTCCAGAAAGTTATATTGTCAAACAAAAAGGTAAGTTTGATGAAGGTTGGGATGTTATCAGAGATAAAATTTTTGAAAAACAAAAGCAATTAGGCATCATTCCACAAGATGCTGTTTTACCTCCAAAACCAAAAGATATTAAAGATTGGAACAGTTTATCTGACCAAGAAAAAAAGCTTTTTGCCCGTCAAGCAGAAGTATTTGCTGCATTTTTAGAAATGACTGATTATGAGATTGGTAGACTATTGAGTAAACTTCCTAACCCAGATAATACTCTAATTTTTTATATTACTGGCGACAATGGAACAAGTGCCGAAGGTGGAATGGATGGCTTATTTAATGAATACACTTATTTTAACGGAGCCAATAAATTTAATACAGTAGACTTTATGATGAAATACTATGATAAGTGGGGTAGCCCAGAAACTTATCCTCATATGGCTGCTGGGTGGGCTGTTGCTTTTGACGCTCCATTTAAATGGACTAAGCAAATTGCTTCTGATTATGGTGGAACAAGAAATGGACTTATGGTAAAATGGCCTAAAGGTATAAAAACTAAAAAAGAAGTTCGACCACAATGGCATCATATTATTGATATTGCCCCAACAATTTTAGAAGCCTGTAATTTACCTGAGCCGCAGTTAGTACATGGTATCCCTCAAATTCCTATGGCAGGAGTAAGCATGTTATATAGTTTCGATAATAAAGATATAGCAAGCAGAAGAACACTACAATATTTTGAAATGATGGGAAATAGAGGGTTATATTATGATGGATGGTTTGCCGGAACTGTACATTCCATTGCTTGGAAACAAGTTCCTGAAGCACCCATAGAGGAAGATAAATGGTTTCTATATCATGTAGAAGAAGACTTTACAATGGCTAATGATGTTGCTGATAAGTACCCAGAAAGGTTGAAAATAATGCAAGATTTATTTAAAAATGAAGCTGTTAAATACAATGTATATCCATTAGATGATAGAAAAATTGAACGCTTAAATTCTAAATTAGCAGGCAGACCTGACTTAATGGAAGGTAGAAAAGAATTAACACTCTTAGGAGGTATGACTGGATTATATGGTAATAATTTCTTGAATATTAAAAACACTTCTTGGGAAATTGAAGCTGAAATAGAGGGAAAAGCTAAGGTAACACAAGGCGTAATCTTACAACAAGCTGGTAGATTTGGTGGGTGGTCTTTTTATGCTCACAAAGGTAAATTAGCTTACACCTATAACTTTTTAGGTATTCAGGAATTTACTACAATTTCAAAAAGTTCTCTTCCTAAAGGTAAAGCTACTGTAAAAATGGAATTTAATTATGATGGAAAGGGGAGAGGTAAAGGTGGACTTGCAACGATTTATGTAAATAATAAAAAAGTAGGAAGTGTTAAAGTGCCGTATACCCAAGCCATCGCATTTTCTGGTGACGAAACGGTGAATGTAGGGCTTGATTTAGAAACTATGGTAAGTCAAAATTATACACCAGAAAGCAGTAAGTTTAATGGTGAAATTTTATATGTAACTACGAAATTAAAATAATATATATTCATACAGTTCAATTAAACACGTATCTTCAATTGTTGAGGATATGTGTTTTTTTTTTAAAAATCTCGTTATTAATAAGATAATATTTCTTGTTTAGCAAAAGCTAATTTTATTATATTTGCTTCCTCACAATCAGACTATTGTGTACTTTTTAATATATAACTCTTCTCAAAAAGCTACTAAAACTACAATGCAATCTTACGAATCCAACTTAGAATACATGGTTCTACTACTTCTTGCTGTATATGCAGGAATGTTTATTATATCTAATTGGCAAAAGAGTAAACATAAGAACCAAGAACAGGAAACTGTTTCAAGATTTATTAAAGGATTTCAATATTTTGAATTAACAATGTGTTTCTGTTTTATCATTGTTGTATTCTTATTTGTTGCTTATGTTCCGTTATCTTTTTCCCCTTTTTTAAGTTTAGAACAACTAATTTATTATACAAAAGCACTTGCAATTTTTGTCATTACTTGTTTTGGAATAATCTCGTCACTTTTCAATTTTAAATACCATGATGAAGAGGGTATTGAAAAATTAAGTTCTTTTGGAGTTTTATGCATTGCTACTGTTGTTATTATTACGGTAATAAACATCAATATTGATTATCAACAAAAACAATTAGAAGGACTAAAAGCAAAGGAACTCTCTAGTTTACAAAATACTATGCTTAAAAAATCTCTTGCTTCATCAGAAAATCTATTTGATAGTCTAAGAGTTATGCTTAAATATAATGTAGATAATTTAGGGAAAAATGATGCAATATTAAGGTATGAAAAAGATCAAGTTATTCGATTAAATCAGTTAGATAATAAACACAAGAATGCTTTTAATAAATTAATTGAAGTGCAGGATTCTATAATCAATAAGACCTTATATGCATCTCAAAAATCAGCATCCATTCTTCAAAAAATAGATAATACTGATAGCTTAATCTTCAACCTAAATAAAATGACTACAGGGATTGATATGCAAATTGATGATGTTAAGAGAAGTATTGAAACCGACTTGGGTGATAAAGTAGATGCTAATACTTTATTTTTGAAAAATGAAATGAGAGTGCTTAAAGAAATTATGACAGTTAGAAATATTCAATTACAAGAACAATATAAAAGAGACTTACTCTATAAATTTTCACCTTATCAACCATCTGATTCACTTACAATTAAAGAAGTCATTAAGATTTTAGAATTGAATTAAAAAATAGAATTTGATACTATTCAATCATAATCTATCAATTACTCCACTATAATTTATCGTTTATATAGATGTAGATAGAATAATAGTAGTATAGATAGTAGTTATATAGAAAAGAGCTTTCCAATGGAGTGCTCTTTTTTTATGTCAAAATTTTAGATAATTCACTGATTTGTAAAGATTAACGCATTCAATGTCATATAGATATAGGTCAGTATATAAAATAGAATTTGATACTATTCAATCATAATCTATCAACTACTCCATTACAATTTATCGTTTATAAAGGTGTAGATAGAATAATAGTAGTATAGATAGTAGTTATACAGAAAAGAGCTTTCCAATGGAGTGCTCTTTTTTTTTTTACGCTAAAATTAAGGTAAACTACTGTTTATCAAAGCTATAATAACACAATTGATAACATCATATTATTTAACAAAATATTAACGGCAGATTGTGAAACATTAATTTATGTAACATCGTTACTATTATCAATGAAAACATTAAGTCAATAGAGATTGGAAGTAAAAAAAATAAAATCTGATACTTTTCAATCAAATATTGCAAATATGCCCACAATAATAACCCGTTTAACTAAGTGTAGATAGAATAATAGTAGTATAGATAGTAGTTATAGAAAAGAGCTTTCCAATGGAGTGCTCTTTTTTTTATGCCTTAAGATTAAAGATCTGCAATCTATTTTTTATATAAAAGTAAAAACCCGCTTCCAAAATATGAAAGCGGGTAAAACACTAATTGATGCTAATAAATCATCTAAAATTTGGGTAAAGAATCTATTTCTTATTCATTTTTAAAAGGTTATAGTTAATTAACGGGTTTCTACTTTTATGTTTTACCTTATTAATTTCAATGTGTTCCTAATAAAAGCCATACTTTAATTTTGTACATATAATTAATCTTATGTTAAATAGAAATCATATAAAACTACCCTAGTTTATACTTCTATAATAGTAACTGTAAATCAGTTGCTAAGAATGGTATATATTAGACCTACTTATCTTATCTATATTCTTTAGGTGTTATCCCTGTGTGTTTCTTGAAAAATTTGGTAAAGTTAGTAAACTCATCAAACCCCATTTTAAAAGCAACCTCTTTGAGTGGAAGAGAAGAAATTAACAGCGTTCTTTTTATTTCAAGCAAGACATATTCATCTATAAATGATTTTGCTGTATTTGAAGTGAAATTTTTTACAATATAATTCAAATGCTTTGAAGAAATAGATAGCATTTCAGCATAGTCTTTCACATTTCGAGTCTTTGAATAGTCTTTATTGACAAGTTCTCTAAAGTCAGAAAATAAAAGATATTGTTTTTTATTTTCTTTAATTAAGTTGAAAGCATGTACATCACGTTCCAGACGTAGTAAGAAAAGCTCTAAAATTTTGGCAATAATATCTAATTTTAAATAAGAATTTTCTTCTTTAAACTCTTTGGTGATTTGTGTAATAAAAAGGTCATTAAATGATACATCTTTAACTACAGGAAAAGATAAGTGATAATTGTAAAAATGAGAAATGGCATAAATGGATGAGGTTGAAAAATACTTTAACAGAAAATCCTCTGTAAAAACTATACAATAACCATCATAATGCAGCTTCTCTGTAAAAGCATGAATTTGTCCTTTTGCAATTTTTAAAACACTTCCTTTTTTAAGTTTATATTCATTGAGGTCTACCTGATGAGTCCCATACCCTTCGGTAATTACAAACAGATTAAAAAACTGAATCCGATGTAACTTCTTGGGGTTATGTCCGATAGTGTTTTTTAATCTTTCAAACAGTGTAGAAAAAGGGATAATTTCAAATCCATTCTCAAACGTATCTGTTTTAAATGATATGTTGGGTATTTTTTCCAAAAGCAATTCTTTAAAACTCAATATTAAAAAAAATATTGAAACTCACTTACTTTTTGGATACACTGCATTAAAAAAATAATTGTTTCTACTAAAAATAGTTTAAAATAAAAAAGGAAAGCTCAATAAGCTCTCCTTTTACTTTTCATTATTCTAAGTACTTTTAAAGTACTTACTTTACCTAATACTAACTATTTACTTACGTTCTACGATCAAACTTTACTTTTATTACTTAATATCCTGTCTACATTTATGCAAAAGACACTACCCAATTGCATAAATTATAAGTCAATCAATCTTTATTATTTTATAGTATTACTTTCTGTATTCGTTACTTTTTTTCTAACTTTTACTACTAGAAAATAATGGGCTATTAAATATGTCAATTGAATGAGCTTCTTCATAATTATTGTTTTTGTTACTTACGCAATAAAGACAGCTACTCTTAAATAGTAGACACTCCTATTTAAATCTATTTAGAATTAAATTTTAGCATATCTAATTTTGATAATATTTATATGAAATGTTTAATTGCAAATTGCAACTAAAAATAGGTAAGCATGAACTTAAAATTTGATTATAAACTATTATCTTAATTGTACTTTTCTACTAACTTTTTTTGTCCCTGAAGTAAGAACAATAATATAACTTCCTTCTGATAAAGAGTGTGTTATTGTAGATAAGCCATTAATACTAGCTGTTTTTAAACGTTTCCCTTCAAAATTATATATGTCTATTTTATCAAAAAAATTATCAATAAGGTGAATTTTCCCCGCTTCAACACCAATTTTTAATTTATTTCTATCATTTGTCAATTGTAATGGTGTATCAGATTCTAAGCGTACAGAAAACCTATCATTATAAGTACCTCTACTTAAAGAGAATGTAGCACTATCTGTAGATAAATTGTATCGTTGATTATTCTTATTATCATATAAGTAAAGTTGTAAGCTATCTAAATGTGCAGTACTGTCTAAAGCAAAAGTGATGTTCTGATCTGTACTCGTTTGTACACCTAACATTATTTCTTTATAACTAATAGCAGCAGCATCTAAACCTTGTATAACATAATCCTCAGTATCATTCGTGATTTTAGAATAGAAAGAAAAACCTTGATTCCCTTTTAATTTCTTGATGTCATACCCTCTATCATACCTGTCTTCAGCATCATCTAAAAATGCAATAAGCAGTTGGTTATATTCATTACGTTCTGTTGTAGCACTTAAATAAAATTTGGCTATATCTGTAGTCGATCTTTGAGGTGTTTCTCCCTGCATTTCTGGAGTAAACACTACTTCTCCATCAGAGTTTGCACCTACAAAAAAACCTTCAGCAACATTTACTGTTCCTGTACGGTTATAATATTTTACACCTCCATGTACATAACCAAGTTCTGGATGCCATGTTGCATAATCTCCATTTACAAAATTAATTGAAGCCAATGAATCTTGCTCCCAAAAATAAAGTGCATTAGTTGTTATATTAGTTCCTCTCGGACCATTTTCAATCAAAAATTGTTCTCCATCTATAGGTGAAATGTAAGGGTTTCCGATTAGATTAAAATCTATGGTAGGTTCATTTTCTACAGTTGTGTATAAAACTCCTGTATTAGGAATACCTCTAATACCTTTTGATGTAAAACTATGTGATGAGTACCCCTTGCCTACTTCCATTAAATTAGAAAAAGGAATCCATCGTATATCGTCTAAATTATAACTAGAAGTAATAGAAACTCTCGGTTCAAAATAAGTTCTATTACTACCCCAATTAAAAACTAACGATGTAAATGGCGTAGACCAATGCTGATAATTTTTTGAAAGTCCATTGCCATGTATTTGATAATCTACATATCCCGTTCCTGTTGCTTTATGACTCCCTTTTAAACAAATAAACTGATCTGAATTTAATGTAATTGTACCATTTATAATCAAATGTTCTTGGATAGATAAAGCTCCGGTTGGAGTAAAAGTTAAAGCACTACCAGAGCTCAAATGTAGATTTTTTGCAGAAAATGTAGAGTCAATAACTAGATTTAGTTGCTTTCCAATTACTGCATTTTTTTGGTTTGTAGGTGATCCATTAGACCATGAATTACCATTAAATAAGGTATATATGTCTGATACCTGCCAGCTCGAAGTTGACATATTGACCAGTGTACCAATTTTACGGTTATTGGTATGATCAAAAAGATTTGTACCTGAGCCATTATTAAAATTATAATAACTTACAAGGTTACGTTCTGAACCACTGCTCTCAGAAAACATATTACTTATAATATCTAATTCTGATCGTTCAACAGACCAGAATTTCAGTTCATCAATTTTGCCATTAAAGAAATGTATCTTAGTTGTTGAACTCGATTCACAACCAATAAACATAGGCAAAGCACCAATTCGAATAGTACCACCGGTTTTCCCTCTATCATGTGTATCAACATTTTCTCCATCAACATACAATTTGAGTTTTAAACCGTTCCATGTAAGTGCAATATGATGCCACCCATCAAAAATTGTTGGCAGTCTATAAGTTACTTTTCTGTATTTTTTATCTACATCATCAAAAATTTCACCTTCTATTTCTGTTCCATTTAATAGAATTGCAACACCACTATATTCAGTAGAACTTAAAATTTTCTGTACACTCGAACGCCTCCAATTATTCGCGTTCACCCATGTTTCTATAGTAAATGCAGACCTGTTTGGAAAGAAGTCAGTATCATAACCAGGCATTTCAACATAGTCATCCATACCGTCAAAATACAATGCATTTCCAGGTTCATCATTCTCAAATTGAATCACTATATCATTAGTAGTGGCATTAACGACATGACCATTTATCTCTCCTGAGAACGCATCATTACTAAATGACAAAGATAAATTTGATATTTTATCAGAGATATTATGATAACGAGCAGTGCCATCTAAAGTAAATGTTATAGTTGAATCATTTATTAGAAAAACTTCTTCAGACAACCCTTCTGGTATATGACTAAATGTAATTTTATTGGCAGTTATAACATCACTTGTAAAAGTATCTTTTGATAAACTAATGGTAAGAGTATTACTAATTCGACCATTATTGAATGCATTTTCTGTAAATGTTTTACCACTAAAAGTAATGATTGGGTTATGAAAATCTATCTGAACATTTGACAACGTATATCCGTCTACTTCAGAAGCATTCCCTCCACCAAATGCCGCATCTAAAAATGCAACTTCAATTGTATTGATACTATTACTTTCTGCATGTTCTGTTGCTGCCCCTATTAAAGTTAATTCTACAGTCGATGCATTTTTTAATACAGCTAACCCTGTAATTCCATCTGGTAAATTTGAGATTGACAGCTTATTTGTTGCGATAAAATTTTCATTGATCTGTCCGGTAAATTGATCTCCAAGTAAAGAAATTGTCATTTTACCACCAATAGTCCCATTGTTTGACTCAATAAATCGATTGCTGCTATAACTCAGGCTTGGATTTTGGAAAACAAAACCAATGTCCGACCTGGAATAATTAATTACTCGGTCTGCCTGACCATCTGTAAATGCTGTATTTTGAAATTGGAATGTTACATCATTTCTATTATCTGATGCTCTATGTGCTGTAGCATTTCCATTGTAAGAAATTAATAATTCTGTATCTGATTGCTTTATTGCTTGTACACCTAATCCACTTGGTAAATTTCCAACAGTTAGTTTTTCTTCTTGAATGAAATTTTCTCCATCTACCCCCGTAAAAGTACTTCCTGTTAAGCTAATCGTAAATGTTTCAGTAATTGCTCCATTATTATCACTTGCTTCTGAAAACAGAGAATCTGAATACGATAGCACTCCAGTGGGACACACAAAAGATTCTCCAAAGATAATATCCAGATCAATTCCTGCATGATTTACACTTCCATCAGAAACAAATTCTAATGTATACGTAACGCCAATCTCTCCCGTAAATAATGATGTATTTGTGGCTTGAATACCACAAAAGGTATTTTGTATTGTTCCTCCAGTACCTACGCCTTTAAATATAGTAAGCCTATCGTAGCTACATCCTGGTCCTGTTTCAATATCATAAGTACCACTAATAATTGTTTGTTTTCCTGTCTGACCAATAAGCACTATTGTTCCTGCATCATTCCCTTGGTAATTTCCATCACTACCTCCAGAATCATATATTTTTACATTACAATCTTGATTTACTGTTTGTGAGTTTGCGACATCAAAAACAACTTGAGATTGTTGCGCAAAACAAGGAATACTTAGTAAGCCAAAAAAGAAAATTATATAGTGTTTATTTATCTTGATCATTAATACGAGTAAAGAAAATCAACTTTTGCTTTAAAACTATTTAGCCTATACTTAAAACACTATTTATGGATTACATAGCGCAGAATCCATAAATAGTATCTTCCTTTCTTTATTCAATACATTAAAAAGTGCATTACTGCTTATTCTTTTATTATTTTCTTCCGTAGGACAGTGTTATCAGTAAGTATCTCTACAAAATAAACCCCACTTCTTAAATTGTCTGTAAAAGTGATTGTTTTGTCATTTAATGTAAAGTTACCATTGATATCTCTACCGTTGATATCTCTTATTTTTATTTCATCTATAACAAAATCAGTTTGCACATTTAATTGATTTTGAATAGGGTTTGGATACATTACTATTGTTTTTTCTAAAGAAGAAGAGGTACTTGTAATAGTAGCAGAAACTATCTTTAAATTATAGTTTGTTATTGTTGCTTCATCTTCTGAAATAACTGTAACTGTTATCGGACTACTAAAATCATAGGGAGCACCTGATGTTGCAGCAACTTCTCCGTTTACAAGGAATTTTGCTCCATTACTAATACTAAAAGATGGTGTAAATACAGCTATTGCAGAATTATTTTCATCTACTGTTACTAAAATACTATCACTCCTAATTGCAACATTGGTATTTGCAACTCCATCTAACATTACGTCTGTAACTACTGCCCCTTGATTTAATCTTGGATATGCAATACTGTATGCATATGGGCTTGTACCCAACTGACCATTATCAATAAATTCTGTAGTGTAATCAATGTTATACACATTATCATCTTCAGCTGAATAAACTTTAAAGTTTACATCATCTGTTAGATCATTGGTATATAACGTAAAATCTGAAATGTATCTATCTTGATCTGAAGAATAGACTAGATTTCCAACTCCTCTTATTTCATCATTCACAAAGGCAGCTACTTTATCAGTAATGTTATCTAAGATTTCGCCATTAATTGTTACAAATGATGAAATGTTCATTTCATATTGAAAATCAGACGCATCTACATTTTCTGGAACAACAGTTACTTGTATAGTGTGAGAAGCTGACCCATCTTGTGATATTACTATAAATTCTTGGCTATTAGAAAAATCATATGCAGTTCCTGCTGTTGCAGCACTAGAACCATTGTAGGTTAATGATGCTCCATTACTAAGTTCAAAAACAGGTGTAACAGAAGTGAAATCAGTAAGATGAAACCCAACTTCAAGAATTACTGCATCCGTTGTATATGTAGCATTTTTAACGGTAATTCCATTAATCGATAAGCGTTCAATATCTGCATCTGATGAAGACGCGGACGTTGAAAAAATATAAGGACTTGCAGTAGTACCTACAACTTTATTTCTTTCAAAAGACACACTTTTAGGTATAACAGTAACCGTCTGATTACTTGCTGTATACATTCTAAATTCTATTGCTTCGTTAATAGTATTTGAAAATACATTTAAATCAACAAAATAATCATTTGCTGTGCTATTGTGGGTTAATTTTGCTTTTCCTCTACATTCATTTCCTACAAAAGCAGCAATATAATCTACTTCATTTTTTCTAAAACCTGTTGTAAACAACTTCCCTTTAAAAGACATCATATTTGAGAAGTCTGTAGGGGTAACAGCATCGTTATCTATATCAATATATATTGTTCTAGAAGTAGATTGATCTGCAGATAATATTTTAAATGCTGTGCGCTGAGAAAGATCATAATCATTCCCAGAAACTCCTCTAAATCTACCATTACTATCAACAATGTGAGCTCCAGTAGCAACATCGAAAACAGGAATTACATCTGTAAGGTCCACATTATAAAATGGGGTATGTACAAAAACAGTATCCGCAACTGTAGTAATATTATCTACATTAAGGTTAGAGAAGGTTACCCCATTAAATGTAGCATCATTACTAAGTGCAGGACTTGCAATACTATAAGCTGATGAGGGTAAGCCTACACTACCATTAATTACGAAAGGGAGTGTTTCTTGAATTGTGGTTTCAGTATCTGAAGAATGATGATATACTTTAAAAGTAACATTCTCATTAATTGTATTTGAGTAAAGTGTGATATAAGCTAAGTACCTATTCACATCACTTTCATAGACTAATTGTGCAACTCCTCTGCATTCGTTATTTACGAATGCTCCAACAATATCATTTGTATTTGTAAAATCTGTACCATTAACATTCACAAAAGCAGTGACGTTCATAGTGTATTGATAGTCGTTTGGGTTAACAGTCCATGTGGGTACGGCAGCAAAGAGTAAATTACTCCCTAGCAAAAATGCTAGGGAGAATATACTCAGAATAGTTTTATTAAATTTCATAGTTATCTCTTAATCAATCTTTTGGTAAAGATACCTTGATTTGTGATCACTTCGACAACATACATTCCAGTTTTGTAATTATCTCCAATAACTACTTTATTTACTCCAATGTTGCCTTGTGCTTCTTGTGATTCTGTTATACGTCCGTCAACAGTATACACATTCACTTGGTAGTCTGTACCTAGTACTAATTCAAATTCTAAATTAAAATTAGTGCTTGATGGGTTCGGGTAAACTCTAAATTGTGACGAAGCAACCGGTTGCAGGTTAGCAGAAATAACATCTCCTAACTGAATTGGTGTTTGGTAATCTCCATAAATCTCATCTGCGGTAAATTCAAACTCGTCTCCAACGTTTTCGAATGAATTTCCATTATGGATAGAGTAATTTAATTTCTCTCCATCATTTGCAAATACTGAGATAAATGCAAGGTTTCTACCATCAATTTCAACAACGTTACCTATACCTCTTACATCATGGTGTTCATTGTTATATACATACACTTTAGAATATCCATCTGGAACTTCTACAACTGTACTCATATTAAATTCATACGCATTATGTACAAAGTCGGCTGCTATTGTAGGTGTTGCTTGTGATGAACGAGCATTAGATATTACTTTAGGATATGAGAAATCTTGAGCAGTACTGTTAGATAATAACATGTATCCTTCTCCAGTTTTCATAAAGTTTAAAGTACCTACCCATCCACTAAATTCATCGTAAACAGCAAATGTGTTATGTCCTTTAATAACATCTCCATTACTTGCATCGTAATAAGCTAATGCATCATTAACGGTTAAGTTATTATGCACAGGATATGGTAACCAGTTCCAACCAGTTTGTAATGATAATGAGAATGAATCTACATTTACCATTTCACCACTAATTACTAAATCATTAGCTTGGCTCATTTTCATTTTATACATCTTGACAGTAGACATTCCACTATTTGATGTAATTGATCCAGACCAACCCACTGACGCATCGTAAATATCGAATGCAGCTTGTTCTACAATTCTATCTCCTGTAGTAAGGTTTAACTGCTTTGTAAGTGTATCAAGATTATCTAGATTATTATCGTCTACCGATAAAGAAATCCATGTCCAACCCGAGTTTAAAGCAAAACTTTGCTCCATTGTGTTGGTATTAGAGAATAATGCTGGATTCGCTTTATTACCCGTAATCTTATCTTGTATAAATACTAGGTTAGCATTTCCATCAATCTCTGCATCTAGAATACGACCTGTTGTTGCATCCCAAATTTTAAAAGTGACTTCCTCACCTGAGCTCACATTAGAATAGACATTTAAATACAGGAAGTAATCGTCCCAATTTTTATCATATACTAAGTGTGCTTCACCTCTTGCCTCATTATTTACAAATGCACCAATTTTAGTGTGTTCATCTTCAGCAAAAATAGCGTTCACTTTTATCTTACCTACAACGTTCATGTTGTACTCGTAATCACTTGCAGTTACTGCCCAATTTGGAGCATTTTCTAATACTCTTAAATCGAACTTAATCTTCTCATCGTAATCATAATCTGTATCTAAATACAAATCTGTGCTGTATTCGCCAACAGATAAACTAGGATTAACCGATGCTGTAATTACTTTTTTGCTATCTGGTGCTAATGTTCCTGTAGTTTCTGTGATGTCTAACCATGTTGGAACATTTTCTATTGTAAATGGTTGATCAGTACCACCCATATTTTCTATAGTAATATCAAATGATTTTGATATACCTACATAATTTTGGATTGATAAGAAATCTAAACCATTATTTACACTCCATATAACTTGATTTTTACGTACATAAGCGGTCCAAGTAATTGGCGATGCCTGACGGTTTCCTTTTTCATCAAACAAACGACTTACCGTAATATCTAATACTTGTCCTTCTAAAGCAGACCAATTACTGATAACTGGCGTGATAATCATTTCATCCTCATTAATGATATAGTTTACAGCAAACATCTCTAAATGACGTTTTGGTTTAATTGCTGGAGAATCTTTATCAAAATTAGGAGTACCTGCGTTCATTAAACTTGTAGATGTAGCCACTATTTCATTGTTAGACATATGATAATATGTTGGTGCTACACCATCTACAGGATCTGGCTCATTCATTTGTAAATACAACATTAAACCAGTTGTAGAGAAGTTCACTTCGTAGAATCTATCTCTGTCTAATTGTTCTTTAGCTCTTGATAAATTCCATAATCTTAACTCATCTATTTGACCTGTAAAATGTCTGTCTACTTCATAAACGCCATTGTTTCTAAAACCTCTTGCACCTACAAATATTCTACTACCTGTAAATCCACTGATATCATTAGAAATATTTGATGATACTAGATCTGCATCTACATATGTTTTCAATGCACCTAAACGGTTCAGTACTAAACCTACATGATGCCATTGTCCATCAACAATATCACCTGTAAGTTCATAGGATACACCTTCATTTTTAAGGTATAATTTACCATTAGTATGTACATCTACCGACCATTTATTTGCCGATCCATTTGCTTCTATAACATCGGTACCATCACCTTTACCATTAGAGAAGATCGTTGCTTCTTGAGATTGATCCATTTTTACCCAGAATGATAAAGATAAATCCATCTCGTCGCTTATCTGAACAAAGCCAACATTATCAAGTGTAAGATAATCGTTATTTGCAAAGTTATATGCAGTACCTTTTGGTCTAATATCCCATTCAGCATTCATATATCCATGCTTATTTCGTGCTTTGTCATTTACCACATTATCACGTCCTTCATTCATTGGCCAATACCCTTGCAACCCTCTTTCAGAGCCTAATAAAGTAGAGTACATTTTAGCGTATGCTTCAGAAATTGATAATGCTTTAGACCATAAACGAACATCAAGAATGTTACCTTTAAAATCGCTTCCACCAAAAACTAGATTGTTGATGTTCTGTACGGCAAAAGCACCTGTATTTGTAACACCTAACTCTGTATCATCTTGGTAAATACGCATTGTTCCTGTTCCATCTCCATCATATACAAAAACATAATGGTGGAATAATCCATCTGTAGCAATAGACCCCGAAACCGATTGCGGGCCACTTCCCTGAATAGTCCATGTTAAGGTGTTACCAACTAAGGTTGCATCCATTCCATTTTCTTGAGCAAAGATTACAGCACTTGATTCTGTAGTTAAATTTCTCATCCAGAACTCTAAAGTAAATGCCTCCGTACTAATAGACGGTTTTTCTAACGTTACTTTATTCGATGCTCCTTGGAAGAACACAGATGTTCCATGACTGATCTCTTGATCGTTGGTTTGACCAACAATTTCTATATTACTGATTGCAGAGTTATACAAAACGTTTTCACTGAATTGCATTCTTAAATCCTCTCCTGCACTCAATATTCCATCTGCTGGAGAAGGAGTACCGAACGCTACAGGAATATTTAAATCTACTTTACCAGATACAACATTTGATACATATTCGGTACCATTACTACAATAAGAAATAGCACGTATATCGTAATCACCATCACTTAAACCATCCGCTCCAATATCCCACGAGAAGGTAATATTATCAGCATCCATTAAGGTGATTTTTTGCTCGTCTGCATCTACTGCAGTATTATATGCTGTTTCATCATTGTAATAAGTATGTAATCTAGACCAAGTTGGTGACGTAGATTTTCTATATTCTAAACGTACTTTTTCGAATGAATTGTAGTTACGAGAATAATCACCTAAAACAATTGGCATTGAGTTCGTACTACCATCATCATTAAAAGCAGTAGAAGCATTCATTACCCATTTATCTAAAGGTTTTTGTACTTCAATTTTAGTACAAGATGGTACGTAATGTAATGATACGTCAATTGTATGTTGTAAATCAGAACCTTCACAAATAGATTCTAAAACAATTGTAAGGTCTTCATAATCGTAAACATCAGGCTTCGACTTTTCAAAATATACTGTATATTTTACGGGTTGATCGTGTGGTACTTCTAAAGCTACACCACCTGCAGGAATGTTTGATATAATGTTATATGGATTGGTTGTATTATCAATATATAACATGAAACTCACATTCTCATTTAGGTCTGCATTAGTTGCATTTTCTAAAGTCAACTCAATAATTCCTTGTCCGTCTTCTGGAATATTAGAAAGGTTTACTACATCTGCAGAAATTTGTGGCTTTTCAATTTGCTGTGTTGCAATAGAAAGCTCAGATCCACCTGCACCAATAACGCCTTCTTCCCAGTTTTGGTGATCATAGAAATTAGAGATTGTTGCTCCCTCCCATGGACAAGATGTTCTTCCTGCCACAGTTCTAAAGATTGGCCCGTTACCATCAAAAGCATTCACTACATCAATACTCATATAGTTATCAGTATCATTGTCTGAAATTGTATACGAGAACGTTGTAGATGTTGCTTGTTCTAAATCTGTAGCTCCTGCAGAACTGAAACCAGCACTTGCAGACATTCCTAATTCAAAACCAGTATCATTCGCTTCTATACCTAAAGTGTATGCAAAAGAAGTTTCTACATCTACACCCCAAGCTACAGAATTAGCATTTGCAGTAAAAGTACTAATTGATCTATCAAGACCTCCTACACCATAATCAATAGAGATGTTATCACTAAACTGGCTGTTTACAAAATTTGCAAACTGAGCACCACCTTGTAAAACTCTATCAGATGATAAAATACTAGCTTTTAATGCTTCTTGATCGTTAAATGCTAAATACTTTGTTTTCTCGTTATTCTGAATAATCTCTTGCCATAATTTTATTTGCTGCTCATAATCTCTCTTTTTAAGAACACCAGGTGCTTCTGGATCAATTGTTCCGTTTTCAAGACCAACAACAAAGCTTTCATATTCTGGAATTAAGGTATTCAAAATATGTTTTTGAGAATAAATAAAGAACGTTTCCGAAGGTTCCTCATTAAAATAAATAGCTTTCTGCTTATTCAAGAATACAGTTGTTGTATTTCCATCTTCATCATACTTTACAAACTCTACATTATCAATACCTTTTACTAAAGTATCTGTAGCCATTAATTTGTTATATGATCCATATTGCAAGTTCGTAGACTGACCGATGTATAAATCACCATCAGCACCAACTAAATCTTCACTAGTAGAAATTGTTTGGCTAAACGAATACGTTTTTGTTACTGCGTCTGTATTTTCTGCCGAAGTACTTACGCTTAAACCTGCTTCAATATCGTTTGTGATTTCCGTTTTTATTACCGGACCTGCTAGACCACCACCTGCTTCGATTGTAGTACCTAAACTAAGTTTAGAATTAAATTCTGTACCAACAGAACCACCTAAAGTTAGAGATTCTGTAATACTAATTTCTGTACCTTCTTCGATAGATGCAGAACTACCTGAACCTGGAGGATCTCTAAGAATAATATCTGGAACATCTGGTGCAGCCGTTACAAACATTTGAGAACCATCTGGCTGACCACCCAAAACAATTCCTTCTTCTAAAATACCATTTGCAACATAATCAATTCCTTTAATTCTTAAGCGCATTGCCATAGAACGTCTAAAAGGTGCTGTTACTTGAGGTAAACCAGCAGTAAATTGATACACTGTTTTATTGCTTTGCTTCGGGTCTTTTGTAAAACTATCTGTACCTTCTAATGCAAGATTATTGTTTACAATATATTGACCATCAGTAACTGGAACTTCAAAAGATTCACCTGTTTCAATATTTTCATATTCCTCATAAGCAATCAAATCAATTGTATATTCCGCAAACTGATCATAAACTGGTACTTTATCTTCTGTATCTGTTGCAGGAGCAACCAAGTAGGCATACGTCTGGTTTTCTGCTCTTAATTTAGGGACAGCTCTATAGATAAAGTTTTGTATAAAGTTATAGGGTTCAGATTGTAAACCTTCTGTTTCTGTTCCATATTCTGATGTTTTCTCTCTCGTATATCCTGAATAACTTATCTCCTCATTTCCATTTAAAATAAGAATACTTGGGTTACTAGGAATTACAATACCTGTTGTCTGATTAATACTATAATCTAAAGGCAACAATTCAGCTCTATACTCACCGGTTTCTGCATTTGTAAAATAAGTAGTTGATAAATATCCTGTTGATGGATCTGCTCCATAAGGAAGATAATCAAAAGTTATACGTGCTGTACCAAGGTTGTTTACAGAAGATACTTCATCTTTGTAAGCCTCATCAGTACCTGCGTTGTATTCATATTCTACTTTTCCATCAAAGCCAAATCCAATTGGTTTTTCGGCTTCAATTTGTCCACCAACTATTCTACCAACAACAGTTACTCTTGTAGTATCTATAAATGATTTTGGTGTTTCAATGTGTTCAAAGAATTCATGGTATCCTTCTACAGGAAATCTACCACCATGCACTAAACCGTGTCCTTCTTTTCTTATTTCAATAAAGTGATTACCAATTGGTACATTAATTTCAAAGAAACCATCTTTACCTGTAACTACGGGTAATTTGTTTTCATCAAGAACCATAGTACCGTCTACAAATATATTTGCCCCATCAAGATATACTTTAGGGTATTCGTAAAGTTCTCCTAATTCATTTTCGAAATAGTGACCTTTATTGTATCTAATCTTAGTCCCATCTACAGTAACTAAATATTGATTGTAACCATCTTCTTCTATTTGAGTTACATTTTCTACTTTAGCAAGAGGTTCAAAGTTTCCTCTAACATCGTAATAAGCAATTCCTCTAAAAATAAAAGATGATATATCTGTAAAGTCTAACTGGTTAACTACTTCGGCACCTTTACCAAGGTAAACTACTTGCTGACCCGGGTCAAACTCGTGTACACCAAACAAAGGAGTAATTGCATAAGAACCACCATCTCCAGAATAAGGAATTGAGGCAATTACATAGTTACCATATGCATCTGTAACACCAAAAATACCCAACTGAGAAGTTGTAGGTGCATCAGCTGTCCATGTTGCATTATTTAAGAATGAATGTCTTTCATGAAAAGAAAATCCTTCTTTCGATAAATCATAGGCATACGCTCCAGTACCTTCGTCTATTCTTAAGTAAACCTCTAAGCCTTTTTCGATACCGCTTAAATATCTACGATAGTTCTTTTTAACTTCTTGATCTGTTAATGGAATACTCCAAAATCTAACATCATCAATATTACCGTTAAAACCTTCACCAACTCTAAAGTTGACATCAGAACCTTCGAATTTAGTAAATACTTTATCTGGAGTATCGTTACTTACAACTATACCCACCATATCTCTCTTTTCTGGAGAAATATTAAGTATGTAATCGTTATTTAAAAGACGACCATTAAAATACAATTGAGGAGTTTTATTATCTGGTAAAACTAAAGAGATATGATTAAATTGATTCATCACATTATCAAATGTCTCTAAAACATCTTCTCCAGAGCCATCTGCTGCACCTGTAGGCAGGTAATTACTTAGGTTATATCCAATCTCATCTGATAAAAGAGGAGATCTTAATACCATTTCAAAGCTATCACCATCTTTTGTATAGATTAACTCATAGAATGTAGTGTTATCATACACTCTAAATAATGTACCTTCACCATTTTTACTTAATCTAAACCACGATTGAATTGTGTAATCATCAGAGATATTTTCAACATCAACTTTAGATTCTACATAACCATCTTCGTCTACAACAACACTATGTGCTGAAAGAACAATGTCTCCACCCTGAGGTTCTGCACGTACAATTACATTCTCTACAGGGTTACCTCCTTCAAAAGCAATGTTACCTGAAACTGTAGCAGTAGGGTTTCTAAAACCTACTCCTGTTATGTAATTTGTATATCTAATATCTAATTCTGCTATTCCTTCTGCAACCACTTTATACTCATAAAGCACACCGCCTTCTACATGCGGATCATCGTAGAAGTAAGTATCACCACTTACGGTTGCTAATAATTTATAGTTTTCGATATCATCTTCATTATTAATATCAAAAGGTCTGCTATAAATTTTAAAACTTGTAATTACATCTCTATTGCTATATATATCCCATGAAATGGCTGTTTTATCACTAAAATAACCTTTTGAGACATCAAAAGAGCTTTTCGTAAATGTTGGAGTTGTATAAAAAACATCATAAGGGAACGACATGTTTAATCTTCCTTCTCTTATCGTTTCTCCATCTGTTAAGCTAGTGTCATCTTCTCTGTAGATATCGTAATCTTTTTCAATATTATAAGGCAATATAGGCGCCCCAATATGAAAATTGATGTACTCTCCATTATCATGGATTTCTTTCTTCTCACCTGCAAAAATACCTTCTACAATTGGAACTCTTGGTTGTGAAGGTCCTTCCCCTTCATCTCTTTCTGGAAAATTACCAGAAGAAAAACCATCAATGTAATCTACTTTTATTCCAGATTTATTAGAATAGGCTATTTGATTAACGGTTGCATCAATAAAAGCACCATTCAGAAAAGATACGCCAATGTTACTTACATCGTCTGTACTCACGTGATTAGCGGCAATACCGTTTAACTTTAAATGAACCTCTGTGTTTGATTCAATAATAGCATAAGCAGTTAACCCCTCAGGTATATTAGCAAAAACAACTACACCTTTGCCAACTAACTCTGTTCCTTTTTTACCATTAAAAATAACATTGTTAGCTGTTACAATAATAGCATTTTCTATCGATCCATTATTAGAATGGCTCTCGTTAAACTTTAAATTAGACCAACTTAAACTTTTTGAAAATAATGTATTTTTATAATCTTTATCTCGAAAATCATCGACTAATTCTACCTTACTAGAGGTAGTGCTCATTAACAGTGTGGTGGTAGGGTTATCATTGTCATCGTTCGTACTACGATGAATCGTATCTGATATACCTACTAGTCCTGTCAATGAAAACATTAGCAGTAATAGTAATTTTTTCATTGAATTTGGGTCAGTTCTATAGAAGCTATCACTTTGTGAGCCTTTATAGAGTTAGTAATAAATTAGGTTTACTTAAAATTGTAATTTCTATTACAGCTTGATTATGTATGTTACACCATAACTGGCAGGTCTGTTTTCTGAACCACTGTTAGCCGTAGGATTACCCGAATTACCAGACATATTATGATTATGATCAGGAATGTTATTAGTATGTGTTTTAGTACCATAACCATATCCACCTGTATCATACCAAGTTTTATTATCACCATCTCCATGCGGGTAAGTAATATATTTCTCTCCATGGGCACCTGCATCACTTAATACATATGTACCTACTGAATGGTTGTGATTTCGAACTTGATCTTTCTCGTAATTATTTAAATTCGGACCTGTTAAAAATTCATCACTACTATTTTTATACGCTCCACTTGTACCTGTACCTCTTAAAAAAATACCTCTTAAATCTGGAGCATTATTTACACCTAAAACATCTTTCAATACTGTATTACTCGGTACTGAACTACCGTCACATATCATCCAACCTGCTGGAGCCGAAGCACCTACATAAGGCATAATAGATCCTGCTGGAGCTCCATTTGATGCTTGATAAGCATAAGGAACATAATTGAACGGTTGATCTGAAATGATATTTGTTTGTCCATCATTGGTAACTGAAACAACTAATTTTAAGTTACCATGTCCGTAAGGAACATTAGCGATATTTCCTGATTTGTTGTTTCCTTGTCCGATTACATGTGAAAATACTCCATAAGTATCTGTTTGAATTGCTTTTGTCTCACTGTAATAAGTACTTGATCCATTACTGCTTTGCACTGAAAATGAAAAACTTAAAAGTTTATCGCTTAGTGCTGCGTGTCCTGCGTTTCGTGCCACCCCTTGGATTACAAAACCTTGTGCGATAACTAAGTGACTCGCTAAAACAAGGATAATAGTGGTGAAGAATCTAGATAAATTAAGTAGCATAAAATAAAATTTAGTGTTAATAATTGGGTGTAGTAATAATTGTCATAACTATAAGAATACATTACGAACAACAGTTAATGAAGAAAATTAATTCAATAAATATTTATTTTTTTCGGTTGTAGTGAAACTATTCTCGTTTTCTTGAAATAATTATATATTAAAATACGATTCACCCAATTAAAGAGGGTTCTATCAACTTTAAATTTAATTAGTGTGAAGTCAGTGAACTATAATATGAGTTTTTTTGTCTCAAATTATGTAGACCTCTATTTAAGTATATCTTAAGTCCTTTTCTCTATTATTAAAGTACGATTGACATACTATTACTCAAAAATTTGCCCAGAATAAATTTAGCACAAATGAGAAATTTTTTACTCAACAAAATTAGTCTCGCAATATTTCTTATCATAGTATCTTTAGGGTGTTCGAGTTCCTCTGATGACACGCCTGCTCCCACTCCTAACAACAATAATGGAGATACAACTGTTGTTGCAGACAATACCACAGAATTTGAAAAAATAGTTATTCCAGATGGTTTCAATTATGAAATGACATCAGAAATAACATTTACTGCATCTAGAAAAAATACAACAGGTAAGATCGTTTATTCTTTCTATACAATAGATTACAACAACACGCACAACTTTATTGGTAAAGCATTATCTAATAGTGATGGTGTTTTAGAATACAAGGTGAATATTGCAGGTTATATAGAAAAAATATATGTAACTATGAGGTATAGAGGTACATTATATTCTAAAACAATTGCAAAAAGTTCTACAAATATCCAAGTTGTTTTTGATGAAAACTCTAATCAAGTGGAAAGCTCTAACGCTAGAACTAAATCATGTAGTGATGTGATTTATGCAGTCAATAATTCTGGACAAGCATTTACAATAAATATCGGAAGTAACACTGTAAACAATGTAACAGCTTTGGCTGAAGGAGGTAGTAAAGCAAGTGCTGTTAATGCTGCAAGCGACAAGTTATATTATGAACATAACGGGTCTATTTATACCATGAACATGAGTAATGTGAACGGTAACGGTACTTTAGTAGACAATTCTGGATCACCATTATCGCCACCAAATTTAAATAGTAACCAATATACAGGGCTAGAATATGTGGCTGATCAGAATATCTTGATTGCTTACAAAAATAAAGAATTATACATACTAAGTCCATCAAATTATAGTATAGTAAGAAAACCAACAATGAGTGGTTTTAATGGTAGCGATACAGGAGTTGATGGTGATATTGCAGTTGATATTGCAGGTAATTATTATCTGGCTACAAATTACGGCTTGTATTCAATTAACTTTGCTAGCGATTATTCTACTGCTGCACTTACACTCATTACAAATAGTAGTTTTCCATATACTATTACAGGTATAGGGTTTGATAGCGATAACACTTTATATGCATCAACCGACGATATTCCTTCTAAATTAATTACAATTAATCCGCAAAATGGTGTTCACAATGTTGTGTTCACACTACCTGGAAATATTGATGACTTTTCAATGTCTAGATGTGATGTAGTTTCTTTAGATAGCGATGGCGATGGTGTTGCAGATATAGACGATACCTATCCGAATGATATAAATAAAGCGTTTAACAACTTTTCTCCAGCAGAAAATGTGAATTCTTATTTAGCTTATGAGGATTTATACCCAAACAAAGGGGACTTTGATTTTAATGATATTATTGTTGAATATAACGCCAATCTAATCACTAACGGGAACAATGAGATTACTTTTATAAACTTTAAATTTAAAGTTAAATCTGTAGGTGCAGCAAACCCTTCTGGATTTGCTATAGAATTACCTGTTGAATCTGCGAAAATTAAGTCTGTTACAGGCATGTCAATTACTGCACCTGGTACAATAAATTTAGAAGGAAATGGTGTAGAATCTGGCATCCCTGCAAATAAAACTGTATTTGCTGTTTTTGATAACTCTTTCAATATTTTGAGTCAATCTGGTAACGTAAAAGCAAGTAGCTTAATTAATATAACAGTAGAGTTCCAAACTCCTGTTGCCTATACTAGTTTAAATCAAGTACCTTATAATCCATTCATATTTACACAAGGTGATAGAGCCAATGAGGTACATTTACCAGGAAAATCTTATACTGTTAAATTTAATACCGATTTATTGACGGCTGGGCAAGATGGTGGTAATTATAAAACAGCTCAAGGGCATCCATGGGCATTACACATTCCTGTAGAATTTGCTCCACCAAAAGAAGAAGTAGATATTACAACAGCGTACAAAAGGTTTAATAGTTTTATTACATCAAACGGTTCTCAAGATATTGGTTGGTACACAAACCAAGATGGAAATCGTGATGATGAGAAATTAGCCTACTAACCTGTAACGCGCACTGCCTAATACACCCAAGAACCCAATAACTATCATGATAATGAAACTCAAAAAAATTTCATTAGTATTTAACTATATACCTTTATTAATTCTATTTAGTACTTCTTCTTTATTTGCACATGAAATAAATAAAAATGCACTTAATGAAATTACAAACCAAGGTTTAAAATGGTATGGAACAACATTCACAGAAGCGGATGAGTTAATAGGAACCTTCTCTTTTTCGGTGTATGTAGATGCAATTGGTGGCGTAGAATTTACTCCGCTTATTGATAATAATGACGATTCAATATTTGATTTAGATGGCATTCAAGATGATTATATTCAACTTGGGTATGCATCGGTTACCAATGTGCCAGATGGTTTACGTTTAGATGTGAAACCTGTTAGTAGTACTAGACTTAAAATATCGCTAATGGATACCGCTCTTGCTCATACCGACGCAATGGATGTATCGAATATGGTGCTTACTTTCAATGGCGATGCTTTTACGAGTGGAACGACTGCAGGATATACTAATTTATCCAATGCTTTAAGCATAAACTTTAAAGATAATCCAGCTGTTACTGATAGTGATTTCGAAATAACATCTACTGTCCCATTTGTAGAAACAGGTGATGATAATGGAGAAGTTGGCGGAGCAATCGTACTTACTTTGGTTGGTGGAGACAGTCTTAATGGTGCAATTGGTAGCGATTTGGTAGATCTTGAATATGTAAGAGGTGTGAATATCCCTGATGGTTTAGAGTTATCGGTTATCAAAAATTCGCATACACAAGCTACAATTAGCTTAAAAGGAAATGCTGAAAACCATGAAGATGCCAACGATATTAATGTTGGTTGGTTTTTTGAAGATAGTGCTTTTGTATATTTAGATGCAGATCAAATAGAATTTTCGAACACAACATCATTAATTGAAATTGATTTCCAAACGATTGTTGTTGAAATAGAAAACAGTGATTTTATAGAAATAAGCAACACCGGTTTTACAGAAAGTAATTCTAATGATGGTTCTGTAGAGGGTACAATTGTTTTAAGTCTTGTTGGTGGAGATCAGCTTACAGGTACAAATGGAGACAATCTAGTCGCTACGGGATTAGTTGTTGCAGATGGTGTACCGAATGGTTTATCACTTTCTGTTATTCAAGATACACCTTTACAAGTTACTATATCGCTTACAGGAAATGCTGCAGGTCATAAAGCTACAGACAACACTACTTTTGGTTGGACGTTTACGGATAATGCTTTCGAGGTTTTGAATGCTAGTGTTATCGACTATGCCATCAATCCCAATTCTCAAGCAATAACCTTTACAACCGAAACTCCTCCTCCATTTACAGATAGTGATTTTCAGATTGTAAGTACCTCTCCATTTATCGAACAAGTTGTGGATAATGGCATTGTAAACGGTGAAATTGTACTTAATTTAGTAGGTGGAGATACTTTAACTGGTAGTATTGGAGACGATTTTGTAACAGCTTCTAAGCTTTTAACGCAAAACATTCCAAACGGATTAACACTGTCAGCCATTAAGAATTCTTCTACGCAAATTACGCTGAGTTTAAATGGGGTAGCCGTAGATCATTCTTTAGCAAACAGAAATTTTGGGTGGTCGTTTACAGATAATGCCTTTGCTGCTTTAACAGCTGATATTGTAGAACTTGCTCAAGTTTCGAACATTGGTATAGAATTTCATGACGGCTACAATCCTGAGTTAACCTTAACAACATCTAGAATGAATGATAGCACTACTTTTTATGAAGTGCTCCCTTATGTTGGAGGGTTAGGAAATGCATACCTTCAATATAGATTATCACATGATACATTTGTTGATACAATAGAGAATTATATTACTATAAATAACCTTCCTGAAGGAATTAAACCCGTAATCACAAGAAATACAAATTCCCTTCTTACCATAACTTTTGATAGTGTTGCAACAAATCACGCCCCTTCAGATAGTACAATTGCTACTATTACTTTTGAAGACGGTGCTTTTACTGGCTATCCAAATATTGATGTGGCAGGGTACCAACAAGATATTGCTTTAAAATTTCAAGAATATCAAGGTTTAGCATATGATTCTACGCGCTTAGTAGAGAATAAAAGAAATGATGGTTCTATAGACGGTGAAATTAAAATCACTTTACTTGGAGGCCAAAAGTTTACTGGTTTTGATGGAGAGCTTTTTAGTAGTAATGGCAAGGTATTATTTACATATGTCCCTGATGGTTTAAATGGGCGAATGGAACGTATATCTGATACTGAAGCAGTATTGAGTTTTACAGGAAACGCTACAAATCATGCAAAATTAATAGACGATGTTTCTAATGTAATTATTAGTTTTCAAGACATTGCTCTAACTGATCCTGAAGGTCCAGCATTAGTCCACAAGCTTATTAATGATTTTGCAATAGAGTATGTAGATGCACCAGAAAAACCAACTTTCACGTTCAATACAAAAGATTTTAATGAGAGTTCAGAAGATGATGGAAGTATAGACAATGACATCGTAATTTCTTTATACAATGCCACTTTCCATAATGACCTATCATTAGATAATATTTCTGTTACTAATTTACCAAGTGATTATACTTTGGCATTAGAAAGAGTAACAGCAACTCAAGTAGTAATATCATTATCAGGAACATCTACAGACCATTTTATAGAGAACAACATTGAAAATTTAGAAATTAATTTTATCGATAATGCTGTATCTGTCGTGAATGAGTTCATTATTGATTCTGTAGAAGAACATGCTTTTACTTCCAGTATTCTTTACCAAGAAAAATATGGTTTATATTGGGATGAAATGGCTTTTTATGAAGACACTACAAATTTTGACGGAACGATCATTTCGTCTCAAATAATTAGAATTGGCGGTGGAGAAACTTTTGTTGGAACAACAGGAGATAATTTGATTCAATATACGAATTATGCAAATTTCCCTAACGGGTTAACCCCAGTTCTAGAACGCATAAGCGATACAAAAGCAAAATTATATTTTACAGGAATTGCACATCATCACGATTTCATAAATACATCTTATGATGGGGGTATCATTTTTAATGCTGCTGCTTTTACTAAAAATACTGTCAATTATCTAAAAGATATTTCTCACCTTAATATTCAATTTCAGTACGAAGATACACCAGGTTTAATTTGGTCAAAAACTACCCTTGCTGAGTCATTAAATTTTGATGGGTCTATTGCTGATACTCTTATCATTTCAACTCAAGGACGTGCTTTATTTACAGCAAGTAGTACCGACTACATTTCAGATGAACTAGTTACTATAACAGGAGTGCCTGATGGTTTATCTACTCATTTAGTTGTAATTGATCAAAATAACTTGAAGTTTTATTTATCAGGGAATGCAACAACGCATTTAGATACAGATGATATAAACGATTTAAATATCAGCTTTAATTCATCAGCTTTTGAGAATAATGAGATTAGTAATTTTGAGCAAGTCTCACAAATGCTAAGTATCAATTTTAGGGATACCGCTCCATATTTAACATGGACAAATAATTTATTTTCGGAGACAAATGCTGATGATGGCAGTGTTGAAGGAACAATGACCGTAAATTTAGTTGGCGATGCTTTTATAGCTGCTGTTGGTACAGAAATTACGGAGATCACAACTGCAAATATACCAAGCGGATTAACTGCTGTACTTACTGTTACTAGTGCTACTAGTGCTGACTTAACTTTTACAGGAAATGCAACAGATCATGCCGATAGTAATGATTCGGATGATTTTACAATTACATTTAATGCTGCTGCATTTGTAGCTTCAGATGTGTCTACTTTTATTGGACTTACCAATACGGATTATCCAATTAGATTTAATTTTAACGACACCCCTATTACAGAAAGTAATTTTGAAATCGTTTCTTCTGTTGCCTTTAAAGAAAGTAGTAACAACGATGGAAGCGTAGAAGGTGAATTGGTCTTACAATTAACTGGAGGAGATGTTCTTACAGGTATTAATGGTCAAAACCTTGTTAAACAAGGCTTGGTTACTCCAGTAAATATACCAAGTGGCTTATTTTTAAAAGTCATTCAGAACAGTGCTACACAAGTAACAATATCTTTTGCAGGGAATGCGAGTGCAGAACAAAGTTCAGTTACTTTTGGTTGGGAATTTACAGATGATGCTTTTGCTAATTTAACTGCTGCAGAAATCAACTTAGCAGTTAACCTTAAAGCATATCAAATAGAATTTTCAGACCCGAACCAATCAAATTTTGATGGTCAAAACTGGTCGAATGGTACGCCTTCAAAAACTACGAATGTTGTCATAGAAGAAAATGTAACATTAAATGTATCGTCTCCCATTATCATCAATTCTATCAGTTTATCTCCCGGAAGTAAAATAAATATTTCTGAAAACGGAGGGCTAACTGTTAGTGGTGATGTTGTGAATTATGGAGTAATTAAAATTGCAAATGGAGGATACCTTATTCAGGAAGAAAACACCGATTATTTAGGTACTGGTACTGTAGAATACACAGTTGTAGGCGATGGATTAGAAACGGTATATAACTATTTTTCAAGTCCATATGTATCAGAGCAAAGTTTTGGTGGCAATATTTATAGTTATAATCCTACACTACCGCAAAGCAATAGTTACTCAGAGTTAAACAAAGGGTGGCAAGCACACAATGGAGCAATGACGCCCGGACAAGGTTATACGGCTACAAATGTAGATCAAGAAGTTCTTTCTGGAACACCTAATAATGGAGATATAAATGTGAGTGTTTACAAAGGAGCTCACACAGGTTTTAATTTAATTGGAAACCCCTATTTATCACCAATTGATATCGACAAATTTGTAGCGTTAAACGGTCCAGATGATAATAATGTAATTGAACCTGCCATTTATCTTTGGGATCAAGATATTAACGATGAAAACAATTTCCAATCGGCAGATTATGCTACATACAAACCTGGTATTGGTGCCGTATCAGGAGGTAGTTCTGTAACTCCTAACGGAGAAATTGCTGTAGGACAAGGATTCTATATAGAAGCTAAATCTTCTGGTACAGTTACGTTTAAAAACAGTATGAGATCTACAGATAATTCTCAGTTTTTTAGAGTAAAAGAATCCAATGAAATTGCTCGACTATGGTTAAATGTTCATCACGAAAATAGTAGTTTTAACCAAACCCTTATTGCATTTAAAGATAATGCAGATGACCAGTACGACCCTACTCTTGACGTGAAAAAACTAGTTGGGAATTCAAACTTTACGTTGTACTCTCAAATTTCAAATAGCGATGATAAATATGTAATTAATGTTTTCAACAATTTTGCCATAGATGAGAAGGAAATTGCTTTAGGGTTAGTTACTGCTTTTGATGGAGAACATACCTTTGAACTTGCAGATTACAATTACTTAGAAGATCACCCTATCCTTCTTGTTGATAATACAACAGGGGTTGAATATAATCTTAAAGAGCAAAATGTAAAAATATATTTACCTAAAGGGGATTATTCTGATAGGTTTACAATGAAGTTTAGAGAAGCAAATGTGTTGAGTAGTACAATTGATTTGGAAGATGTATTAATAGGTACTTCACATGGAAAGTTACATCTTCTAACCAATCAATTAGTAAGTACTTTAATAGTATTTGATTTAAATGGTCAGGAAATTCTTCAGTTGAAAGAATTGTCTCCACATTCAACAATAGATCATCAATTAGATAAGGGGATTTATATTGTACAGGTTCATCAAGAAAATGCAATTAAAACAAAGAAAATAGTCCTCAAATAACAATGTGTAAAGTCTCTGAAAAATTACTTCAATTCTTCAGAGACTTTTTAATACGCAAAATATTTTATTTATTTGTAGACAAGCAAACAAATTTAGAAACACTTTACTATACTTCTATTAATGAATTCCTTTATAAAGACGTTTTTACTCGTCTCTTTTCTTACCTACTCCTTTACATTTAATACTATAGCACAAAGCAGAGGTCTTACCTTAAATAGAACTGTTGAGAATGCTCTACCTGTAAACTCTAAGGCGTACGCTTTAATTGTAGCTACAGACGAATATGAAAACTTTGACAACTTAAACAACCCTGTTTATGATGCAATGGGAGTATCAAAAATTTTAAAAGAAGGGTATGATTTTGATGTAAAAGTACTTAAATCTCCTTCTAAAGATGAACTCCTAACGGCAATTAGAGAATACCATAATATTCTTAATAAAGAAGACCGTTTTTTACTATATCTAGCAGGACATGGTATTTACGAAACTAAATATTATGAAGAAGGCTTTGTTGTTCTTAGTGATAGCGAAACAAAAGGTTACGACCCCAACTTACTCACATATGCATCTTTTCATGATGTAAAAACACTTACCGACAAATTACCATCACAACAAGTATTGATGGTTGTTGATGTTTGTTTTGGAGGTGCATTTAACGATAAAATCACAAAAGGTAGATCTATTTATGATGCTTCAAACTCAGAAATGACTGCTGAAGATTTCTTAAGATTTCAGCTTGAAGAGAAAAATAGATATGTACTAAGCTCGGGTAAACTAAACACAGTTTCTGATGGTATTAAAGGACAACACTCTCCTTTTGCAGAGAAATTGATTAAATCTCTTAGTGAACATAAAAGAGATAGTATTGTTACTGCACAACTTATTAAACAAGATTTAAGGTTATTAAAATCGCAACCAATTTTAGGGTCGTTTTCTGAAAATGTGGGTACTTCTGAATTTGTATTTAAAGCAAAAGCTTCAGGTCCAAAGAGCAATACGCTTGTATTTAGAGCAGAAGAGGAATACTACAAATTCTTAACTGGAGTAACTAAATATAAATTGGATGAACCGTTCTTAATTACGGGAAGAAAATTAGAAGAAATTGCTAAAGTTTTTCAAGATGCTTCTGTTGATAATTCTTCTACTTCAGATGCTGCATTAGGTATGTTCTGGCTATTGGTAATGAATAAACAGCAACATCAAGTAGAATTAACTACTGAAGAAGAATATTATGCCAAAGAGGTAATTAAGGTATTTCAAGAAGAAGAAAGAAATGGTATCAACGATCATTTATGGCATTTAGCAACAATACAGGCTTTAGATATTCATCGTTTTACTGATGATGACCAAGTGCTTACATTATACAAAAGAGCAATGTCTGAACACCAAATGAAAAGTTTTTGGTATGCAGGTCAGTTTGCACTTAAACTAGAAAACAAGGCAATGGCTTACAATTTCTTTGAGAAAGGTGCCAAACTTAATGATCCTTTCAGTCAGTATGGTCTAGCAATGCTAAAATACAACGACAGACATTATTATGAATTAGATAAACCAATTGATGATTACATCAAATATCTAGAAAAAGCTAGTGAAAATGGTTTAAGAAGAGCTTCTGATGTACTATTTGACATCAACTAAAAATAAGAAAAACACAAAGAAAGGCTGTTTCAAATTAATGAGACAGCCTTCTTTTTTTACAAAAACCTATTACTTACTAGTATCTACAGATTGTACTTCTTCAATTTCATTTAATCTCCAAGAACCTTCAATCCATTCTTTTTCTGGACCGTAATTTCTGAACACTGTAAACCACGATTTACCAGGGATAGTTTGTAACCAGTTACCTTCTTTACCTTCAATTGGTTCTGGTGAGAAATAAATATCTAAAGAACCATCTTCATTGTACACTAATTTTTTCTGATTACTATCCAAAGATGGGTGTTCTTGATCTGTTTGGATCATAGATCTTGTTTGTGTATCATATAATGTTACT
Organism: Flammeovirga kamogawensis; assembly: GCF_018736065.1. GTDB lineage: Bacteria > Bacteroidota > Bacteroidia > Cytophagales > Flammeovirgaceae > Flammeovirga > Flammeovirga kamogawensis. The sequence continues at coordinate 391,892 of NZ_CP076130.1, forward strand.
GCCCAAAATCTTGCTGTTGGCACATCTGCATCAATATGTAACGAGTATGTTTTGCCTCCATCATAAGCAATACCATCTTGTGCTACATAAGAGATACCATAATCAGAACCTTTACCTTCAATTCTTAATGCCATTGCTGGAGTAACGCCAGTATAAGAATAATGGAACATATCTCTTGCTTCTTTTTTAACAGCACCATTGTCATTAAAGAATACATCTCTATCAGCATAACCCATTCTCCATCTGCTCGATACATTATCTTCATATAAGCTAACTCCTTTTTGTCTTGGATACCAAGCAATTGAACGAGCACTTGCATTACCTAAAGCAACAGCATCTGTAAGGATAGCTTTCATACGAGCATCTGGGTTAAAAGGCTTACCTTTCTCAATACCAATTGCTCGGAAAGTACCTAAAAGTTCTTCATCAAAAGCAGACAAAGATTCATATTGTACCATCTCATGAATTTCATTATAAAACTCAAAATTATTGGCATGAATAGTATTCATCTCTTTTCCAGAAGCATGAATAAAGTTCATTTCTTCTCTTAACTCTGGTTGAGCTGCAGGATAAGAACGGTAATTAGCCATCACATTATCAATTGTTTTCTGATCTCCACTCATTCGTAACAATACCCAGTTTACATGCGATTTAGATCTAATTATGAAACAATCTTCAGGAACTTCTCCTTCATACCCAACAGGAAGAATAGCATATTTACCTCCTTTCCCTTTATCTTGGCCAACCATTCCTAGGTCACAGACATAGTCAAAAGCCATATCGTTTACAAAACCCAAGGCACCCGTTGGAACCTCTATAATTACCACTCCATCTCTTTTAGTATCCACAAAACCTGTTACGTACATTGTAGAGGTATTGCCTGTTAAAAATTGAGATTTCGAATCCATCATTCCATCAAAAATTAAAGTAGAATTAGCGGTTGTATTTCCCATTTGGTAATGCCCTTTATACAATGCCCAAATAGATGCATAACGCATACCATCCATAAAAGCAGTATATCCTCTTGATTTGTCCATGAAATCGTAGGCTGTATTTACTGTTTCTTGACTTGGTACACCATCAAAAAAGGTAAGCTGACCTTCTGTTGTTTCTACCGTATCAGGAGTTATAATATTTTCTGAAATATTTGTTGACATTTTGTATTGAGCATTTGCAACAGAAGAAGCTAAGACGAATAAAGAGATTATATATTTTTTCATTTTATTGTAGATTATAATGTTTAAATCAATTGTGATCAGATGTTGTTATTGTTCTGATAGTTGATATAACGGGGATAATCACAGATGAAAATGTAAAATTTTATTTTTAGAATGTCAGATTCTGTTCGTTATCAATTTTATTGATTAATAAAGTAAATACATAAAATATCAAAATTGCAATTTGGATCTATGCTTAAAAAAAAGGTGATTTTAATGCGAAATATCTTGTATTAATTACTGTCAACTACTGTAAGTTAATTGTCTAAAAGATGACTCATTAACAACAAACCTAATTTCATGAAAAAACTAAATAAAATTATTCTCGCATTTATTCTGATAACTTCAGTTTATCAAAAATCTAACGCTCAAGACCTTTTAAGTAATTTTCAGACGAAGGGAGGAACAGTAGATGTTCATTACACTGATTTTTATTCACCTCAGCAATTGAATTTTCTTTTTAACAACAATTCTTTTTTCGAACCGTTCCAAGAGAACCTTTATATCAATTTTGAGATGCCTTTGTTTACCATTCAAGATATTGCATTTGATATCTATACGGCACCTAGATTAAGTTATTCTACTTATCCTACCAGCTATTCTAAAAATGGAGCTGTTTATAATTCTGAAATGGAAATGAATGTGGGTTTAGTAATCAAAAAAGAAATTAACGGAAATACATTTAGTTTATATATTGGTGGTAATACAAGTAAGAATAATATTCATACAGAAGACACACCAATTGTTCCAACAGCTAGTTCTTTAATTAAAGGAACATCTAATAATATTCCAATGCCTTTTTATGAAAAATAATGGTTTCTAAAATCGTATAAAAAAAGCTACTCCTAATTAAAGAAGTAGCTTTTTGTTTACTGACTTATTTTTGAATACTCATCAAGTAAATGTTCTTTGTGATGTTTATCTAGGATCACTACTTTAATTTCTGTACTATTTTTATCTATCTTCTGATTTACCTCAATCCCTTTTAATGGAGAAACTTTTCCTAAAGAAAGTACTTTTTCTTTATTCTTTCCGTTCAGGAATTTTACTTTTAATGTTCCTTCTATAAACGTTCCATACTCCCCTTTTACAGTACTTGATGTGACATCCAGTGCTAATTTTTTAGTTATAATACCCGTTGCATTCACATCTAAAATTGGCGTACTAAGTAGTTTAGTAGCCCCATGTGTTTCAAGATAGTCAAATGCTTCTCCTGCTGCTAAAGTATAAATTGGTGTTTGAATTTCAGTTTCTAAATAACCTGTTTCCATACCACTATTAAAGATTGCAACATCTCCTCCTTCACAATAGGTTAGCGTTTTATCAAAAGGTTGAAATGATTTAGAAAAAGCAGATAATGTTGTTTTATCTACATAACAAATCCACGCTTTAGAAGATATCATATGCATCCCTCCCATCAAATTATAATCAAAGTGAGCTTCATATATTCCAGGAGCTACTTCACCCGTCCAATTTGTACCTTTGTTAAAATACTTTTTTACGTGTTCGGGGTTATTTTTATCTAACGGAAATCTATTTCTAGAAATGTATCTCCATCGCTGTTCTGGTGTAACATCAATTCTAAACTGTTCTCCACCTTTCATTTTATGCTCCTTATCAAAGGGAACATACGCCACAAAATTCTCACCATCTTGTAGTAAAGAGTCTGTCCAAGAAACATGCTGACTTGAAAGCATTATACCTCTTTTCACTTTCTTTTTTCCTACATTTTTTAAAGTATGTATGTAATATACTTTACTAGATACATCTTCGATTTGGAGAGACCTTGTGTACTGTATAGATTCTTCTACTTGAGGTTGAGTAAATCTTTTTTCTTTGCCAAACCAAACTGGTACTGGTAAATTCTGAACACCTGATTGCACTACAATTGTTACTTTATCTACCTTACTTTCGGCAGAGAGCACTTTATAAGGAGCATCACCAATAACTACAGGAGGTGGCCATCTTTGCGATTTATCACCTTTAGCATTCAATGCAAAATTATCTCTAGGAATTGGTACTAATCTATACCCTCCAAAATTTCTCCAGTCCTTCATTTTCACATGGTCATCATTTGTATATGAACGACCAAATTCTTTAGGGTTTAACCATAATGATTTCACATCGCCTAGGTTATATTCCAATACTCTTCCACCAGCATCTGGAACAACCGTTACCGTAATAAAATCGTTCTTTGCAACGTAATTCGTTTTCCATCCCCAGTCATTATAATTATCAATAGTAGTAATTGATTGTCCATAAGTATCTACACTAAAAGATACTATGCTACAAAGCAGTAGCAGAGAAAAATAGCTTGCTTTCATTTTAATAAAATTTATTTAGAAGAGTAAGTTCTTACTATTAAGTAAGTAGTTTATTTCTTTTTCCAGACCCTTACATAATCTACAAACATAGATGTAGGCATCTGTTTTAACGCTTCTAAAGATTTAGGATCTGAAGTAGGATCAATAGCGTTATTTCTGTTATTATAGAATTTTACAAAAGGTTTACGTAGTCCCAAAGACAATGTCACATTCATAGGTCGATGCCAATAAATGTTCTTTTTTCTTGCCACCTCTACACCGTCAATAAACCAGATGATTTCTTTCTTGTTAACTTCGCAACCATATACGTGATAGTCCTCACTTGGGTCCCAAGGAGCTCTCCACTTGTTTAATTGTTCATCAGGATATTTTTTAGGTCTACGCCATTCTCTTTTCCCATCCACTTTCACTACCGCATGTAAATTCAGATCAATATCCTGAATGTCTTCTTGATGCTTATTATACCAGTCAAATTGTTGTAACTCTACAATATCTATTTCACAGTAAACCGGTTCACCATCTTTGGCTTCTTTATCAAAATCACTAAATAGCCAAAAAGATGGACACACCCCTTCAGCTAAAGAAGCCCCTTTAATTTTTGCTTCAAAATAACCATATGTAAAGGTTCTGTAAGATTTCAGTATGCCAGATTTAAAATAGGTATTCCTATCCTCTTCGTTATTCTGATTTGGACGCATAGTGATTTTTGCGCTACCATCTTTAATAGTAACATTACTATCATTGTCCCATTTCCATGCGGTTGTATTAGGAAGTTTACCTTTTTGCATCCATTTTTTCCAATCTGGATTTTCTGCATTAAATTCATCAGAGGCACTCCATTGAATTTCCCACTTATCTTTACTATTTGTAGTTGCAAGTGGTTTTTGTGCAAAAGCAATTAAACCCACAAGATTACTCAACAATAGAGTAAGAATATAAGGTCTAAGTTTTATTTTATTTGTCATCTTTAAAATTTCCATTACTTAAAATTTAAATCAAAAAGAGACTTGTAGTTCGACGTTCAAATATAGAGATAAATACTATGGCTAATAACTATCAACTACTTTCATGTTCTTAAACGAACAAAGTATTGACGCTTACCAAAATTGATGAACTACTAATTGATCAAATCAATAAGAATAGTATTAAAAATATTCACCTTTTATATTTCGCCCCTTTATTTTTCAATTAATTCTTAAACGTCAAATTTCTCTTTACAATTCAAGGTAATATTAATTAAAATTGAAAAAAAACTAACTTAACACCCCTAAAAACTCAATTTACACTCGTAAAATTAACGCACAGCATCATTTAATTTACGCGAAGCAACAAACTGACCAAACGCCATATAACACCACACAATTGCGTGTTAATGAAATTAAACAAGAAGAAAAGTTATTTTAAAATTATCCAATAATTTCTTAGTTAAATCCTTGCTGATACATAATGTATTGTCTACATTTATAACACACTATTATAAAAACAACACAGTCTTTTACTATTTTTTTCGCTTTAACTACTGTGTTAATTAAGAAGATAAACATACACTTTTTTAAGATTCAACATTTGACTTTACTTTAACTTACATGATTAGATTTTACATTATATTCCTTATTCAATTTTTAGTATTATCTATAACAACAGGTGTACTAGCACAAAACAATACATCTCAGTTTACTCCATTAACAAAGTATGGAATGAATGAGGGGATTTCTCACTATGGCGTTACTACTTTATTAGAAGATCACAATGGTTTTATATGGTTGGGAACTTATAATGGCTTAGATAAATTTAATGGATACGATTTTACGAGCTTTAGAAATAATGACTATGAGCGTATTCTTACAAGCAACAAGATTAGAGCACTCTACCAAGATGATCAAAAAAACATATGGATAGGCACAGAAAATGGTTTAAATATCTATTTATATGATCAACAAAAATTTAAAGTAATTGAAGCAAATACCTTGGGTATTAAAAATGACAAACCCTTTATTATTGCTAAAATTCTTTCTATCCAAGATTACATCGTATGTATAACAGAATATGAAGGTATTCTTCTATTTAATAAAAAAACATATCAACTAGAACGTTCTCATTATGTAGAAGCTATTGAGAAGTCCTTTCAATTTGTTTCTGATGCAATCACCTTAGATAATGAAATTCTTTTAGTTTCAACAACTAAAGGGTTACTCGCATACAATATTAAAGAAGACAGACACCGCTTTGTATTAACAGAAAGTATTGGTGCCTCTAGAGGGTTAGCTATTGATTGTGACAATAATATTTATATTGTTGATTATAATGGTATAAATCATGTTACAACACAAAAAAATGGTGAACATTACTCTTTCAACTTCCAAAAAACTATTTTTCCAACTACAAGGTTTTTAAATATTGAAGCTAGTAGCGATGGAAGTTTATGGTGTGGAATGCTTTCAAGAGGATGTGCATTAATTCGTGATCCTGCTAAATTACCTAACAATATTAAGTTTAGTGAAATTACACCTGAACATTATTTAGATATTGGGAGAGTAAGTGATTTCCTACCAAATGACGATAAATTTAATAAAGTATGGATTAGCTCTTTTAGTGATGGGTTATTGGTATTTGATAAAAATGCTTCTGCTTTCAAGTATTCTGATTTAAATACTGCTGAACTTCGTGGACAAAATTTTACAAATAAAATCTTAGAAGGTTGTGTTTGGGATAAAGACCACGTATTACTTTGCTCCTATTTAAGAGGTTTAGTATACTTTAATACCACTACTGGAGAAATAGATCCCTTACCTAAAGAGTTTAATTCTAGCCCTGTTAACTTAAATAATGCGGCTGTTGTAAAAGATAATAAAGGAGGGAAATGGCTTAGGTTTACAAAAGGAAAAGGTAAATGGTATTATCAACCAGCAAACGAAACCAAAAAGTGGATTCAAGTTTCTAAAAATGGCCGTCCAAATAAGCACTTCTCTAAATTAAATAAAGTAGTTGTCGATAAGTATGGATATTATTGGTTAGCAGCCAAAATAGGTCTTTTTAGAATACTGATGTCAGAGCAAGGTGTTGTTGAATACATAGAAAAATTGGATAGTAATCCGAATGTAAATTTATCTGATGCAAACAATATTAAAACCCTACATATAGACTCTGCTAGTAATAATGTTTGGGTTGGTACAAACCTAAATGGCCTGCTTCTAATAGAAAACGACCCGTCATTAAGCATGAATACGATGAATATTCAGCAATACAATTATGACGCTGAGAAGGACGAAAATTCTGAAATTCCATCTAACCACGTATCAAATATTATAGCTCTACCAAACAATAAACTTTGTATTGGTTTAGAAGGTAAAGGTATTTGTATAATTGATAAAGTAAGTAATGGAAAATTAGAATACAGAAACTATTCTGAAAAAGATGGTTTGGATAATAATGTTGTCAAAAAAATTGTTTTTGATGGTAATAACAACTTATGGATTACTACTGATAAAGGGTTAAATCAATTTGATATTACCACAAATACATTTAAAACTTTTGCTTCTGAAGATGGTGTTAAAGCCTATGCTTTTGAAAATGTTGGTTTTAAGCAATCCGATAATAGAATTGTTTTTGCAGCAGGAAATGGCATCTGTTATTTTAACCCTACTAAGATTAAAATTGAAAAACCATTACCTAAATTCACTTTTGGAGAAATGGTACTTTTTAATCAAAAAGTTAGTGTAAATGATACTATAAACGATAGAGTTTTATTGGATAAACCTTTAAATGAACAAAAAGGAATTACTTTAAAATACGATGAAAATGTTTTCTCTATCGAACTGTTACTTTTACATTATTCTAACCCTTCAATCTTTAAAGTAAAATACCGTTTATTACCACAAGATAAAGAATGGATAGAAACAACATCAGAAACAAAAAATGCTTCTTTTAACGGTCTACCTCCTGGCAAATATACGTTAGAAGCAATGGCGTCTAACTCAAAAGATAAATGGACAGCCCCTATCCGATTAGATATTCGTATAGATCCTCCTTTATGGAAAACTCCACTTGCTTACATTCTATATATTTTAAGTATTATAGGTATCGTTTATATCATAATTAGATTTATGCTGAACCATACTCACTTAAAACATGAGTTAGAAATAGAACATATTGAACGTTTAAGAATAGATGAACTAAACAAAACCAAAGAACGTATTTTCATGAATATCTCTCATGAATTTAGGACGCCAATTACATTAATTAGAGGTCCTATACAAATGCTTCTGAATATGTTTAAGTCGAATCAAGATGCTTTTGTTCATCTCGATTTAATTCAACGTCAATCAAATAAAATGCTTCAGTTGGTTAATCAGGTTCAAGATTTCCAAAAAGCAGAACAAAGTGTGTTGAAATTAAAAACAGCAAATTTTGATTTCACAGACTTGATTATGGATATCAAAAAAGACTTTGATCATTTAGCAGAGTTACAATCTAAAAAATTGATCATAGAAGGAGATGCTAATCAGTTATTTATTACCGCAGATCGTTACAAGCTAGAAATTGTACTCAATAACCTATTAAACAATGCCTTTAAATTTACTAAAGAAGGCGATACCATTAAAATTGTTTATGGTCACGATGAAAACGCCCTATTCTTTAAAGTAGAAGACACCGGTATTGGTGTTAAAGCAGAAGAGCTTCCTTATGTATTTGATCGTTACTACCAAACTGAAAATTCTAATACCTACTCTATAGGTTCAGGAATTGGTTTGGCTTTCTCTAAGCGCTTAGTAGAAATGCACTTTGGTAAAATTGGTATTGATAGTACCTTAAACAAAGGAACAACTTTCACTGTAACTCTACCTGTAAAAGTTAATTGCACAGAGCAGTTGAATGAGGTTAGAATTAAAGATATTCTAGAAAAAGAAAGTGACGAAGAAAAGCAAAAAATAATGCCAAATAGTTTGGAGTTACCAAGCTATTTAATGGATGAAAGTTTAAAAGAACTGAATGTTTTCTATGTAGAAGACAATGAAGAATTAAGAACTTTTGTTTACAGTGTATTTAAAGATTATTTTAATGTTACTTGCTTTGTAAATGGGCAAGAATGTTTAGATAAGTTAGAAGATGAATGGCCTGATTTAATTATTAGTGATATTCTAATGCCAGAACTCAATGGTTTAGAATTATGTCAGAAAATTAAATCAGATATAAGAACAAGTCATATTCCTGTTATCTTATTAACGTCAAGATCTTCTGTAGATGATCAAGTGAAAGGACTTGAAGTTGGTGCAGACTTCTATATCTCTAAACCATTTGATATGAAGCATTTAATTGCGACTTCTCAGATGTTATTAAAAAATAGAAAGCAATTAAGAGAGCGTTTCCAAATTGATTTCCCTATAGAAGTAGAAAAGAAAAGTACTTCTAAAGATGATGCTATTTTTATAGAGAAATTTTATGAGTTAATTGAAGAGAACTTAGAAAACGAAGACATAGATATGAATGTTTTTGCTAAAGGTTTGTATTTAAATAGAACTACTTTCTTCCAAAAAGTAAAAGCAATAACAAATTATACACCTTACGAGTTACTAAAAATTTATAGACTGAAAAAAGCCGCAGAATTATTAGTACAAGAGAACCTACCTGTTGCAGATGTTTGCGTAAGAACTGGGTTTAAAAACCGTACTCACTTTAGTAGAATGTTTAAAGAATACTATGGTGTTTCACCAAGTAAATATGGTAAAAAGGTGGCTGAAAAAGCATAAAACATTCCCCTATCCACTACTAATTTTTGGATAGGGGAATCTTATAAGAAAACAGTTAAAAACATCACTTTAATTGATAACATTTAATGTATAGTAACATCTAATGTTCTTACAGAAACCAAAATATTTACTACTGCATCTACCTTTACAACACAAACAAATACAATTACAGTTTAATTTTTTTGTGATGAAAAATCTACTTATTAAAACATTAAGCCTAAGTTTTATCTCTCTAGTGAATCTATATTCATTAGAATGTAATGCACAACATTCTCCTGTTTCTGATCCGGAAAACAAAGACAAATGGATTCTAAATGAAACACTAAGTGATGAATTTAATGGTACAACATTAGATAAATCCAAATGGTGGATTTTAGGTGAAAACGGTGACTATAGAAAAAAATGGAAAGGACGTGCACCTGCACAATTCGTAGATCATAATGTAGCTGTTGAAAACGGGAATCTGATATTAACGTCTCAATGGGAACCTGAGTTTGAGTTTATAAAAGGCCAGAAAAACAACGGTGTTTTCTATGGAGGAACTAAAGAAAAAGCAGATAATAGTAAACCTATTACACAAGCTTGTATAATGAGCGAATCGTTCTTTAAGTATGGTTATATGGAAATTCGAAGTAAGGCGGCTAATGCTCCTGTTACGTCTAGTTTTTGGACAACAGGCTACCACTCTGAAATTGACATGACAGAGAATTTTGGTAAACTTTCTGCTGAAAATCCTTACAATAAACCGGAACAATTAGAACGTAAGTACCGTACAAATTTAATCAGTTGGGATCCACAAAAAGCCAAAGATCACAAACACTATAAAGTGGAAGATGTATTGGATGTAAGAGTTGCAGACGACTATCATGTTTACGGTTTTGAATGGGATAAAGACTACATTAAAATTTATTTTGATGGAAAATTATTACGAATTTCTACAAGAGAGGAACTCGAAGAAAAGGATCAATGGAGGCATCAATTCCCTCAAGAATTATGGATCAATTCTGAAGTTTTTGAATGGTATGGTTTACCGAACAAGGAAGATTTAGAACAACCTGCAGATTATTTGATTGATTATGTTAGAATCTGGCAGAAAGAAATAACACCGCCCAACTTTAATGCCTTAGGTTTTGAAGGACCTTTCTATTTCCAGGGACGCAGTATGAACTGGTGGGCTCCAAATAAAGACCATTGGAGAATGACAGATGATAAAGCTGCAAGTGGGGATTTAAGCCTATGCTTTAACTATGAAGGTGATTTTAGTGACAAAAATTATAATATCTTCGCTCCGTATGGTTCTTTAGATTTACCTAAAGGTTCTAATGAAGTAGAATTTAAAGTTTGGATTGATAAAGATACAGATATCAAAAAAATAGATCTCATTTTAACCAATCCGACAACAAATATTTCTTTTGATTTATCAAATGTCAAAAAAGGGAAATGGGTAAAAGTTTCTCAAAAATTTACAAGAAATAAAGATTCGGTTCAAGATTTAAAAAATGGTGACAGAGTACAAATTCAGTTAAAAGGAAATACTATCACTAGTAAAAAAGCTCTCTTGTATATCGATGATATCGAGTTTAAACATAATAAAGGGTTAGCGAAGTAGTAGCTATTTTTTTACAGTATATTTTGCAATACGTAAATAACAACAAAATACTTAGATTTAAAAAGGATGTATATTTCCTATTATTTCTTAGTATGCTAAAATTAAGTTTAGCTACAAAAACAACAAGAGGTAACTAATTACAGCTACCTCTTGTTATACATTTAAGACCAAATAAGATATTGAAATACCTATGTTAAATACCAAAAATAGTATCTAATAATATTCGTACTTTATGTTTGTAATTATATCTTCCATTGGTTCAAATTCTCCTTGAGAATTATACTTATAAGGTGTATATGTTTCAATAGCAGAAACAGGATAACTCCCATTATACTCATATTCAATAACAGTATCAATGTATCCGTTATGACCCCTTTTTGTTTTATTTCCTTTTTGCCTTTCAAATTCCGGATAAAGATATGTACTTGAGTAAACGAAGCTTTTACTATCTCGATAGTCATAAGAGGTCGTAGGGTTATTATCTGTACTTTCCCCCTCTTTATAATTATAACTAGTCCATCTAACACTTCCATTACTATCTATATATTCAGCAACAAACATAGCATACATAGTACCATCTAATCGGTATTTTTCTTGCTTACTATAACCAAATTGAGGGTGTTCATAATAAATGTAGTTATAGTTATTATACTTCTCATTTAAATAGTTTATGTAATCTATTTTATACTTTAGTTCAGACACTTTACTATATATTCTAGTGTACTTAAGAACACTTTCATCTAAATTGTAATAATTACAATAAACTGAATCATTTGAATAAGAATAATGTATTACAAAATTTTCTTGACTTGGTATACCTTCTATTTTTTTATAATGAATTACTTTTACAATTTTCTCATCTTTATTATAAAAATATTCAGAGGCTAATTCTCCATTTTTATAAACAGCTTTTAATTTTCTATCAAGAAAATCTTCATCGAAAGTTGAACAAGCAGATACTAAGGCAAGTAATAAAAACCAGATAGATTTTTTCAACATATTGAAAATAGTTAATTATTTGTTTGAAGAGTTAAATTTAGTTGCGTCAAATGTAACATATTAATATTAAAAAAGTCTATTAAGAAGATCATTTTCTACTTAATAGACTTTCATTCACAAAAGCTTTATTCACTCACTTCCAAATACAACACCTCCAAAGGCTTCATTTTAAAGTCTTTAGGATGATCAGTACCTTCAATTATATTCTTGATTTTTACTGGATTCCCATTATTTAATTTAAGAGATAAATTTGCTTCTTTATTCCCTAAATTCACAATAGAAAGTAACTGGTTTCCATTCTCATCTTGCGCATATCTCCACATACATGCTTTATGATTATTCGCGTTGTTTTCTTCTAAAATTAATGGTTGTTGGTCTGTCACTTTAGACAGGGCTAAAGTTTTAATATTTGAAGCTTTATTTGCGAAAATTAATTCACCTTTAGCCTTTTCAAGTGGTTGCAATTCTCTACCATATTCATCTTTTAGTATACTCTTTCTATCAATTATTATTTTACCTCCATTAGATAAATATTGCTGCAAAGCATTTCTTTCTGATACGGTTACAAAAGGGGTATTTTGAATAACAACAACATCCCATAACAACATATCTTGTTTAGATAAAATCTTCTCTGTAACAAAACCAATAGCTACCCCTTCAAACATTAAATTTTCGTAAGAGTGATACACTTCATCCATGTGATTATCTATATTGATTGCAGAAGTCTCTGAATGAAAAATACGTACTGGTTTTCTTAATTTCTGAATTGCACTTAACCCCATAGCGTTGGCGTTCATATCAAGATAAGTGAGTGTCATCTCGTTCATCACACGGGGCATCTGTGTTACTGAGGCAGCATATCCCTTTGTATTCTTTCTTAATGATCCATCAACATTTCTTGGGAAAAACCACGTCTGACATGCATTTAAACCTAATGTTGTTGCAAGCCAGAAAGTAGCCCTAACATAATCGGGTTTCATGTATAGGTCTCTAAATCTAATAGTAGAAATAAAGTGATTTTCCGAATTAAAAATTATCTTATCAGGAGATACAGATTTCATGAAATCATAACTAATACAAAGTTGTCTCCAATCAAAGCTATACTTACTCTTCCATTCTGGTACTTTTTTTCTCCACATATCAGAATAAACTGCTCCTGCATCGTTGCCAATTACAGAAGTAATTTCAGTCATAGTTTCTAAATCAATACCCATATCCCTTGGGTTTTCTGTAAACAAATGCGTCATTACTTTTATATGCGTATTGGCTTCTTGATCGTATTTATGAATTATATCAGTAAGACTCTGAAACCACTCGTTCCCTCTCACCTGATTAAAGCGCATCCAATCGTACCAAATGGGTGTACCTTGCAAATTTCCATTCATTGGTATTGTAACTTGAACCGCATCAAAAGAAGAAAACGTTGCCCCCCAAATAGCATTTAATGTGGCAACATCTTTATGTTTTTCTTTAAGGTAATTTCTAAATTTTATCAACGTATACTCAGAAACTCCTCCAGTATCCCAAGACCCCTCTTTAGTGTGCCAATGTGGCTCGTTGGTTAACATATAGCCTAATTCTGCATAATTTTTCCCTTTCATTAAAGGAACTGTTTTACTTAATAATAACTCCTGTAAAACTAAAGTATTTGGGTTATCAATATCGTAATCAAAATATCTACGTTTACCTTCTAATGCTTTTGGGTATTTCTGCTTAAACCATTTAGGAGGGTTTAAATGATTTAAAAATGCAGTACCAATCCTACCTGTAGGCTTTGTTTGTAAGTCTTTAATTAATTTTGGTTTAATTGTACCACTTTCATCAAGCACATAATTTGACGTCATAAAAAAACCATCTAAATTTCCATGATACTCTGTTAAATAAGGCACTTTGGGTTTCCATGTGTAATCTAAAAGAAAGACGGGCCTACCATCATTCTGAACAATATCACTGCCTTTTATATGTGCATTGTTCCAATCAATTCTAGTAATTTTTTGTTTTTTAATTTTACCAGCTAACGCCAAGTCTAAATTTTCTTGTCCCTCTTTAAGCATAATAATTACCTCTCTCCTTTCAAAGTTTGGTAAATCTTCAGCCACTTCTTTGGCCGTTGCTTTATAAGTATTTAGCGTTTTGAATAAGTTATAATTGTAGTCAATGTTTTTCTCATCCCAATTGGCAAAAGTCTTAAAAATATCCGCTGTTCTTAAAGTACTTTCCTCTTTAGTTACATCAATTCCTTTTTTCTTTGCCTTCTTAATAAGAGCTTCTAAATTCTTAACTTCATTTTCAATCTCATTATTTAGATCCTGTCCCAAAAGGGTACTGCTTAGTAGTACAAAAAAAAGTAAAATTGCACCTGTTCGTTTAAAAAAGTTTCTCATGTTATTTGTCTTAATCACACACATTATTGGTGTTTGTTTATTAAAATGTTAGTAGATCTCAAGTTAAAAAAGTACCCTTACCTGTACAATTTATACAGGCAAGGGCATACATTAATTCTTAATTACATATTGTGCTTTTTGGTTTTCTATCTTAAAAAGGTAATGCCCTTTTTTAAAACCCCTTAAATCTACCTCCAATGTTTTATTCTCAGAATGAATTACTTTGATTTCAACCCCATTTAGATCAAAAATATGTACTTCATATTTTTCTTTATGATAGTCAACCTTTACAAAATCAACCGTTGGATTTGGGTATAATGTAAGGCTTGTTTCTGTCTTTTCAGGTTTAAAATCTAAAAAGAAAGGGAAGGCATGTCCTTGATAATTCTCAAAGTGTTGAGCGTTGATAGGCAACTCATTATCAAAATTTAAAGCTGTATAAAAAACATCACTATTTACATTTGTAGTATTCCCTAGTAAATGTTTACCTGTAGTTTCGTAAACCGCCATAATCCAATAATTACCTGCATCTAATTCTATAGGTTCAATTGCTACAGAAGTCAACCCTTTACCAAGTTTATTCACTTCACTTACAGCAATTAATTCATCTGGGGTATTCTCTAAATCAGAGTAAATTGCCATTTTAACCTTAGTACCAGTACTGTTTCCAATAATATTTATTGAAGAAATAATTCCATCTTTCGTAACCTCATAAGGTGTACCTACTAAATAATTAGCAGAAGAGAGAATTTCATTTGTAAATTTAGACGTATCTATTTGTGCTATTGATGTACTTATACATGTTAAGTACAAGAATATTATAAATATATTTTTCATTTCTATGTCTTTTTAGTTAGGATTATTTAAGGATGTAGTCGGTATCAGCAGTACCATTAATAATTACTTTAGCCTCGTTTCTATACACAACTTTGGCCCCTGTATATACTCCACCTAACACTTTAATTTGGCTGTTTGATGGTAAGTCTACATTGTACCTCCCTAGTGTTGTACCTATAGATGTAGCGGAATGTTTCGCCGTGAAAATAACCGGTGCAATTGGGTGTGTTTTGTAACGCTGACCACCCGCATCTTTAGCAACCAAAGACACAGCCCCCGGTTTAGGCGACATAGAATTTCTGACCCTAACTAATTTAGTTCTATGTAATTCAGTCATAAATCGTAATCCTTCCAAACCACTATCTGCAGGGTAATTCTCAACTTTTAATGGATTTGTACCTCCCGAAACCTTATTTTCTATAGTTTGAGTAAACGAGATATTTTCAAATTTTGTATTGATAAATTTCCCTCTTCTACTTAGAGGTGTTAGGCTTGCTGATGCAATATATACTGTAGACAAACTATTTTTTGCTGATAACCCAGTAGCATAAATGTTATTACAAATCTTAGCATGTGGCTTAATAAAAAGAGCAGCAAAACCCAATTCATTTGATATATTTTTGATATATATATCATCTATTGAGCCCATTTTCTTACTTTTTGTAAGATTAAGATCATCCTTTGCCTTACCACTTCCTGGCTCAAGACGAACTGTAATTCCTTGGTTACCTTTCAAGTTTTCCATGTAGATTCTTTTACCACTAAAAGGTTGTACAAGAGCATAGCCAGTACCTATTTTTGTAGCTTTCGCATTCTTAATCACTCCTTGCATAGGAATACGACCAAACGTCTCTAAATCATAAGTTTGCCTTCCATCAATCTTACCTAAATACCTACTATCTGCCACTAAAAATACAGAAGGGTTTAGTGTATAATTGTCTTTAATGATAAAACGAGACAATGCAAAGTTTTTCACATACCCTACTTTAAAAGGTGTTGCATCTGCTAATGGATTAAAATTGCCTAAATCAATTGTAAACCAAGAGTTGGGGTTATCCGATGCTCCAACAATTTCAATATTAAAAATTTGCTCTTGATTTTTATTTGTAATACGACCTAAATTAAACAAGGTACTGTTTCCGTTAGAACGATCTATTTTAAAGGTTACATTACTTGCTACCTCAATTCTAATATTAGATTTAAGATGAATTTGACCAATCGTATAGGTACCCGATAGAAATTTAATAACTCCACCACCCAATGCAGAAAGACGTTCAATTTCATCGTTCACTTGTTTTGCAGTGGCTTGACCGTTTCTAAAAGTAGCTGTGCCTTTTACTTTAACTCGATTCACAAAAAAAGTGAGATTTCTTGTTCCAATAGTTGCTTTTTGAGTTCCAATTGTAGTTTGAGCAATAACATCAAATTGAAAGCAGAGAAAAATAGTAGAAATTAGGAGAGCTTTTTTTAAAACCTCCATTTTAAAGTAATAATTCTTAATTATCATAGTAATTTGTTTAACAATGAATCTATCATCAAAATTGATATATAGATTCACTAGTGTTCATTCCATTTACAGCTTTCGCTAAAAGTTATTATTGTTGATCAGGCAATACTACTGTTAGAGAAAACATCTATAAATGTTTATCATACATTTCATTTAAAACAAAACTAGATGCGACACTTACTAATTAAGTTACTTTACGTATAAATGATGTTGCTTTAAGTTGATTAATCTATCGTGATTCCTTCTATTTTGCATTGAAACCTATTCCTACAATTTCAACCTTAAATTTAACCGTAGAACACTTACATAAATCACTGATTTTCTGACAATTTAACCAGTACTTCTATTGCTTTTTTTGCATCTTTTCTGTCCACAAAAATATGATCGTGATAATACCCTGCAATCACGTTACAGCTTATACCATTATTTGCCAATTCCGTAGAAAATAATGCTGTTAAACCTACGGCATCTAAAGAAGAATGAATTGTTAGTGTTATCCAAGAAGCTATATAATCGTAGTCTAAATTCAGTTGATCTGCCTTTCCTTTTTCAATTACAATGGTTGTTCCTTCTTCTTCTTTAAACTCACAGATTGTATCTTTTCTATCTATGTCATCTACCGTTTTTAATGTGGTAAATATATATTCTCCTTCATTTAATTTAGGAGTCATTCCTTTTATTAAATTAGATAGATTTGTTTCTCCTGTTGACATTTTATTTGGGGTCTTGTAAAGGTTAAACGAATAGGTTTTTACTTTCTTCAAGATGTAGAATACCCACATTAATCACAAACTTATTTAGGTTTAAAAACGTTTTATTGGTTATAAAAAATGATGCTAAAATCGAGGAAGGGTATTGTCATTAATTCTCAGTATTAAAAAACAATCCTCTCATTTAACATCATCAATAATTGTATCAAGAATTAATTTTCTGAGCCATTAATTCTTCCTATCGCAATAAGTAATTCACATCATCAAAATCCCATAAGGTATTTTTTGAAATATATAAATAAGTAGTTACTCCATCATTTCTATCGCTGTATTCTTTCGTATCTCAATTGTTTCTTTTGATTTCTTATCTGTTTTAATTCCTAAAGTTGTATTACCAGAATAGGTATTATTTTTAATCGAAATAGCTGAACAGTTTACAAATTCGAACATAGGTGCTTCTGAAAATAATTGCACTTTTTCAGTATTCTGAATAATCTGATTGCCTTCAATTAAAAGGTTATCGGTATTGTATGCCCAAATAATTCTGTTATCAAATGTATTTATCTTATTATTGATAAATCTTATATTTCGATCGTAAATAGCTGTTCTATCAAATGTTTTTCCTAACCTCGGCGTTACATACATTACTGCATGTTCTACTCCACTTGTAGCACAGTTATAAAATGTATTATTCTGAATTAATACATCTCCCACCTGACCAGATTCAAACCAAAAAAATGATTCTCCTCTAAATAATATTGATGACATACTAGACGAAAGAAAATTATCTTCAATGACAATCTCTAACGGAGTTTTTAAAATTATATTTCTTGCTCTATGATTTTGGATAGTACAGCCACGCATCGTAAAAGTAGGATTCCATGTTTTATTCTCAAGAATATCATTAATTTTTAGGGATGATGGTAGTGCTTCATCAAACGTAATTTTAGAAAAACGATCATTAATAAAATCAACTGATTTAACTGTAAGCACTTCTCCTCTATCTGGATTTGGTGCTTGAACTAACCAAATTTCATCACCAACTCCTGCAAACTCAAACCCTAATTGTTGGAAATGTTCTAACCGAATGATCACACTATGGTTATCAATTACTTTATTTACTGTTACATAAGTTCCATGAACATTTGTACCATCATCTAACATGTTCTCAAAGCGACAGTTCTCTACTAAAACCTTGCCTTTTACATTACAAAAGTGAGTTGCATCTGCTGTTGAAGAAATAAGTCTATCGCTACCTTTTTCTACATAAACACCACTATTCTTTATTGTAATATTTTCAGATCGTTCGGCTAAAAAACCCATTCCTAAAGCATGGTGAACAACTGTTTTATCAAAAACAACATTTGAAGAGGAGATAACATGAAATGCTGGAGCATATCTATTTTCTTCGTGTGGCCCTTTAAAGTTGATCATTTCTCCATTTGTTGGATACTTTCTCATTTTACCATAAAAGCGATAAATTCCATCTTTTCTTTTTTCAACTTTTTCTGGTCTATACGTTTCATCTAAAGCACCATGAGCCACCGCTTTTGTTGTTTCATTAAATGTAAGCGTATTGCCTAAACCTGTGTAATGAAACCCATCTATATTAGGGAAGGTAATCACTCCTTTTTTAAGTTGCCAAGAATACCCTTTCTGTGCCATTTTCACATCTATCCATTGTGCCTTTTTATCTGATGCCATCACTTTACCTTGAATGGTAAAAGGAATGTCCCAGTCAATTTTTAAATTGTTTACACGAACAGAAGAACAGTGATCGAATAGAAATGGAAGAATTTGTCCGTGGAAAACTAATTCTGCTCCATTTCCTTCAATCACAACACTTTCAAAATTTTCGAATGGAAAAGCAATCTTCTTTAAACCATTTTTATGGTTGGTGATAAAGCTATACTTTTCGTAAGCAAAATCTGGTTTAAAAAAGTAGGTTGCATTATCTAACACTATTTTTACCGATTTACTTTTTACATTTTCTAAAGCAGCTCTCAAAGTCATTGTCATGTCTTTACCTTTCTCTGCTTTAAGGTGAATTACCTCTTCTGCTTTCGAAACATTAAGCATAAAAAACAGGAGTACTACTGTGATATATTTATAATTCATCATTTTTCTAATTGTCTTTAATTACTTAACATCCAATTGGAGACTACCTTTTAATTTTCCATTTTCTGCTGTTGCATGTAGTTGCAATTCCTTATTAAAAGATTCAAACTGAAGTACGGCCGTTCCAATTCCAGCTTCTGTAGTTATGCCCTTTTTATTCATTAAAACAGCATTTCCGTTTATATTCAACTCAATTTCTTTATTATAATCAGGTACTAAAGTCCCGTATTTATCAACTACTTTGATATAGGCAAACACAACATCTTTACTATTTGAAGCCAATGGAATTTTAGATTCATCTATTTCTATTACTAAATGATCTGCACTTTCTGGTGTTCTTACCAACGTTGTCTCAACTGCTTTCCCACCTATATATCCTATAGCTTTTAATGTCCCTTTTTCAAATTTATTTAATTGAAAAGTAAACGGAGGATGAGGTAAATTGATGGCTTTTTTATCTTGATCTGGCTTTTGCTTTGCCACTAATTTATTATTTAGATAGAACGCTACTTCATCACAATTACTATATACTTTTACCGACAAAGGTGATTTATCTGTCCAGTAAGAAGCTATTTTTAAGGTAACTGGAATGTGTTTAGTTGGCTCACGTTGTGATTGATAGAAATAATAAGCAAATTTTTCTATCCTAAAAAGATCAGAAATACCCGATAATTCTAAGTCATCATGGTACCCTCGGTTGTAATCAAACATTACCCAATAGCCATCGCCAAATGCTTCTGTACCTAAATTATCATTTAGAGCCTCTTGTACATTATATGCTTGCATAAGTAATCTTCGTTCTCCAAAGCTCCTAGCTTGCCTGCTCGATGTTTCGTATCGTGTGGTTTTATCTAATTGATGCTGATTTAAACCTGCATTTTTAGAGTAATATTCCCAATCACCATATTCAGAAACAAAATAAGGACCTTTCCACTCTTCTCTTGCTTCAGGATGTAAAATTCTATGTTGCCTTGCTTGTAAGTAAATATCATAACCTTCATTCATCCATCCGGCAGAGAAACTTTGTTTTGTAGGATACTCTTCGTGTGCAATAGCTGACAATTTTTGCCTAAATTCTAGTGGCATTTTTGTCTCGTTTAAAGATACCTCCCATGCAATTACATTGGCGTGGTTTCTATCTCTTCTAATTAGATCTTTTGCCGTTTGAAAAATTTGATTTCTAAAAGCAGCAGTAGGTTTATAATATTGCCATCCTAAAATTGCATCTAAAGTTAACAGACCCAGAGAATCACAGGCATCCATAAAAGAAGGTGAATGTGGATAATGTGATAATCTTACTACATCAAAACCTGCATTTTTAATCTTTATTGCATCTCTAATTTCTGCATTTGTAGATAATGCATAACCAATATAAGGATATTCTTGATGCCTATTTACACCTCTTAAATACCTCTTTTTACCATTTAAATAAAAATCTCTACCAACAAAACTAATATGCTTTATACCAATTTTTGTCACCTCTTTATCAACGGTTTTTTTCCCATCCATCACTTTTGTAATAAGTGAATATAGATGTGGAGAGTCTGTATCCCATAATTTTGGGTTCTTTACCGTAATAGACTGTTTAATGGTACTACTTTCATTACTCTTTATAAAAATTGACTCACTTTTTACTTTTCCTATTAGCTTATTTTTATAACGTAACTCCTGTACAATTGTCACATTTTTAGCTGTTTTATACAGATTTTTAATGTCTGATTGAATAGCAACTACAGCTTTTTTAGTACTAACTTCTGGATAAGTCACAAAAATTCCACCTCCAGCAACTTTATCTTCTAAAATAGCATTTGTGATATGTAAAGGGTCTTTGATCAACAGCCATGCATTTCTATACAAGCCACCAAATGTATTAAAATCTAGAATCTTGAGAGGTTTAGGTCCAGTTACGGCACTATCATTATTGTCTAACCTAACAACTATACAATTCTCTTTTTCGAAACTAACATAAGATGATATATCAAAAACAAAAGGTAAATACCCACCAATATGTTTTTTTACAAACTGACCATTTACCCAAACTTCAGCAATATTCATTGCCCCTTCAAACTCTATAAAGAACTTCTTGCCTTGCTTTGTTTCATCAATAAAAAAAGTCTTTCTGTACCAGGCTATCCCCTGCCACTGATTATTTACAACCATAGGCTCTATATTAGTCGTATGGGGTAGTGATACTGCTTTCCAACCCGATACATCGAAAGACAAACTGCTTACTTTTTTATAGTCTAGCGCTGACGTTTCTTTACTGAACTTCCATTCTTTATTAAAAGGTACTTTATCACCAGCAACAGCTTTCAAAGTAATTGTTAAACTTATAGTTGTTAGAAGTAATATATATAGTAATAATTGTTTCATCTTCTCAATAGTTTCTTGTGCTGTATGTGTTGGTCTACATTCAGTTTAGGTTATTTTGCCTTACTGATGTATTTAATACACTACAAATGTGAGAAACTATTCATGAGACAATGTGCCTTTAAGTAAAAGTTGTGTTTTTAAAAGTACAACAATGTTTTTATGCTACGAATAAAACTTTTTGTTGTAGTAAAATGGGGTAATCACCCACAAATAAAGAATTCTTCATAAAAAGAACGCTAAACAAAGTAGGATCATAAATTAACTGTAACAGACAAACTAAAAACGCATACAACCCTCTATTTCTAGTATTATTTCAATATTTGTTGACATGTAGCATTAATACAATTAATGTATTGCTATTACACATTGAGAATTTTGTGACGTTCTCATGATTATTAAAAACAAACCTTTGAAATGAAACAACTATCAATCGTAGTATTACTTTTAATCTTTTGTATTGGCTGTTCTTCCATACAACAGAAAAATGAAAATAAGCAAGTAAATATTTTATGGCTTTTTGGCGAAGATATTGACCCTTGGATGCCAATTTATGGAGATTCTACCATTACAACTCCATCTATTGATTTTCTGGCTAATAATGGAGTAACTTTTACAAATTGTTATTCTATGTCGCCTGTTTGTTCTCCTGCTCGATCAGGTATTTTTACTGGAGCAATGCCAACAACTATTGGTATGCACAACCATAGAACAGGACGTACTGTAACCACTTCGTTGCCAGATTACGTAAAGGTCGTTCCTCAGTTATTTAAAGCACATGGTTACCATACTTTTAGTACAGGAAAAGACGATTATAATTGGAGTTACAATTGGGAAGATTATTGGACTGGAACATATACGGAGAAAAAACATTTTGGAAAAACAGGTACAGGTAGCTGGAATGATAGAAAAGAAGGACAAGCTTTTTTTGGAGTGATAGAATTATATGGTGGTAAAAACCACAAGAAACCATCTGTTTTAGTAGATCCCAAAGAGGTTAATGTCCCCCCTTATTACCCTGATATTCCATCTGTAAGAAAAGAAATTGCAGACCATTATAATCAAATAAAAGTAACTGATAATGAAATTGGCGAAATTATAGAGCAACTAAAAAAAGATGGTTTATATGAAAATACTATTATTGTTTTCTTTTCTGATAATGGGTATAAATTACTGCGTGATAAACAGTTTTTATATGATGCAGGCTTACATATGCCAATGGTATTTTCAGCTCCTGGCAACCCTTTACTTTTACAACAAAAAGGTATTCGTAAGGATTTAATTAGTTTACTTGATCTAACCGCTACTACCCTAAACCTTGCAGGAATTAGTATACCTGATTACATGGAAAGCAAAGATCTATTTGAAAAAGGTTATCACAGAGATTACATTATTGCTGCTAGAGATAGATGTGATTTTACAATAGATAGAATTAGGGCTGTAAGAACAAATCAGTTTAAATATATCAAGAATTTCATGACGGATAGACCATTAATGCAGTTGCAATACCGATCACATAAACCAACTTATAAAGCATTAATGAAAGCATATAAAGATGGTGTTCCATTTGCTAGTGAATGGCTTTCTGATGTTAGGCCTCCTGAAGAATTATATGATCTACAAAAAGATCCTTATGAACTTCATAATTTAGCTGAAAACCCTTCTTATAAAAAGGAATTAGACGCACTCCGGTTAACGTTAAATAATTGGATTAAAGAAACAGACGACAAAGGGCAATACCCTGAAAGTAAAGAGCAATTGCAGGCTGTTTATCAACGTTATGGTGATCGTTGCATAAATCCTGAATATGATAAAATAAAGTCAGATAATTTATAATAGTAACAACTAAACTAGTATTCAAAATTTATATTAAGGGCAAGGTACTTTTACTTTGTCCTTTTTTTAGTAATCATAAAACATAAATCTAAATTTTATGATCATTATATCAGCAGTTGTTATTATATGGCATCAATAAATTCTATTAAACTCTTAGGTACATCTTTTTTCTCTTGAACAGTTCCTGTAGTATTTTTGATGGTAAACTCATCGCTGTTAATTTCAGAAGAAAACTCAATATAATAGAGGAAATTACCATCTTTAGAGACTTCACAATTTTCTACTATTGTTTCTGCTTCATCAAAGAAGTTTGTAGGAGTTAGAATGTAATGTTTCTTTTGCTTATTTGAATTAGAGCCCATTAATTGTATAATTTCTTCTAATGTTGCTGATACATTATTGTAATTGTAATCTAGCGTAAAAGATAAAATGTCATTATCTCCGTATTTTCTTTTACTCCTTTTTTTCAGTTTTTTAGTTGAAATAGCATACACTTCCTCCTCTTCTAATAATACTTTATCACGATTAAAATTACTATGCGATTTAGAGATAATGAGGTCATCATTACGATAGGAATAAGCAAACTTTAAAATGTTATCAGCACCAGCTATATCTTCGGTTCTAGTTTTTGATGTATACGTACCATTATCATCATAAGCATAAACTAAGTCGACATATTCATTAACTATATGTGTTAGCATACCCTCAGAATTGTAGTAATATTTATTTTCAAGCTCTAGGTTCTGATTCTCTTCCATTACCTTCGTAATCTTATTGTCCTCATCATAAGACAAAGTAAATAAGGAATTCACATTCTCAAACGTTTCAACAATCCCTTCATCACTGTACGTAATATCAACTGGAAAATTGGCATTAGAAATATACTTTTCAATATAACCTTCTTCATCTAACTCGTAAGATGACCTAAAAAATTCCACAAATTTTCCTGTATCCGCTCTTTCATAAAAAACAGAACTTAATGGTATTCCCTCATCATTTACTGTATGTTCAATATAAATAGCGTTTTTCCCAAATTCTTTTAAACCAGTAATATTAATGGATGAAGTTTTTAAATCCTTTCCTTCTAAAGTATGTTTAAAAGTAATCGGCTCCTTTAAAAAGAAAGTGAAATATTGTTCAAATGAGGACGTAAAGTTATCTATAGAAATTTCTTTTTCTACTTCATCTTCAACTGTTTCATCATCTTTAAAAAGATTACAGGAAGTGGAGAATAATACTAAGAAGAGTATTGCAAGTAATTGCTTATTCAGGTTCATGATATATCGAGCAGTAATAGTTAATTAGCATACAAATATACGTATTAAATCGTATTATTTCAATACTCTGAAAATATACTAAATCCCAAAAGCGCCCATTTAAAAGTGTCTAAATTACAGCTTTACCTCTATATTCTAATGGTTCTACGTTATACTGTTTCTTAAATTCTTTCGTAAAATACCGGACATCATTAATACCCACAAGGTCGATGATTTCTTTTAAACTATATGGCGTTGACAATAATAAATCTGCAGCTTTCTTCAATCGGATAGAACGAATAAAACCCACAATAGTATTATTTGTACTACTTTTTATTTTTCTATATAAAGTTGATTGACTCATACACATATGATCTGCTAAAAATTCTACTGTCAATTCTTCCTTATCAATATTAAGTTCAATAAAATCTATTGCTTTCTGTAATAATTTTTCTTCTTCTGATAGAACCTTTTCAGGTAGTATTTGTTGCTGTTCTTTTGGTT
Organism: Flammeovirga kamogawensis; assembly: GCF_018736065.1. GTDB lineage: Bacteria > Bacteroidota > Bacteroidia > Cytophagales > Flammeovirgaceae > Flammeovirga > Flammeovirga kamogawensis. Next base: position 417,310 of record NZ_CP076130.1, read on the forward strand.
GTAACCTTCCTTTATAAAATTGAATGAGGAGGTCTCTATGTACAAGAATATTTTTTATTTTCTCTTGAATTACTTTACTATTAAAAGGCTTTCTGATATAATCATTTGCTCCGTGTTCTAAACCTTTTAATTCATTTCCTGTAGTTGCATTTGCTGTTAAAAGAATAACAGGAATGTGAGAAATCTTAGGATCACTCTTTATAATTTGACATAATTCTATACCATCCATTTCTGGCATCATCACATCAGACACTACAACATCAATAGCTTGGTTATGTATCAATTTTAAAGCTTTAACGCCATTCTCTGCTTTAAAAACATTGTACTGATTTTTAAATACTTCTTCTAGGTAATTTAAAATATCAACATTATCATCTACCAATAACAACGTGTGCAACTTCTCTTCATTGTATGGTGTTACATGAATATCTTGCTCTATTTCTTTCACTTTGTTTTCTTCAAGTATACAAGGTTTAGTTGCTAGAATTGGAAGTTCAAAAGTAAAAATACTTCCCTCTCCATATTTACTACTCACAGAGATCTCCCCTTCATGTAAATCAATTATACTTTTAGAAAGTGAAAGCCCTATACCTGTTCCTTTTCTTTGTTTAGTTTGTTCGGCATCTACTTGGTAATATCTGGTAAATATAGATGCAAGTTCCTCTGTAGGAATTCCAACCCCTTGGTCTTTTACTCTTACTTTAATACTATTTTTAATCTCTAATGATACTGTAACTGCTTTCCCTTTAGGAGTAAATTTAATGGCGTTAGAAAGTAAGTTATTAATTACTATATCTACCTTCTCTTTATCAATTTTATAGAGCTGATCTTTTGTGGAAAAATCTAGAAATTCTAAGGTTAAACCTGCATAATGTGCTAAGGGCTGAAACTCTTGAAACTTATTATTTATTAATTGCTTGATAGAATAAAAAGAATACGAAAGCGACAACTTATTGTCTTCCATTTTTCTAAAATCCAATAACTGATTTATCAGCAAAAGTAAATTATTTGTATTTTTATTAATTAATTGTAGTCTAGGTTTAAACTTTTCTGGCAATTCATTTTCATCTAATAACTCTTCTAAGGGTGCATGTATTAGGGTTAGTGGTGTTCTAATTTCATGAGAAATATTTGTAAAAAAATTCATTTTCGCTTCTGTCAATTCATGTTCTTTTTCCTTTTCTACATTGGCCAATTTCAATTCACTTTCTAGTTTTTCTTTTCTAATGAAAAAAGAGAAAATACTGTAAATAATAAATCCAATTAAGAGGAAGTAAATAACAATTGCAGGCAACGAAAACCAAGGAGCAGGTTTTACATCAATTACTAACTGATTCACATCGCCACATTCTCCACTTCTACAAGCTTTAATTTCAATTATATTTTCCCCAACAGGTAATTGTGTTAAAGTTATTCTAGGGTTATGAAGGTTATCAATCCAGGCATCCGAAATGCTTAAAATTCTATATGAAAAATTGACATTTTTTTGATCGATATATTCCGATGTATTTACAGACAAACCAATCACTTTATCTTTATAAGAAAGTGCTATTTTTTTGGTGAAAGGTAATGTTGTTTTAAGTATAATATTACCATTTACTTCTTCTCCTACGGTTACATCAGTAGTATTAATTTTTAATCTAGAAAAGTAAACATTAGGGTTATATAACGGTTTACTAATAAAATTAGGAGCAAATACTAAAAGCCCTTTTTGTCCGCCAAAATACACCTGATCTTTGTGTTTATAAACAGCTCCAATATTAATGGATGATACAGTAACTCCGTCTTCTTTGGTATAGTTTCTTATAATATTGGACGTTAAATTAATGCTACTAATCCCTTTAGAAAGCCCTAACCACAATTGCTTATTACTATCTAGTACAATGGCATTAATACAATCATTTTCTAAGCCAGAGTTCTTGTTGTAAAAATCTATAAATTGAGGTTCGTCATGAGACGTATCTAAAACCATAAGGCCTGTTGCACTACCTATATAAAGTTTATTACCGTTATCAGCACTTAAAAGTGATAAAATAATATTTGAAGGGAAATCGAATTTATTCTTAAGGTCTATAAATTTAAAGGTCTTTAATTTAGTATTCATTTGGTACAAACCATTAAAAGTACCTAACCAAATAATACCATTTTTACCTTTTACAATATGCTCTACCCTATCAGAGCCAAAGTAATTTTCTTTTTTCTCAACTGGTGCATAAAAGGTAATTTTGTTTAATGCTATTTTTTCAATATTTGGAACAATTGCTAAGCCACTTTGCTGTAAACCTATATATAAAGTCTTTGATGTTTGATCCAACCATAATGATTTTATCTTTCTGAACTTTACATTTCCTAAAAATTGATATGTTCCTAATGGGTTAGTTTTAGAGAAAATAAATAAGCCCGAAGAAGTACCTACATACATTTTATCTTTGTACTCTAAAAAAGATGAAATCAATTTATGCTGAGTACAAGGAATAACTGTAAACGTATCGTTGTCTTTCCATTTAAAACCAACTCCTCCATTTTTTGTTCCAATCCATTGGTTGTCATTTTCATCAATTATTAAGCTATTGATGTTGTTATCGGGTAACCCAATATTTTTTTTAAAAGTATTGGCTATTTTATAGATTCCCCTGTTCTCAATTAGTTTAACAACACCCCCGTGTGTGGTCGTTACCCAAATCAAATTATCATCTATAAAAACATCTGTAATGCCCTCATAATTTTTATTCAATTCATCATTCGGAAGTAAGTCAATTTTAGTAAAGTGCGATTTCTCTGGGTTACTTCTATACAAACCATTCTTCCAAGTTCCCACCCATAAACGCCCTTGTTTATCTAAATATAAAGTATTGATTAATTTTAGGTTTTCGTTATTTACACCTTGTAATTTTTTATAAGATTTATCTTCTAAGTCATACTCGAACACTCCATTTGGTGTACCTAAAAAAAGTACATTTCTATGTTTGTCATATACCGACTTTGTAATCCATTTTAAAGGTTTTAATGCATGTTTTGCAATGCTATTGTTTTTCTTATCGTACCTAAATAATCTTCCACCTGAACCATACCATATGCTCTTGTCATTGGTTTCTTGAATTGAAAAAATCACATCGCTACTTTGCTTGTGCTTAATTAGTTTATTTTGAGCTAAATCAATTACTAAAAAGCCATTTGCCCAAGTACCAATACATAAAAGACCATCTGATGTTTCTTTAATAGAAGTCACCCTAAGAAAAGAATTGTTATTGGTTATTGAGGTAAACAAGTGATTATAGCTCACAAATTTATCTTTGGTTAAATCATAAGAAGCTAAACCACCACTTTTAGTTCCTACCCAAATAACATTGTTACTTCCTAACTCTAAAGTCTCTACATCTTCACTATAAAATTCCTTGTATTTGTTAGACGGTTTCAGGTATTCAAACCCATGTGCATCTAATTTTACAATACCTTCGCTACTCGCAAACCACATCACGCCTTGCTTATCTTTTATAACCCTAGTTACAGAATTATTAGACAAACCATTCGAGACATTTAGATACTCAAATAAGTAGTTATCTTTTGCACTAGATGAACTACTTATTGTTAATAATAAAATATATAGAAGTAAATAAAATTTATTCATTCAGTTAGCCTTAATATTGTACAGTGTTAAAAATACACTAATCAAAAATTCTAAAAAAATTGGACAAGAGATTTGATGTTAATAACTCTTGCCCAATCAAATTTTAACTTTTAACTTAGTCCACGATGCGTTGGCTTCCCCACCAATCTGCATTAGGAGCAAATGTTTCTCCTAACATTTTGTGTCTTTGTGCTTCAAGATTTTTCAATTTCACGTCTTTTACTTTTTGTAAATGGGCCGTTTCTTTTGCCTGAGACCACTCTATATCTTGCTCTGGGTAATTAGCTCCCAACCCGTTTAAATAAGTGAACAACGAGTCGCTTAAATTATTTACAATGGTAGGGTATTCTACTGCTATATCTTTTTCTTCTGTTGGATCTGTTTCAAGGTTGTAAAGCTCTTCTTTATTGTTTTCATAATAATGAATTAGTTTCCACTTCCCAGCTCTTATTACAGAAGAAGGTTCACCCCCTTGATTACCATAATGAGGATAATGCCACACAATTGCTCTTTCTTCTAATTCTTGCCCTTTTAATAACGGCACTAAACTAATACCATCCTGATGCTGCTCTGGGTATTGTGGTAAACCTGCCAAATCTAATAACGTAGGATAGAAATCTGTACCCGTTACAGGTGTAGCATTATGCTGATTATTCGAATTTAGCCACGGTACTTTTATTATATATGGTGTTCGTAGACCTCCTTCAAATTGATATCCTTTTCCTCCTTTTAATGGTAAATTTGCAGTAGAAAAAGAATCTCCAGCAGAAACACCACCATTATCACCAGTAAAAACAACTATTGTATTTTCACTTAACCCCATTTCTTCTAATGAACGCATTACATTACCAACTGCATCGTCCATAGATTCTACCAAACCTGCATACACCGGATTATCTTGATGTTGACGAATAGGTAAGAATTTACCCATTTCATACCCTTTTTCTGCTACACCTTGAGTAACAGCCTTGTCTCTATATTTTCTCCATTTCTGTTCTGTAGTCTGTATTGGTCCATGCACTGCGTAGAAAGATAAACAAGCAAAAAAGGGCTTCTCTTTATTTTCTTTCATAAAGTTTACCGTCTCTTGAGCCAAACGCATCGAAAGGTTCTCTCCAACAGGTCCATCCTTCATTTTTGGGTTTTTATAAGGAGAGAAATACCCGCCAACAGGACTACCCGCATGGAAACCTCCAACATTATAATCAAAGCCGTGATTTTCTGGTAGAGAACCTTCACCACCAATATGCCACTTTCCTGCAAAAAATGTAGTGTAACCATTTTCTCTAAAAGCCTCAGGCATGGTGATGTAACTCGAATCTAGCGTATGTTTATAATAAGCAGGAAGCAATTTGTTAAACCTCTTTTTCTTACGCCATTTTTCTCCTTCCAAAGCACCAATCCAATCTGTTATACCGTGTCTAGCAGGAGATTTACCAGTCATAATACTAGCCCTAGATGGACTACATACCTGACATGAAGCATACCCTTGATCGAACTGTACGCCTTCTGCTGCTATTTTATCAATATTTGGTGTTTCATAATAATTAGAATTTGTTGTTGAAAGATCATGTGCACCCAAATCATCTGCAATTATTAAGAGTACATTAGGATATTTTTTCTCGGTTTGCAAAGGCTTATTCTGTCCACTTTTACATGAGACAAAAAAAGATAAAAGAAGAAGTAATAATTTAAACCGATTTGATAGAAAACTCATATTGTGTAATTGTATTTTTAAAATAAGATTAACGTCACAAATACATTACAAACATAAATAGATTATTAATTTTGTTCCTGCACAAATTAATCATATGATAGTACAAATTAGTCAGTAAATAAACTTAACAAAAACACATCAATCGTGTAATAAACTGATTTAAAATGCAATAACAATTAAAAAGCAAATTAGTCACTAATTGACTGAAATAGACGGATAAGATTAAAAGAGCCTTTTCATATTTGCATAAACGTTACAAGAACACTTTTAATGAAATGAAATTTTAAAGAACAATTTTTTATCCTATTAGGAGACTCCAACTGTTCACAAATTATTCTCTTAAAGCATTTTTTATGAAAAAAAATTATCTATCAACTTGGCAAAGATTTATCAACTTTGTATTTCTATGTCTACTGTTCTTATCTTTTACAACAGAGGCACAAGAACAAAAAATTAAAGGGGTGGTAAAAGACAATACCGGCCAACCACTACCAGGGGTAAATATAAAAATTAAAGGAACCTCTACTGGTACAATTACTAATTTCAATGGAGAGTTTTCTCTTAATGGAATCACTCCTTCAGAGACTATCATTTTTAGTTTTATGGGTTTTGAACCTCAAGAAATGGCAGTAGGCACTCAAAAAGAATTTGCTATTGTTTTAGAAGAATCTTTAGAGGTACTTTCTGAAATAGTTGTTGTGGGTTATGGTACTCAGAAAAAAGAAAATCTAACGGGTGCAGTAGGTGTAGTCACTCCCGATAAAGATATTGGCAACCAAGCTGTAACCAATACAGAAACCTTATTACAAGGTAGAATTGCAGGTGTTCAACTTACCCAATCGGGAGGTAAACCGGGTGCTGGAGCAGAAATAACAATTAGAGGTAATGGTACTTTAAATAATTCTAGTCCGTTAGTATTAATTGATGGTGTTCCTGGTAGTATGCAAGATATTTTACCTTCTGATATAGAAAGTGTTTCTGTATTAAAAGATGCCGCTTCCGCTTCTATTTATGGTACTAGAGCAGCAAACGGGGTTATATTAGTCACTACAAAAAAAGGTGATGATAACGAAAAGGTAAAATTATCATACAATGGTTATGCTGGTTTACAAAAAGCAACTGTACTTCCAGATCTTTTAGATAGCTGGGATTATATGAATCTCAAAAACGAAGCAAATACAAATGCAGGAAGAGCACCTATCTATACTACTGATGAAATTGATATGGCTAAAGCGGGTTCCAACCCTTACTATTATGGTAATACAGATTGGGCAGATGAAGTTTTTAAAGATGGTGCATTTTTCCAAAACCATCAGGTGTCTTTAACACAAAAAGTAGGTAAAACACAATATTTAGCTTCGGTTGGTTATTTAGATCAAGAAGGTATAATGTATGGTACTTCTGCAGAAAGATTGAATTACAGAATTAACTTAAGAAGTGACCTTGGAAAAGGTTTTACATTTGGAACAAACTTCTTCGGCGCAGTAAAAAATTCAACAGAATCTGCTGATACAGACGATCAAGGTGTTATGCGTTTAATTGCAAATTCCTCGCCGTTAGTGCCTGTTTATAACGAAGATGGCTCTTGGGGTTCTGCATCAGGTAACCCGTACGAGATCAATACTAAAAACCCTCTTTATTATGCTACAGAAGCAAGTAGAAAAACAAGCAAATCAAACAAAAATACAATCAACCCCTATTTGGAATTTAACCCAATTGCTGGTTTAACATTCAAATCAAACTTTAGTTATTCTTATACTTCCGGATTAATAAAAGCACAAAAACACGATTTTCAGTTAACCGATAATGATGGGAATGATTCGGATATTTCAAGGGTTCAAAATTCGTTACAAGATGTTACTAATGAATACGAAACAGTTCAATGGGAAAACACTGTAAATTATGCCAAAGAGTTTAATAAGCATAGCATCAATTTACTTGCTGGTACAACCATGAACTCTTATGCACATAGATGGTCTAAAGTTAAAGTGACAGATTTACCAAGTAACGACCTTGGACAAATTGGTTCTGGTAGTAACCCTACTGTAGATGGTACTTTTAACGAAAGTAGATTATTGTCTGTATTTGGTAGAATTCAATATAACTTTGACGATCGCTACCTTTTAGAAGGTAATATTAGAACAGATGGTTCTTCTAAATTCCCTGCCAATAATCGATATGCAATTTTCCCTGCCGTTTCTGCTGGCTGGATTTTCTCTAACGAAGCGTTTCTTGAAGGTGCCGAAAACTTCCTTTCTTTTGGTAAAATTAGAGCAAACTGGGGGCAATTAGGTAACGATAAAATTGGGTACTATCCTTATTCACAAACCTACACGCCTACTGATGGTTATCCTTTTGATGGATCTTCTATTTACAATGGTGGTTTAGCAGTAACAGACCTTGCTAACCCAGATATTAAATGGGAAACAACAACGTCTTATGGTATTGGTGCTGACTTTGGTTTTTGGAACGATAAGTTATCCATCACAGCAGATTACTTTGTAAAAGATACTGATGATATTCTTCTAAAACTTCCTATACCTGGTGCAACAGGTGTATCTAACCCTGCCTATCAGAATGCAGGTAGAGTTAGAAATACTGGCTGGGAACTTGCCGTTAATCACTACAATTCTATTGGAAACTCTGGTATTAAATACAATGTAGGATTTAATGTAACCACTATTCAGAACGAGATTATTGAAATGCAAGGAGAATCTCAATATCCTAATAACAGACAAATCAATACAGAAGGTCAACCTATTGGTTCTTTCTATGGTTACAACAATACTGGTATTTATAGAACAAAAGAAGACTTAGAAAAGTACGCGTATATAGATGGACAAACGCCTCAACTAGGTGATTTAATTTACGAAGATATTAATGGTGATGGTATTATTAATGATGAAGACAGAACCATTATTGGTAACCCAAACCCTGAGTTTATGTACGGCATTAACCTCGGTATTTCTTACAAAGGTTTTGATGTAAAACTATTCTTCCAAGGTGTACAAAATATAGATATTTACTCTTCGTCTACGGGTAACCATAGTGGTAGTGGCAATAACTTAATGAACTGGACTACCGATTGGATGGATAGATGGACTCCAGAAAATACAGATGCTTCTAAACCAAGATTGGGGAATGTAAATAACGAACAAATTTCTTCATTCTGGGTGGAAGATGCTTCTTACTTCAGATTAAAAAATGTGGAAGTGGGGTATTCTTTCAACGAAAATGTGTGTAGAAAATTAAAACTATCAGGTTTGCGTATTTATACCAATTCAACCAATCCTCTTACTTGGTCAAAAATAGACCATTGGGATCCTGAACGTTACGCAAACCAATCTAGAAACGAGGCCTATCCTCAAACAACAACATTAACTTTTGGTACAAACATCACCTTCTAATCCTTTTAAAATGAAAAAAATATTAATTACACTATTAGGAGTTGCATGTTTTTCGTGTAGTAACTACCTAGATCTACAAGACGGAAATACATTAAATCAAGATTCTTACTGGAAAACAGAAGAACATTTAGAGTTAGCTGTTAATGCGGCTTACGAGAGTTTAACGCCAGAAGAACTGTACGCAAGAGGATATAGAGATTTAGATTGTATTAGCGATAATGGATACAACGAATGGAACTGGATGAAATATTGGGATATTAGTGTTGGTCAGCACAACCCTTCTACAGATAGAATTAGTTACGTTTGGAACGATAACTACAAAGGTATTAGAAGAGCCAACGAAATTCTTGATAATGCTCCAGGCATGGGTATTGATCAAGAGGTAAAAGATACAGCTATAGGCGAAGCTCTCTTTCTACGTGGTTTATTTTACAACAACCTTTCTATTCTTTATAATAATGTTCCTTTAATCCTTTCCGTAGTTTCTCCAGAAGGAGCTCGTATTGAAAAATCTTCTAAAGAAGAAGTTGTTGCACAGATTATTGACGACTTAACACAGGCTATCGATCTTCTTCCAACTAAAGGCGAAACACCTGGTCGTATTACAAAAAATGCTGCCATTGCTCTTAGAGCAAGAGTTTACCTTTACAACCAACAATGGGAAAATGCAGCTAATGACTGCGAAGAGGTAATGACTTCTAATAAATACAGTTTAGTTGATGATTACAGTATGTTATTTTCTGATGAGGGACAAAACAGTACTGAGTCAATCTTCTCTGTTCAATTTGTTTCTAATATGAAAGCTGGAGAACAGTTTAGTGGCACCTATAAAAAGCAACCTCAATCGCATTTTGGTGTACTTCCAAACTTAGTATATGATTATTATTGCAAGCATGGCTTAAAAGCTGAAAACTGTCCTGATGCTACTCCTTTTTCTGTATGGTCAGACGAGAAAGGTTTACCATTATCAAAAGCTGAACTAGAAGCTAAAGGGTTAAGTATTTTTGATTATTGGGCTGAATTTGAGAACAGAGATCCACGTTTAGATTTTTCTGTATTAAGAGGTGGAGAGCCTTGGTTAGACGCTGATAAATGGGACAATTCTGTAAAAGCTACTCGCTATGGTATTCAGAAATACATCAGAAAAGAACTTGGATTATATACAGATGGAAATAAGAATTTTATGATTCTACGCTATGCTGATGTTTTACTAATGTATGCAGAAGCGAAAAATGAACTTAATGGACCGTCAGCTGAAGTATTTAATGCATTAAGTCAGGTAAGAAGAAGAGTAAATATGCCTGATGTAGACAATACATTAAATCAAGAACAACTTCGTGAGGAAATTAGACACGAAAGAAGAACAGAATTAGCTTTTGAAGGGCTTCGTTATTTTGATGAGTTAAGATGGAAAACTGCTAAAAATGATTTTGAAAACAATGTAATTTTTCACGAAAGAAACTTTGATGAAAACAAACATTATTGGTGGCCATTACCACAAACTGAAATTGATAGAAACCCGAACCTATCACAAAACCCGGGTTGGTAATTCAGCAGAAAAAGTTAGAAAGAGCACTACTTCATCTTTTGTAGTGCTCTAATGTAAACTGTAATCATTGACTAAAAAGCATTCGAAATGAAAAATAGATTTATAAAATTATTTACACTATTAGTTTCCCTTTCTTTAATCATTATAAGTTGCGACTTGGATGATATGATTAATAACCGACCTGTACCTGGTGAGGAAGAAGTAGAAGAAACAATATCGTATCAGAAAAAAGGTTTTGGACAAACTGTAAAAAGTCCTGTTTGGAGCAATTGTGTTTCACTTTCGCTTCCATATTGGCATTACTCATGGGGTAGTGAATACCCTGAAGGTATTCCAGAAAATGTAGAATTTGTGCCTATGATTTGGGGACGTTCTAATGTTGAAGAAAAAGTAGCAGTCTTAAAGAAGTTAGCCGAAGAAGGAAAAATTACTCATTTACTTGGCTTTAACGAGCCAGATAAAGAAGATCAAGCACACATGACAGTAGAAGAAGCAATTGCTTTATGGCCGTTGTTAGAATCTGTTGGTGTCCCTTTAGGCTCTCCTGCTCCTGCCGCTATCGGAAGTGGTTGGTTAGATGATTTTATGGCACAAGCCAATGCAAAAGGTTTGCGCGTAGATTTTATTTGTATGCACCGCTATGCAGATTCTATCGACCCTTTAAAATGGATGGAAGTGTTCCAAAGAACAAACGAACAATACAATTTACCTATTTGGATTACAGAAATGGGGTTAGCAGATTGGACAGCCACATCTCCAGAAACCAATAAGCGAACAAAAGAGCAGGCTCATACACTAATGGAAGAGCTACTACCAATGATGGATGCAGCAGATTATATCCAAAGATATGCATGGTTTGATGGTGGTAGAGCAAAAAATCAAGCGGCATTGCATATCTCAGCAATTTTTGAACAAAACTCTGATATTTTAACGGACTTAGGTATTTTATATGCGGAACATGATGCTAATATTAAAACAGGTGGCGGTAATAGTGTTGTTCCTGAAGCAGGAGATTACGGACTTGTTATTGATGGTGGTTTTGAACTAAGAAATGCCGATGGTGCATGGGGTGGTTACGATAATGTTTTTACAGAAGAAACTGCCGCTAAAAAAGGGCTTGTTGTTGGTAAAATACAACCTGATAAAAATGGAGATGGAGGTTCTCTACTACAAGAGATTGAAGTAGAACCAAATACAACATATGCATTTTCTTACTCGACAAAATGGGCAGAAAAGCCTGACGGTACTATCAAAGTACAAGTACAAGACCGTACACCAGATACTAAACCAGAAGCTGGATGGGAAAGGTTGTATTTTGAAGATATTGCTACCGATACGGAATGGGCAGATACTAATGGTACATTTACTACGGGTGCAACTACCTCTAAAGTCTTTATCATTTTTTATAAAGGAGGCACAAACGACAATACAAACGCAGGTTTAACGACACTATATATTGACGAAGTTTCATTATTTAAAACTGAAAGTAGTGAACCTACTCCTGAGCCTAACCCTGTACCCGACTCTAAATTAATTGTAGATGGTGGTTTTGAAAACATGACTTCTGGTCCATTAAGTGGAACTGAAACTCCTTGGTATGGGTTTGATGGCAACATTGTAGAAAATATTGCAGAAGCTAAAACAGGTAGTAAGTACGTGCAATTAGCAAAAGATAATAATAAAGATGGTGCATTCTTAAATCAAGAAATTACCAGTCTCAATGGAAATAAAATCTATACTGTAAACCTTAGTACAAAATGGTTAACATCACCTTCAACAAGTGGTTTAGTGAAAGTATTTGATATTACTGGCGGTCAGAAAGTAGAACTATTAAGTACTACTTATAATGATGCCACTGTATGGACAGATAATACATTTGATTTTCAAACTACAGCAACTACAACAGCAATAAGAATTACGATAATTAAACCAGGTGGAGAAAGTGAAAATACTGTTTTAATTGATGATGTTATTATGGAGGAAACAGGTACTGTGGATGTCCCTCCTGTAGTAATTGATTTAGTAAGCGATGGTGATTTCGAACAGCTTACTGCAGGTGCATTAAATGCAACTTCAACACCTTGGTCGGGATATGCATCTGGTTCTGCAGATGTTATTACTTCTGCTATTGCAACTGCTTATGAAGGTGAACAATGTGGCCGACTTAAAAAAGATGATGCCTCTATAATTCAAACCATTACTGTAGAAGAAGGAAAAACGTATACCTTCTCTTTATATTCTAAATGGATAGACGGTGCAGGTAAAGACTTAAAATTTACTATCAAACCTTCTAACAATAATGCATTAAAGTATCAGGAAACTATTGTTGAAAGTACAGATTGGAGCTTAACTACTTTTGAGTATACTGTTCCTGCAGGACATACATCAATTACTTTCAATATTTTTAAAGGTAAAGATACCGCAGGTGGTGTGTTCTTATTAGACAACGTTTCAGTAATCGAAAAATAAAAAATATAAAGGGGAAGTGTTTAAACCATCACTTCTCCTTTATCCCTAATCAATGACTTTCATGTTAAGACAAAAATTAAATTTACTAATAGTTGTACTAATTAGTTATACGTGTGGCTGTAACAAAATTACACTAACAGAAACCAACCAAAGAGAAGAAATTAGACTTACTGACAATTGGTTATTTCAATATAACGATACTTTATCAACCCAGTGGGAAGAGGTAAACGTTCCTCATGATTGGGCCATCTCTATGCCTTTCGATAAAATGATTGACATGCAAGAAGTTGTTGTTTTAGAGGATGGTGAACGAGTACCAAAATTACGTACAGGAAGAACGGGTGCTTTACCACACATTGGCAAAGGTTACTACAAAAAGGAACTCCATTTCAATCAAAAAGATAAGGATAAGAAAATTTTTATTCAGTTTGATGGAGCAATGAGTCATGCAAAAGTGTACCTCAATAAACAGTTTGTAGGTACAAGGCCTTACGGGTATTCTTCGTTTGAATTTGACCTTACCCCTTTCATCAATTTTAATAAGAAAAACCTATTAGAAGTTCACCTAGAAAATAAACCATTATCATCTAGATGGTATCCAGGAGCTGGCATCTATAGAGATGTGCGTATTGTAAAAACCAACCCTATTTATGTAGAAAATTGGGGAACGTATATCACCACATCAAACAGTACTAAAAACACAGGAGTTGTTACCATTAAAACTTCTGTAATTAATAGCTTAAAAAAGAAAAAAGAAGGTAAACTAATTCATTCTATTTTTTATAATGATAAGCGTGTCGGAGAAGAAACTACTGCCCTTACTTATCAGCAAGAAAAAAATACAAACAGTACAAACATAACAATTGATGCACCTCATTTATGGTCGCCATCAACACCAAATTTATACCATGTAATTACACAAGTTGTTGTAGATAACAAAGTAATTGATTCTTATAAAAGTCAGTTTGGTTTTAGAACAATCGAATTTACAAATAACGACGGCTTCTTCTTAAATGGAAAACCATTAAAGTTTAAGGGTGTCTGTTTACATCATGACTTAGGACCATTAGGTGCTGCTCATAATTATTCTGCATTAAAACATCGATTATTAAAAATGAAAGAGATGGGGGCAAATGCAATAAGATCAACACACAATCCATCTGACCCAAGTCTTGTGCAATTGGCAGATGAAATGGGCTTTCTTTTTATTGCAGAAGCTTTTGATGAATGGGAAGAACCTAAAACTGAGAATGGATACAATACTTTGTGGCATGAATGGGCTGAAAAGGATTTGGTTTCCTTAATCCATAGAGATCGAAATCACCCTTCGTTAATAATGTGGTCTATTGGTAATGAGGTTAGAGAACAGACCAAAGAAAACGGTGCAGAAAACACAAAATTCTTATCTGATATTTGCCACAGAGAAGACCCTACCCGACCAACTACGGCAGGGTTTAATAATTGGAAAGGTGCAATAAATAATGGACTTGCAGACGCAGTAGATTTACCAGGTTGGAACTACAAACCAAACTTGTATAAACGAATACACAAAGAGCATCCTGATTGGAAAATGTATGGTAGCGAAACAGCATCAACGGTGAGTACTAGAGGGGAGTATTTCTTCCCTGCCAAAGAAGGAAAGCATAAAAAAAGACCAAATTTACAATCTAGTGCCTTCGATTTAGATTTTCCAAGTTGGGGGCAAACGCCAGATAGAGAATTTAGAGCACAAGATCAGAATAAATTTATTATGGGTGAATTTGTTTGGACAGGCTACGATTACCTTGGCGAACCAACACCGTACAACGAGGAATGGCCTACTAAAAGTTCATACTTTGGTATAATTGATTTAGCAGGAATCCCAAAGGATAGATTTTACCTATACAAAAGTAAGTGGTCTCAAGAAAAAGTACTGCACTTACTCCCACATTGGAATTGGAAGAAAGGTCAGCATGTGAGTGTACATTGCTATACCAATTATGATAGAGCAGAACTTTTCTTAAATGGTAAAAGTTTAGGTGTTCGATCAAAAGACACTTCTAAATTATACGATTCTTACCGTCTAAGATGGGATGATATCATTTTTGAAGAAGGCGAATTAAAGGTAGTTGCCTTAGATGGTGAGAATAATCCAATTGCAGAAACAAGTAAACAAACAGCAAAAAATCCTTATCAATTAAAAATTGATGTAGACAGAGAAGAAGTACTCGCAAACGGAGAAGAAATTGTTTATGCTACCGTCTCTGTAGTAGATAAGAATGGGAATTTATGCCCTCGAGCAGCAAATTTAGTACAATTTTCTGTAGAAGGGAACGGGAAATTAAGAGCCGTAGGAAACGGGAATCCAACATCTTTGGAATCATTTGTAGCTCCAAAACGCCTTGCTTTTAACGGTAAATGTGTGGCAATTTTACAATCCTCAAAAACACAAGGTCAATTTACATTAACAGCTAAAGCAGATGGTCTAAAACCAGCCACAGTAACAATACAAACTGCACTCAGCTTATAATTAGTAAATACCAAAAGCTAACATAGGAGAGCATATTTAGTGCTCTCCATTTTTTTCACAAGTGCCTATTATATGGTACTATTAACCCTAAATTGAAATGAAATACTATTTATCTCTCACAGTACTCCTTTTTTGTATAGGATGCCAATCTGTAAAAAGTGTATTGAACGAAATTGAACAAGATGCAGATGTAAAAACAACTCATTTTCAACCTACAATTAACAACCAATCCAACACCAAAACACTCTTAAACGACCAATGGGTAGAAGTATGGTCTGATGAATTTGATGGCACAACACTAAATGCATCAAAGTGGACTAAAACCGTAAGTACGAAAAGCAGAGCTGCTAGACCTGATCTTGGCATTAACTCTTGGTTTTGGGTAGAAGATCATGCATGGCTAGATGGCAATGGACATTTAATGCTTAAAAGTTCTAAAGTAACAGATGATAAAATGTATTGCGGAAGTATTGATTCGGAAAATAAATTTGAGCCAAAATATGGATTCCTAGAAGCTCGAATAAAAATTGCCACTACAGCAAAAGGCAACCACACTGCCTTTTGGTTACAAGGGCACAACCAAGGTAATGTAGACGGTACTGCAAACGATGGTGCTGAGATAGATATTTTTGAGTCGGCTTGGTTAACAGAAACCACAAAAGCGGTAATTCATATTGATGGATATGGAAGTGACCATAGAGCAAATACAAAGAAATATACTACGCCAAATATTCATGATGGTTACCATATTTATGGATTGAAATGGACTGCCGATAAACTGGAGATTTATTATGATGGTGAACTCAAAACAACTTACGAAGGGGTCTGGGTTCCTCAAGTAAAAGAATGGCTTTGGTTGTCTGTAGGTGCTAGTTTTGCCGATGGTGATTTTAGGTCTCAACCAATAGGCGACCTTTCTGTTGCAGAGGTAGATTATGTCAGAGTATGGGAGAAAAATCCTAATTTTAATCAGCCTACTACGCAAGATACTATCCGTTTAAGAAACAGAGGTTCTAATTATTATTTTAGAGTGAAAGCTGAAGGAGATGATGCTGAAGTTGAACAAACAAATGATTTTAGACAAGGCGATTGGACGTTTTGGAGCTTAGTGCAAAACAACAATTTTTATCATATTAAATGCGAAGGCACACAGAAGTTTATTAGAGCAATTGATAATACAGAAAGTGCTAACCTATATACAAAACCACTTGATAATGTTGGAAGTTGGACACAATGGGAATTTATCTATGTCTCGGAAGGGTATTACCTCATTAAAAACAAAGAAACAGGAAAATACCTTAGAGCAAGTTCTTCAGAATATGACACTCCTATTGTAATTAGTGCAATTGCTGATGAATTCTCTCAGTGGAAAATTGAACGCTTATAAAACATAAAATGGTAAACGTTGCTTAAAAAAGTAGCGTTTACCTTTTAATTTTTTAAATCACTAATAAATAGAAAACTAATTCTAGCTAATCCAATACACTAACATACTTATGGGAGTGTACCACAAACTGTGTAAACTCTCGAATCTTGAAATGTGAGTAAGTCATATTTCTCCCTTTAAAGAGAAAATTGACTTACTCACTGTTCAAGGTCAACTTGACTCTTTCAATTAAGTGTACAGTTTATTTAATTTAGAATTTAAAACTGATACACCATGAACAAAGAAGATTTATTAAACGACAACTTTTTAAAACAATTCAAGTCAGCAGAAGATTTAAGTTCCTTCATGAAGCAACTTCAAAAAAGAGCTTTGGAGAAAATGCTTGAAGGTGAAATTGAAGCCCATCTTGGTTATCAAAAACATGAAAAGTCAGAGAATTCTAATTCTCGAAATGGCTATACCCAAAAGACTATCAAAAATGAATATGGTGAACAAGAAATCAATGTCCCAAGAGATAGAAGTGGCTCGTTTGAACCTGCAATTGTTCCTAAAAGGAAGAATATTGCTCAAGGTATTGAAAGTCTAGTGATCTCACTTTATGCCAAAGGTATGAGCGTATCTGATATCGAAAATCAGATCAAAGAACTTTATGACTTTGAAGTATCGGCAGCGACTATATCAAGAATTACAGCTTCAGTAATTGAAGATATAGAAGTATGGCATAAACGTCCTTTAGAGCCTGTTTATCTTATCGTTTGGATGGATGGTATCGTTTTTAAAGTGCGTGAAAACTCCAAAGTAATCAATAAAACTATCTATTTAGCCGTAGGATTACGTACTGATGGCAAAAAAGAAGTATTAGGTATGTGGCTTGGGAAAAATGAATCATCTGCATTTTGGATGACAGTTCTCACTGATATACAGACACGTGGAGTTGAAGATATATTGATCACATCAACTGATAATCTCAATGGTTTTACAGAAACAATTAAAGCTGTTTTTCCTGAATCTTCTACTCAAATTTGTATCGTTCATCAAATTAGAAACGCTTGCAAATATGTAGTCTGGAAAGATAGGAAAGCGTTCACAAAAGACATGAAAGATATCTATGGAGCTCCAAATATTAATGCAGCTAAAGAAGCTCTTGATTTTCTTGAAAAGAAATGGGGTGATAAATATGGATATGCGATCCAAAGTTGGCGAAATAACTGGGATGAATTAACAGTATTCTTTGAATTTCCTCTTGAAATCCGTAAAATTATCTATACGACCAATCTGATAGAAAATCTGAATGGTAAAATTAGAAAATATACAAAGAACAAATTATCCTTCCCAACGGATGATGCAGTTAAAAAATCTGTTTTTTTAGCCTTGCAAGAAGCAACAAAGAAATGGACAATGCCTATCAGAAACTGGGGAATAATTTTGAACCAATTTCAGGTATTATATAAAGAAAGGATCAGGTTTTAAACCCAATCCTCACTTGTAATACTTACACACTTAGTGAAAGAGTGTCATACTTATAAAAAGAGAGGAACAACCTTTTTGTTCTTATTAATGTCAATACTACTATACTCTTCAACCTTCTTAACAAATTTACATAGTGAAAAGAACTACCAAATATCTCATTTTTCTTTACTTGCTCATTGCAATTTTAACGAATAGTAATGCACAAAAAAGCAATCTAAATAACCCCATAAATTCGTTCTCCTTTGATGTATATAATGATATTAAATCGGATAGCAACAACATCTTTTTTTCACCTTACAGTATCTATTCTACTTTACTATTAGTTCATGAAGGAGCTAATGGAAAAACGAAAGAGAAACTAGAGCAAATCCTTTATATAAAGAACAATTCCATTCCCAAATTTATTGATAATACAGAAATAGCCGAAGTTAAAATTGCAAACTCTATTTGGCTTGATAAAAAATATAAATTTGATAAAAAATACAAGAAAGCAATAACAGCTAAATATGATGTAGCTTTGGAAACTATTGATTTTGAAAATCCCAACTCTGCGATTGCAATTATAAACCAATGGACTGCTGAAAATACAAACCAGAAAATAAATAAACTACTTAGTCCAAATGATATCGATTCACTAAATAAAGCTATTTTTCTAAACACAGTTTACTTTAATGGAGAATGGAAAAAACAATTCAACAATAAAAACACCACCATTTCTACCTTCTTTAAGAATGAAAATGAAAACTATAAAATCGACTTTTTAAATACTAAAGAAGGACTACAATATTATGCTAATGAAGAACTCCAATTTATAACTAAACCATATAAAGATTCAGGACTTTCGTTTTGTGTAATCCTCCCTTTACAACTTAATGGTTATAAAGAAATTGAAGATAAATTAAGCCATCAGTTTATCCATAAATTATTAGATAACATGACTTTTGAAACAATAAAGTTATCTCTACCTAAGATAAAATTAACAGGAGATTATAATTTAGAAGAAACAGAATTATTTTCTGATTTAAACAGCTATTCCGATTTTTCAATCATTAAAAATCAAGCACTAAATAGTGTAAACATTAAACATAAAAGCCTTTTAGAACTTAATGCAAAAGGAACAGTTGCAATTGCAGCTACAGCAATGAAAATAATAATTACAGGGGTACCACACGTGATTGATTTTAACGCAAACCATCCATTTATATTTTTTATTATGGATAATAAAACGCAATCAATAGTATTTATGGGAAGGTATAATCAACCTCCTCAAGAAAAGAAGACTTCTACTAAAGAAATCTCGTTTAGTAAAACTACTAATCATTATACTAAAGAACCTTTGTATTTACTAGATAACAAAAAAATAAAAACCTTGGAGGGAATCGATGCTCAAGATATTGAATCCATAAATATTTTACCGGTTGCGGAAGCAACTGATAAATATGGAGATAGTCGTAAAAATGGAGCTATTATAATTACAACTAAACATAAAGAATAAAAGAGTCTATCTTAATCATTTAAATAGTTTTATATTATAAATTAATAACGTAATAATTTGGCAAGTTTACCCCATTTAATTGTCTATTAATATAGAACCTTTTATCTATTAATTTATGATCAAATCAATCCTATTTCTCCTCTCTTTATTATTCATTTTCCCTTTTGCAAGTGATAAAAAGAAGCCCAAAGCCACAATAGTAATTAAAAATGCTATTGTACATACAATGGATAGCAAAAATACTATTGCAGAATGTATTGCATTACGTGGAAATGAAATTATTTATGTTGGGAAACAAGATAAAATAGACAGGTATATTAATAAAAAAACAAAGGTAATTGATGCCCATAAGCAAGTAGTACTTCCTGGGTTTATTGATGCACACACTCACCCAATTTCTTTAGCATCTTTCGACCTAGAAGTTAAAGGGTACAAAATGGAGCGATTATTAAAAGAATTAAAAACCTATATTGCTACTCACCCCAATAATAAGACAATAATTGGAGTTGGCGGTTTTGCCTACAACGACCCTAAGTTTGATATTTCTAAACTTGATGAGATTGCCCCTAATATTCCTATTGTTTTAGTAGAAACTGACGGGCACGGTGGCTGGATAAATAGTAAAGGTCTGGCATTATTAAATGATCTCAGTACCACTCATTTTAGTGAGAATAGTTTTTTTGAAAAGGATAAAGAGGGACAATATACTGGTGTAATTATAGAAGCAAAAGCCTATTATTATGCAATTGGTAAACTTTTAAAAAGTAAAGAAAATTTACCAGAATTTGATGACCGATTTAAAGCATTATCAAAAGAATACAATAGCCTTGGTTATACATGTGTTTTTGATGCTACAGCTGGAAATTATGATGTCTCTGATGTTCTATTCAAAAGGTTAGCTAAAATATCAAATGATATCACATTAAGAATTGAAGCATCTTATCTTACTTCTGATTTAGAGGAGTTAAAAACAGCACAGGTCAATACATCAAACTTAAAAAAACATTCTACAGAACTCTTCAATATAAATACAATTAAAGTATTTATGGATGGCACTATGGAAGGATATAATGCCGCATTAGATGTTCCTTATAAAGACACAGATAATTTAGGAAACCTCTTTTTTAGTGGAGAAGATTTTCAAGATGAGTTAGTAAACCTGGCTCTAAATAATTTTGATATTCACTTTCATGCCATTGGTCCGAAGGCTATTCATGAAGCTGTAGTTGCAAGTCAGAAAATTAGACAAAATGGTGCTGATGTAAAACTTACTATTGCTCATGCAGAATTAATAAGAGACGAAGATTATAAAGTAATTATTGAGAATGATATCATAATTAATACTACTCCACTTTGGCATTCTTATGACGATTTTACTTTCACTGCTTTAGGTCAAGAACGGTTTAATAAAATATGGAGATATAATCAAATTCTAGAAAAAGATGGTCATGTTACTTTTGGAACAGATCATCCGTCATCTTATAGTTTAAGTCCTTTTGAACATATTCAAACAGCAGTAACGCGACAAAATAAATATAGTGGTAATAAAAAATTAGCTGATGAAAATCAGAAATTCAGTGTTCAAGATGCTGTAAAAGCGTTTACACTTAGTGCAGCTTATCAACTTGGCCTATCGAATGAATTAGGGTCTATTGAGATTGGCAAAAATGCAGATCTAATACTTATCAATCAAGATATTTTTTCTATTGATAAAACTGAAATAAAATCTACGAAAGTAACAACTACTATATTTAATGGTGAAGTGGTGTATTCGGAATAGTACCAAATTAAAATAAACCTATAGAACTTATTAATTAAACAATCAATCATGAACAAATTAACAGTAGCCTTTAGCATGTTATTAGTATTATTTTTATATAATTCTACAACAATGAATGCTCAAACAGGTCACACATCAACTACTTTAATTGCAGTGCCTGTTGAAACTGTCCCAATAGATACTACAATTGATACTATTATTAGCATTAAGAAATATAAGGTAAATACCGATCAATCAAATGCTGGAACAATCTATCAGTATAAAACACCTATTAAGAAATCTTACGGTTTAAAATACAATCAGAAAACAGGTAAGTATAATTTTATCTATTACAATGTTAATAATTGGAATACTAAAAAAGTAAGATAAGGTTGTGCTTCACAATAAAGGGAGGTTATTGATTTAAAATAACACTCCCTCAGTTTTTATTTGGTGCAGATTTTAATAATAAAACAGCACTAAATCTTGTTTATTTTGGTTAGAATATGCTATCCAATCTGCAAATTGATTTATCTGACTTTCTTCAAAATCAGCATTCTTTATAGCAGCTAAAGCAGTAGAAAAGTCAGTTCTGTAAATTGTAAATACTGCAGGAAATTCCATTGTCATAGGAAGGTTTATCTTCCGTTCTAGATCAATAGTATACATCATAAATTCCTTAATACTATAAAACGGATCTATATCAGCAGGATACCAATTACTATTATTGCAAGTCTCTCCTAAAGTTTTAATGAGCACTTCTAATACATACCAATTCTTGGCTCCGTCTCCTGCATCTTTTATAATTCCATTCAAGAAATCTTGCATTATATTAAGGGCAGGTTCCCAACCATCTTCCACTTCTAGTTGGCTATCAATAGAAGAAAGATTAGTCGAGGTTTTTTGAAGAAGTTGGTTCTTTACACCTTCATCTTCTACACCATAACACGTTTTAATAAAACCTAAATCAATGCTATACGGCATTATTCCATATCCCATAATTTTGTTGTTTGGTTTAGTTATTTAATCCATAGAAAATTAAGAAGTATCATATACAATAAAAAGTAATCTTATTAAATCCTTTAAATATATATGCTGAATAATTCTGCTTATAAACAACAAAAGGGTTAACTCTTATCAGTTAACCCTTTTATTTTATCAAGAAACCACAACAAGTAACTACACTTTAATTCCTAGTATAGTTATATCATCTCTTTGCAATTCATCTTCTTGATGCAATGCCAATAAACGGTCCAATTGTTCATTTTGAATATCCATTGGTAACCTCCCAATTCCTGTTAAGAATTTTTCGAATAAGATCTTACCAATTTTCTTCCTTTCTTTATTATTCTGATCCATATACCCATCTGTTGTAAGGTATATAATAGTTCCTTTATCTAACCTAAGTGTATTATTTTCAAACTTTCTACCCTTTCTTTGTATACCTCCAATAGCTTTTTTACTACCAGCTACTTGATGTAAGATTCCATCTTTTGTAAAATAATACAAAGGCCTTTTTGCACCTGCAAATACTATTTCACTAGACGATTCATCTATTGGAGTAATCTTACAAAGACATAAATCCATCCCATCTGTATTATTGGATGTATCTTGCTTTAATGCAACTCTTACTCTTTGGTGTAGTCTTTCTAAAATCTCTTTAGGGTCATCTATTTTTAGTTCATTGATTAGATAATTGAAAGATGCATTACCTATCATACTCATAAATGCACCAGGAACACCATGCCCTGTACAATCTATAGCTGCAATATATTTACTCTTGTTGTTTTCCCCTGCCCAATAAAAATCTCCAGCAACAATATCTTTAGGTTTAAATAAAATGAAATGTTCTGAAAACAATTCAGATAAATATTCCTTATTTGGAAGAACAGCACTTTGTATTGTTTTTGCATAACGTACACTATTTGTGATGTGCTGATGCTGAGATTTTAAGGTCTCATTCTGCCCCAATAATTGGCTGTTTTTTTCTTCGATATAATTTCTTTGTGCTAAAATTTCCTCTTGCTGTTGCAACAATTCTTCATTCTGCACAGTGATCTCTTTTTGCTTTTCTTGTAGTTCTGCATTCTGAGATGTTATTGCTATTTGCTGTTCAGATAATTCCTCATTTTGAGCAACCACTTCTTCAGTTCTCTCCTGAATGATTAGTTCTAGTTTTACTTGTTCCCTTTTTAATTTTAATGTTCTGTATTTGTAAAAGGCAACAAACAAACTTAGTATTGTAACAATAAAAGAGATTCTAAACCATAACGTTTTCCACCACGGAGGAAGAATATTAAGTACGATACTATCTCCTTTCTCATTCCAAATATTATGGTTGTTAGATCCTTTAACATGAAAAGTATATACACCTGGATCAAGGTTGGTATAGGTTGCACTTCTTCTTGAGCCATCTCTCCAATCTTTATCAAAACCAATCAATTTATATTTGTATTGGTTCCTATCGGCATGGTAATAATTTAACGCTGCAAAATCTATTGTAAAAACAGATTGTTCATGAGTTAAAGTTATCTCAGAGGTCTCTTCTACTACATTCTTTAGTGGTGATCCCTCTTCTATTTTTACCTCTTTATTAAAAAGTAAAAAGTCTGTAAATACTACAGGAGGAACAACTGCATTTTGTTTAACATCCAAAGGATTAAATAATGTAATACCACTACTATTACCAAAAAGTATCTCTCCAGAATTTAAGCGGAAAGCACACCCTTTATTAAATTCACCATCCTGAGATAAATCGGAACCTAAATAATTTATAAATACTTTCTTTATTGGATCGAATCTCGCGATATTATTTTTTGCTGATATCCATAAATAACCTTCTTTATCAGCTGTTATTCCTCTTATTTCTGCACTTGCTAACCCTTCTTTTATTCCATAAGAAATAAATTTTTCTGCCGTAATATCAAACTTTGATAAACCTCCAGATGTTGCTACCCAAAGATCTCCTTCAAGAGTTTCAAAAACCTGACTAGGTACTGCTCCAGCTATTGCATCGGGATTTTTTTCATCGGGGTAATATTTCTTTAATTCTTCAGTATCCAAGTTGTAAACATATAAACCGTAGTAAGAATTGAAAAACATATGACCATCACTACTTTCAAACATATTAAAAGAGCTTTCAATAGATTCGCCCTTCTTTATTGGCAATACGTTTCTTGTTACATCTCCAGTTTCTAAATCCAATAAACATACACCAATATTGTGTACAATTATCCAGAAATTTCCTTTACTATCTTCATAACCTTTCCATATATTATTGTTTGGTAAAGAATGTGGATTTTTTGGATCTTGAACAATTCTTGAAAATGTTTCTGTTCTTGGATCAAACTTATTTAATCCTCCTCCCCAAGTACCAATCCAATAAAAACCATCACGCCCTTTTGTTATAGAAAGAATTGCATTGGCACCAATAGAAGTAGGGTCATCAGGATTATGCTTAAATACTTTTATCTTTTTTGTCTTTTTATTAAGCACATTTAAACCACCTCCATCAGTACCAAAATAGATATTTTTAGCATCTTCTTCCAAAGAAATCACATTATTATTTGTCAGAAATTCGTACCCTCCTCTATTACTAGAAATAAGGCTAAATGCATTGGTTTGAGAGTTCCAGTAGTTTAAACCTTTACGGAAACCACCGAGCCAAATATTTTCAGATTTATCTCTAAAAAATGTAAGAATATGGTTTTCCGATATACTTTTAGGATCGTTTACCTTATTTGTAATACTCTCAAAATTATTTGTTTTTGGATCTAATATAATAACTCCATGTTCTGGTGTAGCCAACCAGAGTTTACCATTCACTTCAAGAATATCCCATACAACTTTAGTGGGTAATGGGATTGGCGTAAACTCTTTATTTTTAGGGTTGTAAACACAAAGACCACCTCCTTCTGTACCTACTCTAATTGTACCTTTGGTATCTTGATGTATTACTTCGATGTTATTATGAGATAAACTTCCTTTTCTATTCGAAGATTTAAAAATAGCTTCTATTGATCCTTTATCATTAAATAAATAAATACCTTCTGTTTCTGTACCAAGCCAAAGTTTATTGTTGCTATCTACTAATAGCTGATTAACATATTTACCTGATATATTTTTTACAATTACTTTCTTATTAATATCAAATAAAAAGAACCCTTTTAAAGAACCAATCCATAACTTATCAGTTCCGCTTTTTTGAATAACACGGCAACCTACAAATTCAGGAATATGAATTCTCTCAAAATTATCTTTATCTCTATGATACAAGTTTAGACCACCGGCATCACCTACCCATAAGTTACCTTGTCCATCTTCTGTAATACAATTAATGTAATTAGAAAACAGTGTATTGTTATCTTTTGTAGAGTTTTTATACACCTTAAAATTGTAACCATCGTAACGGTTTAATCCCATTAATGTTCCAAACCACATAAAGCCTTTACTATCTTGGTAGATAGAGTGAACGCTTACATTAGATAAACCATCTTGAATGCTAAACCGATCAAAACTATAGGAAGTTTTATCTGGGAATTGCCCCATACAGCACACAGGAATTAATATAGTAAGTAGTAGTACAGTAAATATTTTAGATAATATGTTCATTATAAAAAGTCAAATTCGATAGCTGAGTAGTAGTTAATCAACACAATTAAAGTGTTTTTATAACACATAATTTAGATAAAACATTAGAATAAAACAATTATATCTTTATTTGATATAAAAAAAAGAGTACTTCATCAGAAATACTCTTTTCCATATAATTACTATCTATACTACTATTATTCTATCTACAGCTTTATAAACGGCTTATTTTGTGTACATTACCGTTAAATTTTGATTAAAAAGTATCAAAATTTAATTTTTTACCATAATTAATCTCACTTTCTAAGCAAAAGCAGTTTTCACAACGTAACCTCTAGCCAAACCATGTCAATTTCTACTAAAAAAGTCCTAAGATGAAACGTATTTCTACATTTTATCTTAGGACTAAAAAATTACTTTAAAAAGTATAAGCCTATTTCACTTGCACCTTTCTAGTTACTGACTTTCCACCTTTAGTAGTTAGCATAAAAATGTAGAGTCCTTTATTTAAATTGCTAACAGAAACTTTAGCAGTAGTTGATTGTTTATCTACCACTTTTACCAATTGTCCTGATGTATTGTACACTGCAATTTTTGTCACATTAATAGCTACAACATTTACAACATCGGTTGCTGGATTAGGATAAATAGCAATTGCCAATTTATCTGGAGCCACACTTGTTGGAGTTTCTTCTGTAACTGTAATCAAATTTGTTTTTTCTTCTTCTGAAGAACCCGCAGAATTGCTTACGGTTAAAGTAACAGAATAAGTACCTGCTTCTGAATAAGTATTTGATGGATTTGCTTCAGTAGATGAGTTACCATCACCAAAGTCCCAAGTATACGCATCAATGTTCCCTGTAGAAGCATCTGTGAATACCACGCTTTCACCAACTTTTATAGCTGAAGTAGAAACTACAAAATCTGCTACGGGTGCTACTTCTGTCTCTACTTCGTTTTCTGTAACAGTTAACGACATCGTTTTAGAAGACCCTCCTGTTGCATTTGTTGCTGTTAATTTTACAGTATAATTTCCTTTAGTAGTATACGCATGTTTTGGGTTTTGGACTGTTGATGTTGTACCATCACCAAATTCCCATGCCCATGCTGTTGGCTCTTCTAAAGAAGTATCTGTAAAGCTTACTT
The DNA here is from genome assembly GCF_018736065.1 of Flammeovirga kamogawensis. Classification (GTDB taxonomy): domain Bacteria; phylum Bacteroidota; class Bacteroidia; order Cytophagales; family Flammeovirgaceae; genus Flammeovirga; species Flammeovirga kamogawensis. Next base: position 444,436 of record NZ_CP076130.1, read on the forward strand.
CAACACCCACTTTTACAGCAGTAGCCGAAGCCGTAAAATCTGCCACTGCAGCACTTGGTGTTTCTTCTTCTACTTCTGTAACAATTGATAAACTGATATCATCAATATCTAAAGTACCATACCAATTTCTTGCAATTGCAATTGTTGCAGTATACGCTTCTGTTACATCAAATGTAAGTGTATGCGTATGCCAGTCGGTATTGTTTCCGTCTTTGTATTGATCTCCTCTTTCTCTAGGAGTATTTGTTTCTGTATCCATTATTAATGGAAAATGTATTCCAACACCTCTAGATTTAAATGTCAGCTCATAACGGTTGCCAGCTTCAAAAGCAATAACTGTATTTGTTCTTATCTGACCATTTGCAGATGCATTCGTATTACTGTCTTCGTACTTTAGGTAAGTATTTCCACCTTCCTCAGTAGCTGTTAAGGTACGTACTAAATCAACTTGTTGGAAAGCGATGTAATGAAACTTTCTATCGTTGTCTCTATCATCATTAAGTAATGTTTCTGAAACAGAGAACTCCGTAAAATCATTCTCATAAACAGACTCATAAGCTAGAGTACTTGATGTAACTACAACTGGTAAAGTTGCTTTTGTTTCACCCAAATCATTTCCTGAAGTTAACTCAACAGTATATGTTCCTGCTTCTGCATAAGTATATATTGGGTTTTGCTCTGTAGATGAGTTACCATCACCAAAATCCCATGCCCATGTAGTTGGTCCATCAGTAGAAGTGTCTGTAAATTGAATCACTTTTGGAGTATTCAAATCTGCTATTGCAAATGTAAATCCTGCCGTTGGTATTGGCACCTCAGTAACTGTAATGTAATCTTCCATTACCAATTCACTTGTACCATCTGCATTTGTAACCGCTAAAGTTACTGTATAAACTCCGGCATCTTGATATACATGTGTAGGGTTTTGTTCTGTTGATGTGTTATCATCTCCGAAGTTCCACGCCCATGCAGTTGGGGTATTTTCACTTTCATCCATAAATTGAACAGTCAGAACTGATGTTCCTTTTGTAACATCTGCACTAAAAGCAGCAACTGGAGGGATACCCGCTACAATTAAATCTTCTTTTTCAATCGTGTCATCACCAGTAGCATTAGTTACTTTTAGACGAACAGAATAAGTTCCTGATTCATTATATGTATGGAAAGGGTTTTGGTTTGTAGATGTTGTTCCATCACCAAAATTCCATTCCCATGAAGTAGGTCTATAACTAGATTGATCTGTAAAACTTACAGTAAGTGGACTTTCACCTTGCACTCTATTTTGTGTAAAATTAGCCATAGGAGCAAATAATTGCTTCACCAGGTTAACAACCACATTCCCGTTTTCTTCGCCTATTGTAAAACTATCAGAAATAGATGTATAAGATGGTACATTAACGGTATAAGCAACCTCATCACCTTGTTTTAAATTAGCAATTACTACTGCACCTCTTACATCTGTAACATAGATATCATTATAATCACCTACTATTACTTCAACTCCTGATAATGGATCTCCCATATCGTTTTTAATAACAATAGTACCATAATACACAGGTGGAACGTAAGTAGCTAGCATTACATTTACTGCTACAACATCATCAATTACAGAGAATTTGCCTTCGTATATAGAAAATCCATCTTTCTCTACCGTAAATGCTTTTTCGTTAATATTTGATGAATTTAAACTTGCTGCACCAGTAGCATCCGTTATTAATTCATCGTAACCCTCCACTAAAACAGAAGCATTTTCAACAAATTGATCTGAATCATTTTTTACAGTAAAACTAACAGCGTATTCTTGTTCTGCAATATATTCTGATGCTGGAATGGCAGTAATATCATCAATATAAATAGTACCTGTACCACCTGTAGTTGTATTCATTCTTAAACCAATCCAACCAATAGTTACTTCTTCTCTATCTACATCAATAGGTACTTCGTATTCTTGTGAGATCGTTACCCATTTCCCTTTTTCTACACCCGTAATATCAAAATATTCTATCTTGGCTGCATCGCTATCGTACTTAATTGGAGCTCCAATCTTTTCAATTGTTACTGCTTCATCAATCCATACTTTCATAGAAACTATCACATTCTCGGTAACAACTACATTCGGTAAACCTGCACCTTTGGGGGTTAAATTCTTACTTCCTGAAGTAATTTCTTCTTCTACAAAAACCTTAACTGCATTTGCACCACCCCAGTACTTTTCTGATGTGAAAGCGTAAAAATCAGTATTTACAGTCCATAGAGCTGTAGATGCATCTTCTTCAAAACCAAAATAACAAGAGTTTAGTAACGTATTTGAATTGGCAACGCAACCTTCATTCCCTTCACCTTCTGGTACATCAGTTACTCTAATTTCATCTAAATAAATTACTCCATTTGTACCTGCATCAGGTACTTGAACTTGCAGCTTAATACGATTAAAATCGTTTAACTTACCTTGTGCAATTGTTGTTTTTAAGGTAGTCCATTTTCCCTGCTCAACAGCAGTTAAATCAAATTGCATTACCGGAGAAGTTAAATCTGCTACTCTGATTTTATTGATTGTACTTCCTTCCTCAATAAATACTTTCATGGTGAATTCTAAATCACGGTCTCTAGGTAAAACTGCTGATCCTTTATCAACATAAACAGATTTTGTTTTATCTAATGCCGTTCCGTATGCAAAACGCATCACTCTTTCACCATGTGGGGCACCATTTAAATTCACAATACCAAATTCAGAATCGCCAGTCCAACGCACACGTACTTTACCACTTCCAAGGTCTATCAATGTTGGTCCTTCAAAGCCAAACAAATGAGAGTTCATGTAGTTAATATCATCTGGTCCGTTTACAACATCTTTTGGTGTTTCATCAGCTGGATTAGTACTACCCTCTGCTGTTTCTTTTTTCTTAATTTGAATATCATCTACAAATAAATATCCCTCGCCTGTAAGGTTAAGGTCTGCTTCTCTAACACGAACTGTTACTTGACCGTTTGTAGGATCACTGTCTTTTCCAAAACTGATGTTTTTTGTGAGAGTAACCCACCCGTCAGCTTCTGTTATTGTCGAAATATCGAATGAATTAATGATATACAAACTTTGAGGTTTGTTGTCTTTAAGCATGATATCAAAATTCTTGATCTTATTATTCTCTTTTGCTTTTACACGTACAGAAAGTTCATATTCTCCTTCAGGTAAATACAGTGATTTAATTGGAGAATGTGCTGCCAATGACACATTGCTTGCAATATTCGAAACATCTGAAAGATCTAAACTTCTTTGTCCAGAATTAAATTCATCTCTGCTGTATGCAGCACCACTTGTGCCAAGGAACCAGTTTTTTTCTTCACCATCTAAATACTGACTGCCCTCAAAACCAAATAATACAGGGTCTAAACCCGTAAAAGGTAAAGGAATATTTTCTACAATTTCAATATCATCAAAATACACTGTAGAAGATGTACCACCATTTGCAGCTGCATCACCTGGCTGAATAACAATAGAGAATGTTCCCTCTGGAGAGGTACCTGGGTTCATAGTAAAATCGTAGCTTACATCTACCCACTCTCCTGTTGTTGTAGGTAAATTAAAAGGATCTAAATTAGAACTTGGGTTCTTCACAAAAAGTCTAAAACGACTTGCCGCACTTCCTGCTTCTACAAAAACTTTTGCTTTAAAGGTAAATTTACCTGTTGCCAATTGTACCATACCTGCTGGAGCATGTGCTGCTCCGCCATTTCCTGTTAAAGGAGTTGTATGATGAAACTTTAAACTTTTTGTTCCCGTTGCTACTTTTTCATCAGTAATTGTAAAATCTCCGCTAGCTCCCATTGACCATTTCTTAGCAGTACCATCAACAACTGCATTTCCTTCAAAACCAAACAACGTAGTATTTAAAGGCAATACCGATTCGGCTACTGCTGGTGGAGCTGGAATTTCTGGTCCAGAAGTCATCCAAATCAAAAATTTAGTACCAGCACCATACAATTCATTTTTAGCAAGCATTTCTCTTTTTAAGAAATCTTCTAGCTTTAATGCTTTTGCATAATAATCTGCATAATTAGGAGCATTTACATCTTCCAATTGGTTTTTTAATTCCAACGGATCTTCTTGCAAATCAATAAGATATGGTTGATCTTTATTTGCTAATACTAGTTTATAACGTTCTGTTGCAGCAGAAGCCCACCATCCAGCATCTTCTGTAATGTAAACTGTGTCTGCTACATTCACTAATAAATCATCATTAGTATATAAAGAAGAGATATCTTCTCCATGAACATTTTCCATAGCTGGTAAACCTGCTAAGCTTAAAATAGTTGGTGCTACATCTACGTTCATGTTTGGTGTAGTCACTATTTTACCTTCTTTAATCTTTTCAGGATAACGAATAATGAAAGGTATTTTCGCAGAATTCTCATACGGTACACCTTTATTAATACGGCTATGTTCAAAAGTCATATCACCGTGGTCTACAGTATAGATAACAATTGTATTATCAGCAATACCTTTCTCATCTAAGAAATCTAACATTCTACCTACATTTTCATCAACAGAGCGTAACATACCCCAATATTCTTGCATGTAAAACTCATCAAATTCAGCATATCGAGTAGAACCATACCAAACATCATTGTTATTTCTTTTATCTGCCCAAGTAGGTCTTTTTACAACACCTGCAGCTTCTTCGTCTGCCGTTCTATAGGTTTCCACATAGGTTTTTGGAGCATTAAAACTAATACTTCTTGCCCAATCTGCATATTTTGGCGAAGAGTGATTAGGTGTATGAGGATCAGGAATTGAAACTACTAAACAAAATGGCTTATTGTTTTCTACATCAGCCTCCATAATTTCTAAGGCCTTGTTTGTGTAAAAATCTGTAGCAAAAATCCACGGTTTTCCATCTACAGGATCAGGTTGTCCTTCTTCACCCCAATTGTACGGTGGCTCTCCATCTTCGTTATACCACGTCCAATGTTCTTTCTCAATTCTCCATTCAATGTTGTCAAATCCAAAATTACGACCAGCACCCCATACCTTTTGGCTAGGATTATCGTATCCTTCTAAGTGCCATTTACCAATGTAAGAAGTACTGTAACCGTTCTCCTTAAATACATTTGCAAAAGTTGGTAAATCATCTGTCATTGGTCGGTCATTTCTTGCCGCACCTGTAGAACCCGGATAAAGAGACGTCATTAATGATGCTCTAGAAGGCGTACATGTAGGTGAAGTAGCATAATGTTTTGTACTTATTGCACCTTCTGTAGCGATCCTATCAATATTAGGCGTTTCCATATGTACCGAAGCATTCCAAGGATTGTAGTATTCTTCGGCAGAAATGTTACCACTACTCATATTTAAGTCGCGGTACTTACTAATAGTTTTAAAGTTATGTTCATCCGTATGGATTATTAAAACGTTGGGCTTGTTTTGTGCATAAACTTCTATAGAAAGAAGTAATGCAATTAAGCCGAGAAAAAGTTTAATTCTTTTCATACTAATTAATGTTTGTTGATTCCTCTTTTTAAAAAGAGTACAATTCGTCTTTTGCTTTAATTGTTATTTGTATATCAAAAAGTTAGTGTGATAATGTATTCTTAATTACCTATTTTTCTTATCTCATTTCAGAAGAGACCTTTTTAATATTAAAAAAAATCAGTAGCTAATTTGTAGTTCTCCAGTAGGTGTCGATCTACTTGTCTCTTTTAAAAAAATAGGAGAAACTCCATATTATCTACTGACTACAGCTTGTTTATTATTCACTGCATTTATTTATCTATCGATCTATACCATTGGCAATAAATTTTAGATTGACATTCTTATTTTTATTGAATGTTTAATTAACACTTAACAACATCAAATGTATTGCAGGGGTCTATTTTAGAGGTGATTATGAGTGAATAAGATGTATCTAAATGTAAATTGATTTTATCAACCTAAGACGAAATCACTTAGAAAAGTAGCATTTATATGAGGCATTAAAGTCTAAAAATAACCAACCTCTATGAAGGTGTTTTTAATTATTTTCAGCTCAAAAAAAACACTCCCTTTTATTCCTTATAATTGATAAAAAACACCTTCAAATCAGTGCTTATAAATATCCTTTGAAAAACAGAATACTTTACTTTACGAACAGTTTTATTTACGCAAAAAAACATCAAACTAAACAGAAAAATGGTTATTGCATTTACAATTTCACACAAGGTCTACCTTATTTTTTAGATCACTTTTTTATTATAATTGAGACAAAAAAGAAATGAAAAGAATTACAAACATATTATCAGCTACCACACTATCTCTACTATCACTTTTAACTATTGAAATGAAAACGATACAACTACTACTTTTTATACTTTTCCTAACGAATATAAAAACAACTGCTCAAAATATCTATCCTCATACAGATCCTAACAACAAAGGAGGATGGTTATTAAAGGAAGATGTAAGTGATGAGTTTGATGAATCTACTCTAGATGATTCGAAATGGTGGGTACAGGGTCAACCACTTAATGGGGGAACTTTCTATGCCAATAATTTTAAAGGCAGACGCCCTTCACAATTTGTACCACATGCTGTAAAAGTAGAAGATGGATACTTGTTTATTACAACAAGATGGGAACCTGATTTTGATTTTTTAGATGAACCAAAGAATGGAGAAATCTATGAAAACATCACCACTGGTGCAATTATATCCAAAAAAACGTTTCAATATGGGTATATGGAAATCCGTTGTAAAGTAGCAGACGCTCCACTTTCAAGTGCTTTTTGGTCTACAGGAGATACAAATACCGACAGTGGTGATAATGGAAGAAACTCAGGTGAATTAGATGTATTTGAACACATTGGTAGTAGCACAAAAGACCCTGATGTTGAGTATTTATACCATACTTCTTTTCACGACTGGCGTCTACCAAGTAACCGCCCTGATTATGGTTTAACCTGTTGGGATAACCAACACCGCTTGGATTTTAAAGTTGCAGAAGATTACCACATTTGGGCTGCTGAATGGGGTGAAGACTATATTAAAATCTATGTAGATGATAAAATGATTCGATGTGTAACCAAAGCAGAAATAGGTGAAGAAAATTGGGTGATGTATGGTTCTCAAAAAGTTTGGGTAGACAATGAGGTTTTTCCGTGGAAAGGCATTCCTACTGAAGATGAATTAAAAGATGAGAAGTGTCAGTTTATTGTTGATTATGTAAGAGTTTGGCAAAAAGAAACACCAATGGTTTACCAAGGTTGTGCTCTAGAAGATAACTTAGTAAATAACCCTAGCTTTGAAGATGGTCTTGAAGGTTGGACAGTTACTGATAATGATGTAACCGTAATAAACAATACAGAAGAAAGCTACGATGCAACACAACATGTAAAGTTTGAAAATGGAAAGTCTACCACTCTATCTCAAGAAATTACTGTAAAACCAAATACTTTATATATCCTTTCTGCATACGCTTTATCTCCAAATACAAACGGCCTAGACAAATGGGATAACGCTTGGTTGGGTATTGAAAAAGAAAATGGTGACAAAGTAGAAGTTAAATACTTCAGAAATTTTTGGAATAGAAAAAGTCTACAATTTACTGCAGAAGAAAGCACCTCTAAAATTAAAATTTTCTTTACCAATGCTAATGTTGGTGCTAATGCAAAAGAAATACTTTTAGACCAAATAGAATTAAGAGAAACACCTCCTCTTTTTGTAGAAGAAATTGTTCCGATTGCAGACTTCAGCATGGAGATTAATTCGGGTAATGGAGTTGTACAATTTAAAGATCAATCAGAAGGTGTTATAACTACTTGGGAATGGGATTTTGGTGACAGTCATTCTTCTACCCAACAGCATCCTCTACACACTTTCGAAGAAGTCGGTGACTATACAATTCGATTAGTTGTAAAAAATAACGGTGGGTCATCATCTATCTCAAAAGTGATTACAATTACTGAAAATAATACTATTGAAGAACAATTGAGTGCCGATTTTACAATTGCAAAAGATACTGTTTTTGTAAATGAAAGTATCACTTTTAAAGACACCTCTATTGGTGACATTTCATCTTGGAAATGGGAATTTGGCGATGACAATGAGGCTACTTCTCAAAACCCATCACACAGTTATAATAAAGAAGGTACTTATATTGTTCAACTAACAATAAATAATACCAGCGGAACTGCCAATACCACTAAATTAATTACTGTTATATCAAAAGACAAACCTGAAATCCCTACTTCAATTACTCCTTTTTTAGAAAGAAAAGTAAATATATTTCCTAACCCTTCAACGGGAAATTTCTTTGTAGAATTAGAGAATTGGTCAACTGATATTAAAATGAGTGTAATTGATCAAAATGGAAAAATTTCTTACCAAAAAGAGTTCAACTCAACACAGGTAAATTTAGTAACTGACTTTAAAAAAGGCATCTACTTTATCAGGTTAGAAAGTAAAGATTTCATCATCACAAAGAAGCTAATCATTCTATAAAATAATACTTAGAATAATGAGAAAGTCAACTATTAATAAACTACTAAGACCTCTATTACTTATTGGTTGTATTGCTTTTTTTACTTTGCCTACTGAAGCACAAAAAAAGCATAAAACACCAAATATACTTTTTGTACTAATTGATGATTTAGGTTGGAAAGACCTAGGTGTTTATGGAGGTAAATTTATTGAGACCCCAGTAACAGATCAATTGGCTAGAGAAGGAATGCGTTTTACACAAGCATATGCCTCACCTGTTTGTTCTCCTACAAGAGCAAGTTTAGTATCTGGACAAAACCCTATTCGCCATGGTATTTGGGAAGTACTTGGTGTAAGTGACCGTCCGTATGCAAAATTAAAGTCGCCTAAAATGGCTACTAAATTAGCAGATGATGTAGACTCTTATGCTGAACTTTTAAATGCCGAAGGGTATGCTTGCGGAATTGTAGGTAAATGGCATGCTGGCGGGAAGCCTCAAGACGTTGGTTTTTCAAAAATTAATAAGAACATTTCAGACCCTACTTTACTAAAATATATAGAAGAAAACGAGATGCACGAACTTGGTGAAATTACCGCAGAGGGCATCCAATTTATACGTGATCATAAAGAAGAACCTTTCTTTTTATGTGTATCTCACCATGCTGTCCATGCTCCATTATATGCTAGAACTGAGCTTATAGATAAGTACAATGCAAAGTTAAGAAAAACGGGAATCTCAAATATCCATCCTACTTATGCTGCCATGGTAGAAATGGCAGACGAGTCGACTGGTTTACTTTTAGATGAACTTAAAAAACAGGGCTTAGATAAAAATACAGTTGTAGTTTATTATTCCGATAATGGCGGAATGGATGGTGATATGTATTTGGCAGAACCTACTCCAATGGCTACAACAATGTTACCACTAAGAGATCAAAAAGGTACACTTTATGAAGGTGGTTTGAGAGTTCCTTTGATTGTTAAATGGCCTGGTGAAGTGGTAGAAAATACTGTTAGTAGTGTTCCAGTTCATAGTTATGATCTATTCTCTACATTTATTGAAATTGGGAAAACAAAAAAGCCTGCACAAAAAGTAGATGGTATTAGTTTGGTCCCTTTGTTAAAACAGGAAACAGCAACTTTAAATAGAGATGCTCTGTATTGGCATTTCCCTACAAACATGTGGACCCGTAACCCTAAAGGTGCAATTAGAAAAGGGGATTACAAATTGATTGAAAATTACCTAACAGGAGAAATAGAGCTTTATGACCTTGCTGATGATATTGGTGAAACCGTGAATTTAGTAAAACAACGTCCTGAAAAAGCAAAAGAATTATACAATGATCTTAAAAGTTGGAGAGATAGTTTTGGCGGATTAATGCCAACAGAAAACCCCAATTATGATCGTTTTAGAGAACATGAATTTGATTATTACCGTTGGCTAGATCCTGCAGTATTTAGAAAGAAAAAATCTTAAAAAATAATAGTGGATTCTCCTTTAAATGGGAGGTTAAGTGTGTGCTATTTATTACTAGTGTGGAGTAGTGTAACCTGTTAATGGTTACACTACTTTTTTGATTTAAAAATTTTACTTAAATTCTATTACCGTTATTCAATTAGATTCATCTTATTAATTCCCCATTTTAATGAAAACTACTATTTTAAAATATTTAAGCGTATTTGTAGTTTACTTTATTGTAGATGTCACTTACCAGTTTGCTTTTGGAATGAACTTTAGCCAAAACATACAAGAACAAGCCGGCATAAGAGAAATCTTTGTAACAGATATTCAAAACCCTGTACTTCTCTTAATTTGGTTTGCCCTCATTACTACAGCCATCGTAAAACTTGTGGTTGAACCTGCTGTAGAAGCAAAAGATTTAAAAGCTGCTGCATTAAAAGGGTTATTACTTGGAGTTACTGCCTATGGAACGCTTGCATTACCTAATGGGTGGTCTTTAGCCAATTACCCTTTAGCATTAGTGATTGAGGTTACAATGGAAGGAGTACTCTTTGCTCCTATTGCCTCTGTAGTAACAACTTGGTGGTTAATTAAAAAAGAAGATTAAAAGAAAACCGCATGATTTAAGGCATACAAAAATACAGCTATATTTAAGTAATTTTGAAAATAGTAAGACATAAAAAATCAAGGTTATGTTAAATAAGTTTGTAACCCATATTAATAAATACGCTCCTATTACTACAGAAGAAGCTGAATATGCATTTGCCCATTTTCCTGTAAAAGAATACAAGAAAAATGAAGTATTCTTTAAAGAGGGAAGTGTGGCTACAAATATCTATTTTGTTATAGAAGGTTGTGTACGGTTATTTTATAATGTGGATGGCAATGAGAAAACAGCCTTCTTTTTTACCGAAGGAAAGTTTTTATGCGCCAACGAAAGTTTTATCAAGAATACGATAGCAAAAGAGAACTTTCAAGCATTAGAAAACACAACAATAATGCTCTTTCCTAAAACATTAGACCCAACTATTTTCACCAAATTCCCAAATTTTGAAATGATAGAGAAATATGCTTTAATAGATGAATTAATTACAAATAATAGAATTATTGAATCTTTTGTTACTAAATCTCCTGAAGAAAGATACATCGATTTACTCAAAACAAATAAAGCATTATTTCAAAGAGTTCACCAACATTATATTGCTTCTTACTTAGGTATATCACCTCAATCGTTAAGTAGAATAAGAAAAAGAATTGCAAGTGATGACCATAATTAACTTAAGTTCATAACAGTTAAAATTGTGGTCTATAATTTTGTATCAAGTTTAAAATAAACCTATAGAAAACGGATATAAAATCCTCTTCTATTTAATACAAAATTATAACTATAAAAATCATGAGTAATGCATTTTCTAAAGAGTTTTTAGGAGACACTCCAATAAAAAAAGATCAAATAAAAATATGGGGAGTCACTCTTTTTTCTATTGGCTGTATAGTCTACAGCAACTTCACAGAATTAACCGAACTTCCCATTTGGAAAGCTATTTTATTTATCGTTATGCTCCTCGATATTTTTGCAGGAGCAGTTGCTAACTTCACAAAATCTACACAAACACATTATAAAGAAAATACTAAAAAGAGAATCATTTTTCTATTCAGTCACCTGCTACACATTGGCTTTCTAGTTTTAGCTATTGGGCATGCTTACTATTGTTTTGCTTTACTTGCTTATACAATTACTGGTGGGTTGATAGTAAATTTTACAACCTCTATAAAACAACAAGAAATAAATGCTGCAACAATTTTTTGTGTTGGAATACTTCTATTCTATGTCCTTTTCCCTGCCCCACACCTATTGATCTGGCTCCCTGCAATTCTATTAATAAAGTTAGTCATTGGATTTTCTATCAGACGAGAGGACAATTACTCAGCCTCAAATACAATTCAAAACAACATCTAAAACAAAGTAAAATGGAAAATAAAAAAGTTTTAGTTGCTGGAGCTACTGGATATTTAGGACAGTATATCGTTAAAGAAGTTATCAAAAGAAATTACGATGTTAGGGTATTAATTAGAAATGAAAATCAGAAAAAATATTTTAATAATGTTACTGATTTTTTTATTGGTGAGGTAACAAAACCAGAAAGTTTAAAAGGTATTTGTAATGGGATTGCTGCTGTTTATTCATCCATAGGGATTACCAGACAGAAAGATGGGCTCACATATATTGATGTTGATTATAAAGGAAATGCTAATTTATTAAATGAAGCCAAAGCCTGTAAAGTATCTTCTTTTTTATATGTTTCTGCTTTGAATGGAGACAAATTATGGGATCTGAAAATTTTTGAAGCAAAAGAAAAATTTGTGGATGAATTAAAATCATCAGAATTAAACTACACGGTAATTAGACCAAATGGCTTCTTTTCTGACATGAAAGATTTCTTAGCTATGGCTAAGAATGGAAAAGTGTACCTCTTTGGAAAAGGAAATTTTAAACTTAATCCCATTCATGGTGAAGATCTAGCAAAACTAAGTGTAGATAAAATTGGCGGTTTGGAAAATGAAATTTCTATTGGTGGCCCTGATATATTTACGCAAAATGAACTTGCCAAACTTGCTTTAGATAGTTGGAATAAACAACCATCAATTGTTCATTTACCAGATTGGATGAGAAAATTTACTATCTGGAGTTTAAGAGCTTTTACCTCTTCTAAAACCTATGGACCAATTGAGTTTTTCCTCACGCTTATGGCATTTGATAATGAAGCGAAGCAATACGGAACACACCATTTAGCTGACTTTTTTAAAGAAGAAGTAAAAAAAGAGAAAATTTAGTTGCTCAATTTTTTCAACTAAATTTTAAAAAGAGGCACTACCCATTACATACGAGTGGGTAGTTTCAAAACCTATTAAGACCGTGGTTTATTCAATTGCCTATCGTACATAACAATACTACCTGCAACAGAAACATTTAAACTTAGTGGAGAATTAAATTTCACTAAAAAATGACTCTTTTCCATTGCTTGATTAGAAAGTCCATGATCTTCTGCACCTAATAAATAAACACATCTTCTTGGGTGGTGAAAGGTTTCTAAGTCCTCAGATTCGTCAGAAAGTTCTACCCCAACTATACGTGTTCCAACAGGTATATTTTTAAGGAAATCATCAAAAGTATCATAATGGTAATACGGAATAGACTTCACTGCATTATGCGTATCACAAGCTTGCTTTGCATACCTATTCCCAATTGTAAAAATATAACTAGCCCCTAAATTTTGAGCAGAACGCCATAATACACCTAAATTCTCTGGAGTTTTTCCATTTTGAATACCGATACCAAAGTATTCATTTTTAAAATTTGAATTCATTCTCGCAAGTTAATCAGAACCACTTAGAAATAGCAGATTTAATTTTGAGTTGAAGAATATTCACATCATTATCTTACCCATATTTTTCATAAACATTTATTATTTTACATGTACGCATAAACACAGAATAACAATAACTTTTGTCAGATTATCTTCATAGATTCGCTTACTTAATCCAAAACCTAAAAATAACCTAAATGAAAAAGAAGAAAACGATTCTATTTATACTCTCTGGTTTACCTGCATCAGGAAAGTCAACTCTTTCAAAATTAATTGCTCAGCACTATAAAGCCCTATATTTAAGAATTGACACTGTTGAACAAGGTTTAAGAGATTTATTACATTGTAAAGTTGAAGGAGAAGGGTACAGACTCTCGTACAGAATAGCTAGTGATAACTTAAAACTTGGACTAAATGTGATTGCTGATTCTTGTAACCCCATAGTATTAACAAGAAAAGAATGGGATGAAGTTGCCATATCCAACAATGCAATTCCTATAAATATAGAGGTAATTTGCTCTGACAAAAAAGAACATGAAAACCGTGTACAAACAAGAAGTACAGAGGTTGAAAATTTAATTTTACCTACTTGGATAGACATACAAGAAAGAACCTTTTCACCATGGGAAAAAGGTAGAATACTAATTGATACTTCAAATAAAACGATAACTGCTACTTTTGACGAATTAATTTCTAGCATAGATACCTACCTAGCCAATAACTTTTAAAAGTTATCATATCAATTATTACATAGAATGAATCATCAATAAACAGAATTGATTAAATTGACTCATTCAAAAATAATAACTGCATTAAAGCAAATCACCAAAAAAACTTAAAATTGGAAGAATTAATTGAGAAGATAAAAAAAAGTATTTCGTTAAGTGCAGATGCAGAGAAATACCTTTATTCAATTATTAAGAAAAAAAATGTTTTGAAAGGTGATATTTTAATCCATCAAGGGCAAGTAGTAAAGCACACCTATTTTGTACTTGATGGGTGTTTAAGGGCTTTCTGTATTGATAAAAATGGGAAAGAGCACACCCTACAATTTGCCGTTAAAGATTGGTGGATAAGTGATTTTATTGCCATATATAATAACGAGTTAGCTACCCTTACGGTAGAGTGTATTAAAGAAGCAACTTGCTTAGAGTTTAAGACCAAAGACCTTGATGGAATCTATGCTCTTTTTCCAGAATTTGAGGCTTTTCAACGTAGAAATTTAGAACGACATGTGGTTAGTTTACATAAACGCATTTTAAACCAATTACAATTAACCGCAGCAGAAAGATACAACCTATTTCTATTGCAATACCCAGATATAGAACATTTTACACCAAACTATCATATTGCGTCTTATTTAGGAATAACCCAACAAAGTTTAAGTAGAATTAGGGCAGAAAAGGTCTAAATATCCTCTTTTTACCATAGGGTAATTTTTATAAGAAACCTGTGCTGTATATTTACATCAATAACATCAAAAGGTAAATAAAATGCTTAAAAAATTACTTGGAATAGCTCCTCAATTAGAAGCCGATGGCTCATACAGTCCTTCAAAACTTGCTTTAAAATTAGGCACTGTAGATGTATCTGATTTCGAAAATATTGCTTACACAAAATACCAAGGTAAGAAGTCAAAAATCTTAGTCATTTTTACTGAACAGAAAAACTTAAAGATGAAAAATGGGAAATTGTTTTCTACTGGAAATCATCCGATAGAAGCCTTGTTACCTATGATGCATTTAAAAAATGCTGGATTTGATTTTGATATAGCCACCCCAAATGGTAAACCTGTCATTTTTGAAATGTGGGCATTCCCAGAAAAAGATGAAAAAGTAAAAGCATTCTATAATGAGCATACAACTAGTTTTGAAAAACCTAAAAAATTAGGCGATTTTGTTGAAAACTCATTTGATGATTCTGACTCTTATGCAGCTGTTTTTATTCCGGGTGGGCATGGTTCTATGCTTGGAATTCCTGAAGACGAAAACGTAAGTAAGGTCTTAAATTGGGCACATCAAAATGATTTATTTACGATCAGTTTATGTCATGGGCCAGGTTCTTTCTTAGCAACAACGCTAAACAACCAGCCTTTCCTTTATAAAGGTTATAAGATGGCTGTTTTTCCAGATTCAGTAGATAAACAAACACCTATGATTGGTTACCTTCCTGGACATATGCCTTTTGGCTTAAGCGAGAACTTAAAGAGCTTGGGTGCTACTCTTGTTAATACCAAATCTGATAAAACTGTTTGCCTAGATAGAAAACTTATTACTGGAGCAAGTCCTCTTGCCTCTAATGAATTAGGAAAGTTAGCAGCCAATACTTTATTAGATGCATTAAACTAGGAATTGATACTATAACAAGATATAAAAGCGGTTTGGGAAATACTCAACCGCTTTTGCTATTTCTATACTGTTGTGAATTATTCTTTTTGATGACAAAAAGCTACAATTGTTTTTCTAATAACCGTTTTAGAAAATTCATTATTTTACTTTTTCCATTCCATATAGGATTCCACTTCGTTAGTACTTTCATCTATTGATTCCGATAGAACACTGAACCCCTGATGTTTATAAAATTGAATACTCCTTAAATTATTTTTATATACTTTAAGTTGAATTGTTTCTCTTTTACTTTTTATAAAGTCTAAAAGATTTTTTCCTATACCAGATCCTTGCATAGTAGTCTGAACGAATATTGCTGCAAGGTAATCTTCCACCATCGCAACAAATCCAACAATTTGCTCATCTTTTATTGCTAAATAACATTCTGAACCCGGTAAGTATTGAGTTGCCATAACTTCTTTATTCTTTTCCCAATAATCACTTGAGATAAAACTGTGTGCTTGTACAGACACCTTGTACCAAAGCTCTACTACAGTATCAATATCTTCATTTTTTAACGCTCTTATTTCCATTATTTTTTATACTTTTCAAGTAATTGAAAGAACATTTTATCTACCTCCAATTAGTTTTTAATTTGCAGTTCAATTAAATCATCAATAGCTATATTACCTTCATATTCATCATTTTTCCCTCCAAGGATATATACACTATTATTGTATCCAAATACCTTATAATTCTTCTTCCTACCATAAATCAAATCATCAATAGATGCATCAAATCTACCTGACTTAATATCATAAGAATATAATTTCTTTGTTGATTTCGCCAATTCAGAACCACTATTTATACCATTTGTAAAATAAAATTTATTATTCAAAACAGTACCTTCTTGTGAGTATTGCATCTTATTCATAAGAGGTTTAAATATTGTCCATGTATCTTTTCTAGGATTATATTTAAACATTTCATTCTTACTCCAAACATAAAACTCATTCTTATATTTTAATGAATTTAGGCCCGAAGCTTTTCTATGGTACGGCATTCCTTTTTTCCATTCTTTTGTTGATGTATTATATATATGAACATCATCTAAAATTTGAACTCCAGAAGATTGGCCTACATCTCTCCCATTTGCATATCCCCCAATTATAAAAAGTTTATTATTGTAAGATTCAACCGTAGTGAAATGAAATTTAAAGGGTAATTTAAAATCCTCTTCCCATTCATTTGTATCTATATTGTACACTTGAATAAGATCACTATCATAACCACCAACAAGATAAATTTTATTATTTATTATAGTTGAAGAAGCCCCTTTTTGCCTTTTAGGTATTTCATTTATGGCTTCCCATTTATTTGTCGAAATGTCGTAAACACATACAACTCCATTTCTATAGTTAGTATTACGACTAGTTTTTAGATTTCTTGTGGATTCTAAAAAAGTATATATCTTACCTTTATATATTTCAGCCCCAAAATCATAAGCACCAGATGGCATTAAGGCTTTTTTATGAATATCAAATTTTAGTAATGTATCAGATACTGGTAATGTACTAGAAGATAGTACCAAGGTTAGTAGAAGCAATAATATAGTTTTCATTTTTGTTAGATAATTAATAGTACAAACGTATTACTGTTTATGTAAAATTTCTTGAGTGTAATTTAAAACATCAATAATTTATCCAAATTGGCAACTATCGTAAAAGAAGATATTAAAATTTCCGTTTAAAATTTGAGTAGAATTAATTAACTAGTTGTTGAAGATAGAGATCAGTCAAAGAGGCAAGTTATGCTCTATTGGTTAAACGCCCAGAGTTTGGATTTGAAGAACCTACAAACATTCAAAAAATATTTAAACGAGAGACAGGTAAAACAGCATTGGAATTTAGACAAATAGCAAACAATTAATCTAATTTTAATTATCACGTTTTCTTCTAATTACTTAAAATTAAATTGTGAAAGAGCAAAAAAAGACCTTGAATGAAAAGTCGACCCCTAATTGTTGTAAACAATTTATTTTAGATTATTTATCATTTTTTTAAAGTGTGGGTAATAAACACTTCCCCACAATGGATTTTTTTTAACTTGGAAAGTTTCTTTAGATCTAGAATCATGAACAACAGGAATTAAGAACCCTGCCCATTTTTATCTGATTTTAATTTTTGACAGTAGTCTTTGGCTTTATCCGAAATATTATTTGAAAGCAAAACTGATATTACTCCCACTCCTGATAGAAGTCCCCTTGGCCAACCTTTATTGTTCTGTTTAGAGAATTTAAACGATTCAGATAAATAATCTCAGCACTAACCTAGTAGATATGATGACTTGAATAGTTTAGTGAAAAAGGTCAAATAAGTTCGAATGTCGGTAATATTTGAATATGACTATCTCCTGAAGAGTAGGTATGATTTTTTAGACATTATTGGCAGTTTTTATATTTTTTCAATTATTAATATCAATTTCAAAACCTCTTTAGAGTCAAAAATATCCTTCCCAAATCTGTTTTCTTCAAAAAAATTTATACCGATTTCAGGATCATTGATAAATTCACTTTTATTTCTAAGTTTCCCAACAAATAAATATTCAATTTGAAAGTGATTATCATCCAATAATAGTTCTTCCCATGGTTTTTGAAAATCAACTCCTATATCAATAGAGTTTCTTTCCATAGCTCTCGTTACTTTCTCAATACAGATAGTCTTAATGATTGAATCACTGAATTTATAGTCAAGCTCACTATAACCTAGCCTAGTCTTCTCTTCATCGTAAAGAAATAATTGTGACAAATGTTTTTTCATTTATGAATGCACCGAAACGGATTTGTATAAGATTAGTTGCGTTTATTTAAGAATAAAATTAGTAAAAAAGCCCGCGAGGACTTTGGAAAATAAACTAGAACGAGCAATTAATTTTATTACTTGTTGTAACCAGTATTTTTGTCTTTTCTATGATTTTCAAACATTTCAATTGCAGTTTTCAACATTCCTATCATTCCAATTCCAAGGACAATCATTCCAACTGATATCTCGTTTAATACGTTATTGTTATTATTAAAAAAAACATATAGACCATATATAATTAGAAATGCACATAATATACATAGATAAACTAAAGCTATTTTACCTTTATTCGGACTTTCCCAAATTCTTTTCGAGAATTTATTTTGTGTTCTGTTGGTATCTTGTAATGTTGAAAAACTAATTGCTAATCCCATAAAAATTAGCATTAAATTAAGGCTTTTAAAAATCAAGTTTGGATTACATTTAATTTGTTCAATTCCATTAAAATATGGACTTACAACAAAATATAATGCAATTAACAATAATGGGTACTGGATGTAGCTTACATAGTGGAAAAATGTTTTAAAATTCATCGATTATAGTTTATTTATAGATTCTAATTCTACTTTTATTTTTTTCATATTACTTATTTGTGACGGAAGAATTGCACTTAAAGCAATTGGAACAACAATAATAGAAATGAAAACTCTATTATTGTCCATTGTCAATAATCCAAAAATACAAACAATAAAAAGGACTAATATAGTTACAGTCAATATCACAATTGAAGTTTTAAGTAATTTTAATTCACTTCCTAATTTTTCTGTTGTTTTTTCTTTTCGCATTATGTTATATGTTTTGCTTGGTAATATTTGTCACAACGGGTTGACTAAATTGCAAAGAGAACGCCTCAACTATGAATAGAGATTAGCTAATGTTAGCTTGATTTTCTTTTTTCAATTTCGGAATAATTATTAGAATTAGAATAATAAAGACTGTAATTAAATATATTCTAAAAAATTCTATAAAAGTATTATCAAGCCTTGTTTCAAATTCGCCTCTTCTAGGTAATAATATTATTTGATTACCCCCATTAAATTGAAAATTATTTTTCGCATGAGGATTAAGTTCCTTTTCGAAATAATCTACATTTTTAAAGTTATAAGATTCTAAACTTCGCTGAATATGCGATGAGAAAACTCTTTTATTAAGAGTAATCTCTTTTTCATTTATGGGGCCATATAATGTTTTATTAAAACTTAAACCATACCAAATATTTTCAGAATTTTTGAATTTAAATATCTTGTAAAGTACCAATTCCATACTACTACTTCTTGAAGGTGGTATGGTATGTATATATTCTTGTTCAAGATTTAAGTCTAAGTCAAAATTATCTATAGAAAAATACTTTTGATCTGAATGAAGTTTTATTTCATCCAAATTTTCAACTTCTACTAAGTTGAAAAATAAATTTCTAAGAACTTCACTTCCAAATCCAACTAAAGTAATAAATATAGATACTACTAGAATTACATGATATAAAAATGATCCACTCATTCTTTCTGTCTTTACATCAAGTCGTTTAATTCTTTTTTTTAGAAATATGTTAACTAAAGAGAATGGTATGGTAAATAGAACAATAATATTAGAAAAACTATAAGAGAAATCAGCAAAATCAAGCACATATACAATAATCCAATAAATAATTGAGTATATCACAAAAGATAAAATATTTACCAATAAGTATGGTAGAAAAATTTCTAGAATCTTAACTTTAATGTCTTTCATTTTCTTCATTGAAGTCTGTAATAGTTCAAGCTAACGTGATGATTAAACTACGTGAGCAGTTATGTCAACCGTGATTGGAGTTTAGTTGATGTTATGCACTTTCTAATTTTCGTTTATATATAAAAAGGTCGCTACTTGTTCCAATTGCAAAATAATTTCCACAACTAGAAAAACCATAACTTTTAAGAGTATCAGTGCAATAAATCCTAAAACACTGTGACCTGTCTCTTTCTGAATATGGACTTTTCCCTTTTGGAGCAAAAATTATATCATAATACGGCCAATCTAAAGCCATTGTAATGAGATAATCATGATTCAAATTTGTTAAAGGTAATCCTCCTCCGTGTAAACCTGCAATTGAAATATTCTCTTCTTTTAACAATCCAATCCCAAAACATCGCATTTTCTGGTAATCAATTTCATGTTCATCATTATAATCTCTGTCAATTTTCTCTAATTGTGAACAATCAAATAAGCCTCGTCCATTTGATGAAATTACTAATAGTAAATGTGGTTTATTATAGCTAAAACCAATCTCTGTCAATCCACCAATACTATATTGTTGAAACTCCCAACTAACCGGAGGATTAAGTTTGGGAATTTCCTCCAAAATTCCCCTCAATCGTTTTCTGTTCTCTAAATTGTATTTTCTTGATAAGTCCGATGACATATTTTGTCTACTAAGTTTTACAAATTGAGATTTTAGTTTTTCAAAAATTCTACTCATTAAGTTAAGTTGTGAATAACGGTTTATGTATGGTACCTATCCCGAAGGGTATGCACTATACACCGTGTTCTGCTTTCGTTATTTCATTTTTTAGCTCGTCAGAAATATTAATCCATTTGGTTTTATCTGTCAACTTTAATTCAGTCGAGCATTCATTTCTTGCTACTGCCGTTATGTGCTTAAACCATTCTAAATAATTCCATTCTCTTGGTTTCGGAGAATATAAAGTCTGTTTCTTATCGTCCCAATGAACTTCTGTTGCTGTCCTATAAATCAAACTGAATTTTTCAACTTGAGGTTTAATATGCAGTTTTCCTGACTCGTCAATCTCGATTTGAGTTATTATATCTGTTTTAACTAACATAATTCCAAATTTTTTGCATTTCAGAAGTGTTATAACTTTCTATTAGAATTTTAAAATCTTCAGACAGATTCATTTCTAAAATTTCATTGCCCAAGTCAGGTCTAAATGCCCAAATCCACGAGAGGATTTCTTCTCTTTGTGGCGGTTCATAATCTGGACAAAATTCAATGTAATTCTCACAAACTCCTATTGTGTTTGAATAAAGAACACTAACTGCCGACTGTCTTTCGTCAAATTTGTCAAACTCGACAATTGCACTCCAAGGAACTTCTGTTGGAACAGTTTCAAGTATTTTCTCTAATTCACTTTTCATCTTTTCTTAATGAAGCACAACGACCAAGCTAAGAAACGTAGGGGAGTTTGACATGCTACCCTTTCGGTTTACGACTTAGCTAAGCCAAATATTTTTATAATTTAATTACTCTTTTCATTATCAAAATTTTGGATTGGCGGACTATCCAAGAGCTCTGGACTCTCGAATACCTCCGAACCCCTATGTTTTCTTAGCCCTTGTTGTATGCCGTGCATTTTTTCATTTGCTAGCAGACTGCTTCTGTTTACCACCGTGTGGTCGGCAGACATACTCTTTGGCAAGTTTTGGTTTGTGCTGTTGCCTTGTGTTACTTGACAATGTGTATGGCTGAGAAGGGTGGGTTTAAGAATGAAAAGAGGTTTGTTTCTCAATTATTGAGTCCAATAATATTTCAAACTTCACATAAGCATCATCATTAAATTGTCTATAATTGCTCTCTATGATATTTTTGACTGTGTTTTTAGTTAGTTGTTGAAAGTCTTTTATTTTCGATTTTCTTTCTATGTCTGCTAGTAGTATAGGCTTATATACATCGAGAGGAAAATAATCTTCCATATAGAACTCTTTTCCTTCCTCCCAGTCATTTGGGGTTGTATGAGTCATAGTTTCAACATTACTCATCGGTGATTCCCTTAGAATTTTATTCATTCCTTCAATGCCATCCTTACCTGCTTTATCAGCATCAAATGTTGCTAAACAGAATTGGGTAGGTTTTATATGGGGAGCAACTATCTCTTTAAAGATTGCAGGAATATTTCCTGCACCACCACAATTGATTATTAAGAAATTAAACTGTTCATATTTATTATCCCTTAGACGATTCAGTCTCAGCAAAGCTTCGTTGATGTATTTATAATCAAGCTCGCCTTCAACCAATAGAATATCTTTGTTAGTACTTAAAGCTAGAGTTGCATCTATAACTGAAAATTCCCCGTTTGTGATTTCATTTAGCGTATTAATCTTGTCCAGATGAATTATTTCAACACCAGTATCTGAGTTGTTTTTGACTAAGCGAATATTATTTTCATCAATACAGTTTAAGATTTTTGGTGAATGAGTTGAGAAAAGCGTAAAACGGTCTTCTTTGTCAATACTATTTATGATTTCCTTTTTTCTCTCAATATGAACATGTGCATCTGGCTCATCCAAAAGTACAAGGGTTTTATCATCAGAAAGTATATGAATAATAGCGTTGATAAGAATTAGTTTTTTCTCTCCTTCACTTAGTTTTAATATGTCAATACCATCAAATTCAATCTCCGTTTTCTTAATAATCTTATCTGCCTTTACTAGTTCACTTTTCACTGGCATACCAGTTATGAATAGGTAGTAAAATAGCTTTTTGGATAACTCTTTATTGTCTCTGTGACCTAGGTCAAGAGAAGATATTGTTTGAATAGGGATAGCTCCCGTAGGGGAGTCTTTTTGAAGTGATGCTAACCGTTTAACAAATGCTAGGGCTTCATTATTTTCATACAGTCCATATTTCGTTTCATCGATTGCAAACTTGACTTCAACGTCTTCACCAATTTTTAAGATTTCCTTTACGAATTGCAGAACTGCTGTGTCTTCCGAGCTCAAAAGGGCTATTAATGCATACTCCCAAGTATATTTATTGATATACAATAATTGAGGGACAAAGGAAGTCTGTTTTTTTATATCCTTGAAAAAGTCAGCATAACTATTAAGATAGACACCTTCCCACATTCTGTTATCTTCTCCACTATACGATGCAATGACATTGGAAGGTAAGTATTTAAAATGGTCTTTTTTATTAACTTTTTCCCCTGTATCTAAAGACATCTCTCCATTGATGACTTGAACAGTGCTAGTACTAATCGTGTACTCTATTTCATACTGTAAAGAACAGCTTGAATTATGGTACAAGCTTGAAAATACCTCACTCAAAGCTTCAAGTAAGTTACTTTTACCTGAACCATTTAGACCGACCAAAGCACAGTAATTCTTGCAATCGGAAAAGTTAAAAGAAACTTGCTCTTTATTTTTTAGGTTTTTATAACCTTCTAATTTTAATGATAATAGCTTCATTATAGCGTAGAAAATATTTTAGATTCGAAGTTGCTGTTAGCATTTAAAAGGCTTGATTTACTCTGGTCTCTTAAATCAAAAGCCTTTTCTAAAAGTGATTTATAGTGACTTGCGATTTCTTCCTGTTCTAATATGCTAGGGGGAATGGGAATAGTTATTTCAAATAATTTCTTTTGTGAAATAGATGGCATAATGGTCCCTGTGTTTTTTTCTTTATACTGCCTTTGAACAAACCCCGCATTATTAATAGCTGAAATAAAATCACCGCTTACTTTTGAAGAATCGATAGAAATGATAAATACCTCAGATGACGCTGTTATCTCTGAATCTGTATTTGATATATAAACAGAATTACCAACTGTGCCTTTTCTTGTTATTAAAAGAGTGTCATTGGAAATTAAATCGGATTCATTATATGTATCAATATGGTAAACATTATCATCTGATATAAAGTCTCTTTTAATGTCTGATACCTTTATAAACCGAACACCTTTTGAAGAATAGTTTCTTGCAGAAATTCCATTTCTGGTAGACTTAAAAATTTCACCATATTTTACCATTGGATATTTACTTTCAACGGTCAATGATTCTTTCAATAAAAACTCAGTGTCCCACCTGTCTAAATCCTTAAAACTCACAAACTGCAAGCCTTTTTTTACTTCAGTGTCTTCATTAACATTTATCTTAAGAGTTGAATTCAAATAGTTCTCAGCATTCTGAAGCTGCTTCAGTGATGATTTCATTAACTCATCGCTTTGGCTAATTTGCTTTTTGTAAGAATCAACAATACTTAGTTGAGTAACCATTTTTTTATCTCCATTGTTACTCAAAGGAGGAAGGGGGATTTCAACATCTAAGAATTGTTTAACGTTAATTCTCTGACGATTTGTAGTCCCACTGCTACACATTTGAGCAAACTCAATGAATTTCTTTGTTGTAGTGATTAGAAGTAAAAAATCAGGAGATATTTTGCTTTCATCGACACTAAAAGTAGGAAAGTCGTTTGTTACAATAGCACCATCTAAGTCATTTGGTATTAACCCCATTGCTCCGTTACGAGCATCAATTTTAGACATTATAAATTGCCCTTTGCGAACAATGAATTGTTGTTTTGTGCCAATATTTTTACCCCATTCCTTATTTCGCTCTTTAACGCCACCATTATTGATTTTTACAGTAACACGGGTGTAAAGAGTTTCGTCTTTAATAACTACTTTGTCAGTGTTTTTTATTAAAAAGTCACCCAAACGTACTAATGGAAATTCTTCGTTATAACAAAAACCATGATTATTCAAATGACTTACACTCCAGTTACTTAATTTACTGAACTGGACAAAATCGAGCATTTTTCTATTCTCCATTTTTAGTCCTCTAATTTTTGAGAATTTTGCCCATTTTTTACTCTTTCCACAACAGATGTGCTTGTACTCCAGATGTATTTAAAATCTGGTTTTGATTCATTCCATAAATTGTTTTCAATACGATAAGGAGTATATTCTTTCTCAATTGTAACTAATTCGTTTTCAATAACTGCACCTGTACTACTTATTCCTGCTTTTTCCACGGTGGCTATCGGGATTTCATAATCAAACTTTTCCTTTACAATTCGTCTTACCTCTTTTTTTATAGTTTCCTCAATATCAGATTTTCTTTGACGCATTACTTTCTTCTCTTTAGCAGTTGGTGCATCAGCACCTCTTTTTGCTAACTGCTCAGTGAGTTCAGTTAATTCTTCTTCAAATTTTTTATACTGTAGTTTGTTCGCGTCATCAGTATAGGTATCCCATAACTTAGTTTCCTCTTCGGTGAACTTTTTCATGAAAACTAAGCTAGATTTTACAGTAGCACCACTTTTCATAAAAACGTCTTGCGGTATAGATGTTATGAGAATGAGCTTTGCAGTACTCTCAAAGTATTCCCTTACTTTTGCCAAGTTTTGAGTATTTAATACACCTTCAGGAAGAACAATACCAATCCTACCCCCAGGCTTCAAAAGGTTGATACATCTTTCGATAAAAAGTACTTCAGTAAGACCACTCATGCCTTCCTTTCCAATATGTAGAGTGTCCAAAACTGGTTTATCTATATTATTGTCTATTTGGCTCATTGCAGACTTATAGACTTTCTCACCATATATGCTTTTGTATTTCTTTATTCTTTCTTCATCGGTTATTCTATCAGCGTTAGTAATCAATAATGATTTTTCAACTCTAGAACCAAACGGAGGATTAGTCAGGATTACATCAAACCTATTCTCAAATATTCCATTAACGTTTAAAAGTCCATCTCGATGATGAACACCTCCATGTCCATCACCATGCATAATCATGTTCATTTTTGCAGTGCGAGCCATTCGAGGATTTGCATCAGTACCAAATATGCACGAAGAAGATAATTTTTCTAATCTAGATATAAACTTATCGTTTTTAATAGCTGTCTCTTGTTCCTCTCTTTTTCTTATTTGAGTTTCTTTTCCTAGTTGATGGAGTATCTCATTTGATATTTCTTTAAGCTTTTCGTCAGATGAGTCTGATTCGTCAAAAGCTTTATTTACCTTATCTTTTTCATCTCTAATATCATTTTCAATCTTATCTCTAACGTACTCGAACGCCTTAATTAAAAAACCACCTGAACCGCAACATGGGTCGCAGATAATTTCATCTTCTTGGGGGTCTAAAACGTCAATAATAAAATCTACTACAGTTCTAGGAGTAAAAAACTGCCCTAATTCACCTCTAAATGTTCCTCCTAAAAATTGTTCAAAGGCAATACCTTTAACATCATCCGAGGTAGTTGACAGATTATACTTTTGGAGCTTCTTTACGATTTCCTTAAAGGAACCTTGTTTGATTTTAATTTTCTCGTTTGCATCAAACAAATCGTCTTCTTCGAATTCATCTTTTGTTAATTCGAACCAATAATCCATATATGGAATATCATCCTTAGGACCATTTCTTTTAATGTTTACTGGTCGAATATTTTTTTCATAATTCGTTTCTTGTCTTTCAAATTGTTTCAGGGTAAAAATATTGTCTTCATCAGGATTTCGTTCGTACCTGATTTTCATGAACAAGATTTTACTTATTTCATCAAATGCTGCTTCAGGTGAGAGCTTATCATTGTTCCTAATTACATTATGGCACTGGAAAAGCAGTTTAGAAAATTCATCACGTTCGAAAGCTTTGGTTTGGCTAAGTAGCTTTTTGATTTTATCAGAACTGATAGCTTCTTTAGCTGTAGGGATATCAAGAATTTCATTACTCAAAGTTTTTGGTGTGACCTCTAAGTTTACTTTGAAAACCTTAGTTTCTTTCTCGTTTGTGGTTACAAAAAAAGGTGCATTTGCAAACCTTGCGTAATTTTGTCCTTGATAGTAGTCTTCAGATTGAATTGTTATGTAATCTGCTTTACATTCAATTACAATGATTGGATTCAACTTTTTTTGCTTCTCCTCTTTACTACGCCAAATAACAATATCTGCACTTGCTCTTCCTGTACCACGCTTAGATTCTGTTAATTTTTTCTCTTGTTCCATTTGGTCAAGAGAGTATTTGTAGTGATTAACTAACCTACAGATATATCTTTGTCTAACAAGCTCCTCAGGTGTTAAAACCAAATCCTTTCCCTTTAAAGGAGCGAATATTTTGTTGCCTTTTATTTGAACTTCTAATGACATCTATTTAATATTTATAATAACTAAATCTAAAGCCGTTTTTGCTAGTGGCTCATCTTGTATCACATTGTTTAATTTGTCAGCCAACCAAAGCGTAATAAGTTCATCTTCTTTGGTATTTAATACTGAAGCAATTTTTGTCACATGCTCTCGCTGTGCTCTTCTTTCCCCACGTTCCAGTTTGCTTATTAAGGCAATGTCTACCTCAATTTGTGCTGCTACTTGACGAAGTAGTAAGCCTTGCGATTCTCTTAATTCTCTGAGTTTAGTACCGAGATAATTCATTCTTAATTCAGTAACTTGTCAAATAATGTCCAATATAGGGGTAAGATTCACCTTATCCTAGTAAGAGCAGTGGGAGATTTTAGCTCTTTTGGTTTTTTGGGTGGGGTTGTGCGTTGGCAAAAACCAAATGTGCTAAAATGTGCGGTGGGTTTTCAGTTACCCCATGGCATACAACAATATACAAACGTATTACCGTTTATATTTTTTTTGTTTATTTCTGTTTAATTTCATTGAATAAAGCGTTATATAAGCGTTTTTATCAATATGCTACCATAAAAGTTGTAGCATACTTTTTTGCGTTTATCCAATTGTTAACACACTACTATTAATGGAGATATAAGTTTGTTTTATTTTAGTTTTAGTCGCCAGAAAGAAGAAGTTCATTAACCATAAGTAAGTTGTTGATTATAGAATTGAAATACAAATTTCATACATAAATTAACAATCGTTGATGTTTTAAGTTTCTACTCCCGGCACTATTAATATTAAAATGTTTGAATCGCTTACTGAAAATAAAATTTCAAAATCAATTCGTGAGCAAATGCAATTCTTCCCTTTCATCTACTCAAAATGAAAACAAAACAGTTGGCTAAGGAAATTTGGCCAAAAAAAAATCCCTTGAAGGGATATCAACTTGAAAAAAGTGAAAGAAATGAAGAGGTTTTTAAGTGTAAAGAAGCACTTAAGAAAGGGTTAGACGCACTTTCTCTTTTCTATTAGTAAGAATGGGTTCTTCCATAGAGTGAAATTTGTTTTCTTTTTAGTATTTCTAGACTTAAAATCTAGCTTTATATGATGTTGTGAATTTATTTTTTGAAGTAATGCTAAATGGTTTACAAGTTGTTCAAAAAGTTTCCAATCTTCATGATATGTTACTTCTTTTATACCTAATCTTTTAGCGTACATGTTACGGACTAAATATTTTACGCGTTTTTTGGGTTTAAATTTAATTTTGGAATAAATATCTGATCGCCATAATAATAACCTTCTTTCCATATATAATTTATATGGATTTTTTCTTTGGGATTGATATGGTGTGACTCTTCTTCTTTTACTTCCTCCTGCTATCTTTTTTCTGGCTAAAAATAATTGATGGGCATATTCTGCATCATATTTATTTGTAACGGGATGAGAATTTCGTTTTAATTCACGATAAATTGTGGAAGGTGATAAATCTAAGGCCTCCGCAATTTGAGGCACAGTAAAAGTTTTTTCTTCAATGAGCTTCTGTATTATTTTTCTATCATTTAGTTGTAGATTTTTCATGATAATTTAATCTAAGAAAATAGCGTTATACTGTAAAAACATTAGAAATTAAGTGATAAGATTCCAAAATCTAATCTTAAAGGATAGCTTATATTTTCTTGTAGTTGCACCTGATTGATTTCATCAATAAAGTACTTTGTTGTGCTTCTTCTTGAGAGCTTACAAAAGTTGATACGTTTTGATCGTTAAGCGTATCGTTAAAATTAATAGTTTGCATTATTGCTTTTAGTTTTCCAGTTATCGTTGCAGTTTTTGAGTGCATAAATTTTGCAAAACTTTCTTTTATAATTCACTATTTAGATAGAATTACATTTCATTTTCTTAGATCATAAATAGTTTTTATTGAGATAGTTATAAGTAGAGCGTTAGCCGTTCATATTTACAAAAATGATTTATAATTTATTCAATCAACCATTGCTACTATTTATAAACTTTTGTCAGTAAATTAGTAGAAATATTTTTTTGATGACAAAATAAATTTCCCTTAGTTTTGGCTACACTCCTACTTTCCAAACTAACAATTTGAACAACTAGAAAACATGTTTAAGACAGAAATAAAAAGCAACATAGACGAAGATATTTGTCTATTAATTAAAGTAGATAACCATTCTTTTAACTATATATGTGACTGTGGTGAGGCTAAAAATCTCACAGTAAAAGAGTGTCAGGACACTAAAGCTATATTTTTAAGTCATACGCATATAGACCATTTTGTTAACTTTGATAGCATTTTAAGACATCAGATTGGTACAGGCAGAAAAGTAATTATCTGTGGCCCAGAAGGAATTATTCATCATGTTCAGCATAGAATAAAAAGTTACTGTTGGAACCTTATAGAAGAAGGTGCTATTACGTATGAAGTCAGGGAAATTAAAACAAATAACACTATAAAAACGGCTATTTTAAAACCTCCTTTTTGGGAACTAGAAAATAAGAAAACATACTCTAGCCCATATATTTTTGAAGAAAAAGACTTTCACGTTGAGTTCGAAGTACTTGATCATAAAACAGACTCCATTGCTTATTTATTTAAAGGACACGATAAAACAAAAATCGAACTTAAAGCTCCATTTAAAGGGGGAAAATGGATAGCAGATCTAAAAAAATTATATGATAATGCAATTACTGATACACTTCTTGAAATAGATGGCATCTCGTATAAATCAAAAGATTTGTTCGAGATGATCAAAATTGAAAAAGGACAAACACTTGGTATAATAATGGATCATGCTGCTAGTACTGAAAATCACAAAAAAGTTAAAGATAAATTCTTTGGTTGTGACAAGGTCTACATTGAATGTTTTTATAAAGATGAAGACAAAGAATTTGCGATCAAAAACTATCATAGTTATGCTTCTATGTCAGGTAAAATTATGAAAGAATGTGAAGTGAAAAATGCTATTCCTATACACTTCTCTCGTAAATACTCTAAAGTAGAAATTGAAGAAATACAAGAACAATTTTATAAAGCAACAATGCCAAATAACTAAACTAGTAATTTATAAAACAGCTACCTTTTTTTACTAACCTCCACTATATCAAATGAAGAATAAATTAGAAAAAATATTGAAATCATTTAATATGCTTTCAGATGATGAAATTGCTCACAGTCTTACCTATTTTGAAATAAAATCAATCAAAAAAAATGACATACTAATTGAAGCTGGGAAAGTTTGTGACTGGATTGCCTTTGTAAACTCTGGTATACTAAGAAATTATTACACCTCTAGCAAAGAAGATGAAGTAACGTATTGTATCACATTTCCCAATACTTTTATTAGTGCCTATTCTTCTTTTATAACAACTAAAAAAACCTTTGAAAATATACATGCTATTGTCGATTCTGAACTATTGGTCATTAAAAAAAGTGACTACCAAAATTTATTAAACTCTAGTGAAAATTGGCTTAAGTTTTCAAAATATTTTTCAGAACAATCCTATGTTTTAATGGAGAATCGTTTAATTTCTCTACAGATGGAAACTGCAGAAAAACGTTATTTAGACTTAATGAATAACTATCCAGAATATATCCAAAATATCCCTTTAAAATACATTTCTTCTTACCTTGGCATCACTCAAAGACACCTCAGTAGGTTAAGAAAAAAGATTTCTTTTTAGACATTTGTCTTTTCAAAAGCGCTGAATCGCTAATAATTTTGTTTTCATAAATAAGAAAAAAATAAAATTATGGCACAAAAAAAGATACTCCTAATAAACGGACACCCAGATACTAAGAGTTTTTGTTATGGTTTAGCTGAAGCCTATTTAAAAGGGGCTAAAGCGTCTAATGCAATTGTAAAGCAAATTAACATTGGAGAAATTGAATTTAACCCAAATTTAAATTTTGGTTATAGAAAAAGAGTTGAATTAGAACCTGATTTACAACAATCTATAGATAAAATTAAAGAAGCTGACCATATAATATGAGTTTTTCCAATGTGGTGGTATGGTTACCCTGCCATAATGAAAGGGTTTATTGATCGCACCTTTTTACCTGGAATAGCCTTTGATATCGTTCCTGGTAAGCCTCTACCTAAACCTCTTTTTAATGGAAAAACTGCAAGAATTATTGTTACTGCTGATACTCCAAAATGGTACAATTCAGTAGTTATGAGAAACCCTGCTATTAACCAACTCAAAAGAGGAACATTACAATTTTGTGGTATTAAGCCTGTAAAGGTTACTTATATTTCTACCATGAAAAATTCTTCTACAGCATTTAGAGAAAAGTGGCTCTCTAAAATCGAAAAACTTGGTTTCTCAAATCAATAATTGGTTATTCATTATCCGTATTCAATGGTAAATAAATATCTATTTCTGATGTAGGTTTATTCCATTGAAAACGGTGATCGTATTTTTCAAAATGATGAAACCCAACTTTACTTTGGTCTTCAATTTTGAATGTTGATTTGGGAAGAATAACCTTATAAATTTCGTAGATTGTATTCTTAATATTTTCCATTCTACCTTTATGGGTAAACACTGTATATTCCCCTTTAGGAATCTCTTTTTTGATAAAATGAGAAGGTATCTGTTTGTTTATTATTTGAATTGATGTTAGATAAAAATATTTTTCTCCCGACTTAAAAGTAATCCCATATTTAGTCCAATTTTCACTAAACTGATTCAACTTATACTTCTTTAATTCTGCATTGAAGAACATCCAATGTTTTCGAATAATAAGAAGGTTAGTAGCCTGAGATTTTGACAATTCTGTAACAAGTCCGTAAGTCTGAATGCTTTGTTTGATTTCCATTAAAATGACTCTTTAACTTTGGACGTAAAACTTGGATATTTCTTTTCTAATTCTATACGTAATTTAGGGTAACTACTCCTTATTAATTAATCCTCCCTAAGTTACTAATAGCATACCAAAGATATAAATGAATTGAAAAGGTTAATTAAAAAATAATATCAAAATTATGGTAGAAATTACTGATTCAAAAGTTAGAGAAGTTTATCATTTACTCAGCTCATAAATTACACACTCCTCCAGTTTATTATAATTGGAAAGTAGTGGGTGATTAAACTTCTTCATCTTTCTCATGCCTATTTTCTTCATTACCTTTTCAGAATTTTTATTTATTACAGGGCAGATCGCTTTTATGTTTGTTAAGCCAATTTCATCAAAGGCAAAATCAAGGCACTTTTTTGCTCCTTCGGTGGCATAACCTTTTCCCCATTCACTCTGTGATAGTCTCCAACCAATATCAATACAAGGAGTAAAATCAGCACTAAAAGTCTGTTCAGAAATACCAATAAACCCTATAAATTGATTGTTTTCTAATGTATCAACCGCAAAGTAACAGAACCCATTTTTAAGAAACTGTTGTTTCATTCTTTCTATAAATGCATCGGTCTGTTCTTGTGATAGTATTGATGGAAAATATTCCATAACTGTTGTGTTGCTATTGATCAGTCCCATTTTAGGGTTATCATTTTCTGACCAATTTCTAAATCCGAGTCTTTCAGATTTAAAAATATAATTTTCCATTTTCTAAATTGTGTGAATTGAAAAACTGAATGATTGGTTGTTTTATAACCCTCAACTAAAGTTAAAGACTATATGCATATTTTGAAAGAGCATTGATTTAAGTTTTTGATTTGAGCCATTGTAAATTTGCACACTTCAAAAGAATATTATAAATTCAAAAAATTTCAATTTCTATTTATACTACATTTTTACAATAAACAACAAACGCGAGATTTTTACTCGATTTTTCATGTCTTTCACTAAAAAGAAATCTCATTTAACACTACATACTAGATAAAGAATTATCAAGTATTCTACTTAATGTCTTGTTGGTGATAGACAAAATCTACACATTATGAAAAGCTTACAAAATACTATCAGCATCTTTGTTGCCCTCCTATGCAGCTTAAGTTGTAATCCAGTAAACAAAGAACCCGTCATACCTCCTCTTGACAATATTGAACAGAATATAGAAGATGAGGAAGTGGAGGAAGAAAATGATATTATAGAGGATACAGATAATGAAACAGAAGTTATCTCATGGAAAAATTGGTATCTTTCTGTACCTATTGATCAAGGTAATGGCAAGGCTACTTCAATTGGTTATGAAGCTATTATCAATAATGAACTTACAGAAGAACAAAGCAAATATTTCTATTTAAATGAAGATAGTTCTTACACGTTATGGACAAAATTTACAGGTTTTACTACCTCTGGACTTTCAGATCTTGGAGACAAGTATTGTAGAACAGAACTAAGGGAATACTGGCAAGGAAATCAAGACACAAAAGATAATTGGCCTATGAATACTGGTGTTCATATTCTAGAATCTACTTTACAGGTAGATTTTGTTGAAGGTAATGGACGTACAATTGTTGCACAAGTTCATGGAAAAGAATCTGAAGGCATTGATGGAAATCCTGCTACTATTAAAATCAGATGGAACAGTGGTATGATACAAGCCGATTATTATACCAAACCAAATGATGGTGATGAATGGACGAGTAAATATGATGAAAAATTAGATTTAGGAAGAGTAGATAATGAGGTTTTCACTTTCAAAATAAAAATAGAGGATGGTAAATTTTATGGTGCTCTAATTTGTAAAGAAAAAGGCCTTAATGTAGACTATTCAGAAATATATGATTATGTAGGTAATGGATATGTACATGAAAATTACTTTAAAACAGGTAATTACTACGGTTGGAATGATGACTACGAAAAAGCGGCACAAGTAAGACTTTATAAAGTGGTAACTGAACATAGGTAGACAGCTTTTTCCTTTCAAAAAAACAACTCCTATTTAATAGCATGACTACTAAATAGGAGTTTCTTTTTTAAAAAAAGTGAGATGATAATGTAAACTTATGGAGTTCTTCTACTTTACCAACTTAATTGTTTTCGGAGGTTTAGTGTTACTAATCAATCTAACAAAAATGATTGTATTTGATCTATTAATATTCCCTAGAGGTATTTTTACATGATCTTTTTTGTTGTTCCTCACTTCAAATAATTTTACTTGATTGGCATCATAAAGTAGAATTGTTTGGTAGTTACCCACATTCCTAATTTTTAGATCGTCAATAATTGGGTTTGGATAAGCAACCACAAAAGGCTCGTCTACATTTTTGATTTTCTGAGCAGTAATATGGCTTTCTCTTAATACATTTGATGATGATGGATAAGTACAGCTTATTTCTGCTATAGAAGCCCAATCGTTGCCATTTACTTCGGATAGTGCTTTTAACTTATAATATCTACCACTTTTTGCTGCAAAACTAACAGCCTGTAATTCTTTGGTATTTGGCCATGTGCCAGTAGCTACAGTATCCCCCCAATTGTTAGGGTCATCACTTACATAAATTTCGTAAGAAGCAATTCTACCATTTTCTTGACCTTGTCGTGGCAAATAATTTATTCCATTTATTTGTTTCGATTTCCCCAAATCAATTACTATTTCATGGGGATACGGAGGGCTGTTTGGTGTCCATTCTGTATGCCAAATAGAACCATTGTTTTTATCAACTGCTTTGTAAGCTTCATCTCCTACTTGCTCACTATCAAAAGAGTAGATATAAGGATCGGTAGATATTATCGCATTTATTTCTGCAATTGCCACATCATTTCCTCCATTTACCTCAGATAGTGCACGGAGTTTATAGTATCTACCTCTTTTAGGCGAAAAGTTAACCAATTGTAACTCACTTGTATTGGGCCATGTGCCTGTAGCCACAGCAGTTCCCCAATTATTAGTGTCGTCACTTACGTACACCTCATAGGTTTCAATCCTACCATTACCCGTATCTAGCTCTTGTTTTGGCAGGTAAGATATTCCTTTAATTCTTTCAAATGCACCAATATCAATCACTAAATCATGTGGGTAGGTACTGCTTGTAGATGTTGAGTTCGTATACCAGTAAGTTGTAGCATCACCATCTAATGCTTTATTGGCTTCGTATCCTATTCGCCCACTTTCAGAAGAGTGCACAGTTTCTGCATTATTTGTTGTTTTATCATTTCTTATAAAATCTGTCAACATCTGAGTACTCGTTCCTCGAGCATCAGTAACAGTTAGCGTTGCATTAAAACTATCTCCGGTTGCTCTTGCATAAGAGACAGTAGGGCGTTCTTCTGAAGATGTTGACGGAATACCTCCTGGGAAACTCCATGAATAAGTAGCACTCTGATCAACAACTGAATAATCTGCAAACTTCACTACCTGATTCGCCTCATCAATTGCATTTCTATCTGCTGTAATGTTTGCTTTTGGTGGAGTTCTTTCAAGAAGATCATTTTCCCATAAACCTCTAGAAGTTCCTAAACGAAGCTTTCCTGTTGCGTAATTGATAAACAAAAACGGTGTTTTACAAGCTGGCATACCTGTCCCAAATAACATCCATTGGTCCATGCCATTTTTTCGGTAATAAACGCCAAATGAAGTACCTAAATAAAGAATATCATCGCTGCCTCTCTGGTAAATCAAAGAGTAAATATCTTGATTAGGAAGCCCTGCAGAAAAGTTTGTCCACGTTGCTCCTCCATTTAATGATTGCAATACCTTGTTTGTAGCATCATTTTCTCTTACTGTTACCCAAATATGATTGGGGTCTTTATCACTAACAGCTATCCTCCATAACTTCTTACCATTTAATAAATTAATTGGTGGAGAAACTTCTGTCCATGTTTCCCCCTTATCATCCGATTTGATCACTTTACCAGGTTCTACTACGGCATAAACATAATTAGAATTTGCAAAGCTCACTTTTATAGAAACTGCATTTTTTTGTTCCTCTTCAAAGTTTTTAATCACTTGCCAAGATTTTGCATTATCTGTTGTTTTTGCCAGCTTATACGTTTTATTTCTATCACCATAATCACTCCCATAAATTGTGTAATATTGGTGTGGGTCAAATTCTAAATTATCTAAAGTAATGTATCCTAATTCAATACCTAACTCTTGGTGTTCATGTCCAGTTTTTCCATTTAAAGAACGTTTTACTCTTTCGTGTCCCCAAGGGTGATTATACATATATTGATCATCGATTGGGTTGACATTTGCCGCCATCGCATCTGCTCCATTTACTCCAATCCAACCACCATAAACATTGTCATCTCTAAAGCATATTTGATTATGATTTAAGCCAACTGCCATGATATCATTCTTAAAAGATTGGCTGTACCCCCATAATTCTTGAACACCTAACCCATCACTTTTATCCAATACAACAGTATTACCTCTATCCGAAGAATGGTAAGCTCCTCCATCATTGGCATTCCATATATCATTTCCAATAATAGAGAGTCCGTGGTGGTCTCCATGCACACCTGTATGAGCGTTGTTAGAAGAATATCTATCGTATTGTGCTCCTGTTACTATGTTTCCAGAACGATCATATTTCCAAGTTGCTCCCCCATCTTCACTAATTTTTAGTTTATTGGCTGCACATGCAATTAAATTTTCATCTGTTTCTGATACTGTAAAAGCAAAGTTCCAACTTAATTGAGAAAGGTGGCAAGTTTCATAAGTAAAGTCAGTAGGTCCATTGGCATAATCTAAAGGACTATCTGAATTTCCGCAACATTTTTTAGTAAAAGAAAGACCACTATCAGAAGATTTAAAAAAAGAAATCTTATCTTCTACACCACCTCCATTGTATCCAATAGCAATATAAACTACATTATTATTTGCAGGTGTTGTGGCTAATCTAGCACGGTGTGTTGGAGTATTACTATCAGATGGGAAACCATTACTAACGGTATTAAATACACCCCCTCCATTTGTTGATCTTTTAAAATTGATCCATCCTGTAGTAGAAGATTGCTCTAAAATATAAACGGTATTTGGATCATTTGGCTTTACACGCATATCCCAAATTTGATGTATTGAGCTATACACCTCACGCCAAGTTACTCCGCCATCTGTAGTTTTGTAAAGGTTGTAAGTATTGCCTTCTTTAACTGTTGCATAAACAATATCACTACTTGTACTTGATAAATCTACCCATTGGTTTCCACTAAAATGGTTCGGTTTTACTCTTCTCAAGCCTGTATAAGCCCATGTAAGACCTCCATCAGTAGATTTTACTATACCAACATCTGTTCCGGCATATACAACTTGTGGATTGGCATGACTAAACACTATTTCGTTTACCCATTCCACTTCAGGAACGCCTCCAGAAACTAAGGTGTAGTTATTTCCACTATCGGAAGTATACCAAATTCCTGCAGTTGCCGCTCCAATTAAAACAGCATTAGTGTTAGACGGGTTAATCCGAATAGACCTGGCTACGCCTACTCCTCCGTTATCTTGTGTGTTGTTCCAGTCTAAAAAGAGCTGAGACCATGGTGTACCATTTTGTGCTATAGCAAATGGTGAGATCGATAGTGCTAATAAGATAAGCACCATACGATTTGAAATTGAAAAGAAAGTTCTCATAAATGGTTGTTTATGGTTAATTATTGGTGAATAGTTATTTAAAAGTTTTTAGTATTTCAATAGTTATTTTCTTGTTATTGGCTGTTTGCTTACTCTTTACATTGCCAAACATAATCAATTCAGTAGAAGATTATTAACAAAGCGCACTGAATTATTAATAAATATTATTAATAAATATTAATAATTACAGTTATACACTACGTCTATTGATTATTAGGGTATTATCAACAAAAATCCCTCTTTTAAAGAAGAATGTTTTATAATTAAAAAAAGTAAACTCACTAAAAAAGGTATAGTAATCATTAGCATTGCCAATCAAAACTATACCTTAGTAATCATTAAAATTAATATTTCGTTCGTAAAGAACAGATAAAACTACGCTGGTTCGCAAACAGCTTCTGTAGCTACTTTTATACTTCTAAAATGCTCTTCTAATTCATTTTCTTTTCCTTCAACAAGTAAGTCTTTCGGAAACAAAGAACCTCCCATTCCAACACCAACAGCACCTGCTTTAAAAAATGCTTGAATATTAGATTTATCTACTCCACCTGTTGGCAATAACTTTATTTTATTTAATGGTGCTAAAACATCTTTAATGTAACCAACTCCAAACTGAGAGCAAGGAAATACTTTAACTGCTGAAGCTCCTAATGACCATGCTTTATAAATCTCTGTAGGCGTTAATGCACCAGGGAAAAGTGGTATGTTCAATTTTTTACACGCTGTAAAGATATCTTCGTTTACAATAGGTGTTACAATAAATTGAGCCCCAGCATCTACAGCTTTAAAAAAATCGTCTAAGTTACAAACTGTTCCTGCTCCAACATTTAGTTCAGGATAAACGTGACGCATCTCTTTTATAATCTTTGCGGCACCTTCAGTATTCATTGTAATCTCTACTGTTTTCAGTCCAGCTTTACTATAAATAGGCATTATTCTATGTATTGTTTCTATAGAAACACCTCTCATAATTCCGACTACAGGAGCTTCGTTAAAGGCATCCCAAGAAAAAACTTGCTTATTCATAACTCTCTAATACTTTTTTCTGCCCTATTAAAAGAGCCCTTTCTAGTAACTCTTCATCTAAGAAGTTCAATTGTTTTTTATCTTGAACAATTGCTTCTAAAGCATATTTATACAATAGCCCCAAAGTTCCATTTGCAGCAACGCTAATCATCTTATAAGATTCTTTTAAATAAGATAATTCTTCACCTATTAATAAACCACTTAGGTAATAATAGTTTTCTTGTTTTGCTGCACTTTCACTAATGTTTTCGGCACGTACTAAAAAGTTATTGTTCATCATATCATGTGCTCTTATAGAAAACAAAGAACTTGATAAATTTCCTTTAGTACCTGCTTCTACACCTTGTATAAATGCCGATTTGTATTCTTCTTTAAAAGGAGCTTTCTCTACAGAAGATGCTAAGATACTCTGTGTAGAAATGATGTCAAACATCTCTCCCGTCATATAAGTTTGAAAATCTGTGTATGTAGATTTATCATAGTTTATATGTTTGCTGTGTGTTCCTGGCAGTAATAATAAACCTTCTTGATCTATTGGTAAGAAGTCTGCCAAACCTACTGCTTGAATTTCTTCTCCACGCATTACATCTTTTTCTGTTTTTGCACCTGAAACCAATACAACAGAAAGATCTTTATTTAGAAGGATATGCTTACTGAAAAGGTTCTTTCCTTTGGCATCAAAAGGCATGGCAGAATAACCAAGCTCTTTTAAACCAATTGATGAAGAGGCCATTCCAGATGCTACCACAACATTTTTTTTTGATGATGGACTTATTCTCTCAATTTCTTGTGTTAAGTAATTAGAGAAAAATCTATCTTGATTTATACGATTTTGGGCTTTAAACTCTTGAAAAAGTGTTTTAACGCCCTTATCAGTTTTATGCTCATTCAATACTTCTAAAGTATCTGTCTTGATTAAACGAAGACGGAAATTAGATGTACCCCAATCACAACTGATAAATTTATCAGGTAAGGTCATTTAATTAATCGTTATGTTTATTTATATCTTTTTAGAAATACGCTTTAAAATCAGATAATCATCTAAAGCATATTTTGAGCAATCCATACTAATACCACTATTTTTAACACCTAAGTGAGGTAAATTGATATCGTACTTCACGCCATTTTGTTGTACTTCTCCAAACTCTAATTCCATAGCAATTTCATCTGCTAAGACATCATTTGCAGTAAATACATAAGAAGCTAAACCTGCGTCAGAATCATTGGCATATACCATTACTTCTTCTTTAGTTTTAAATTTTAAAACCACACAAACAGGTCCAAAAACTTCGTGCTGTAAAATAGGTGCTTTCGGGTTGTCCATGGCAATTACTGTAGGAGTATAATAGCATCCTTTCCCTTCTATTTTCTTGCCACCAGCTAGAATCTCTCCGCCTTGTGCCACACAATCGGCCACAAAGTTTTCTACAGATTTCAACTGAGCTAAGTTGGCTACAGGACCCATATCTGGGGTATTTTCTTTACCATGACCAAGCTTAGTGCTGTTTGCATTAGCAACTAACTTGTCTACAAACTCTTTGTAAACACCTTCTTGTATAAATAAACGGTTTGGTGCTACACAAACCTGACCGGCATTACCACCAAATTTTATTGCTGTTGTAATACCTACTGCATCTTCCATGTTACCATCATTAAACAATATAAATGGTGCATTACCGCCACACTCCATTGAGTAACGTTTAATTGATGTTTTTACAGATTGCTCAATTAGTTTCTGTGCCGTAAATGTAGAACCAATCATGGTTACCAAACGAGGAATGGTACTTTCGCATAATGGCACACCTACATTTTTTCTATTACCGCATAACACTGTTATTACCCCTTTAGGGAAATTGATTTCGTGTGCTAATTCTGCAATAATTAAAGAAGATATTGATGAAGACTCTGAGGCTTTAATTACAATACAGCATCCTGCAGCTAATGCAGGACCTAACTTAAAACCTAGATTTAGTAATGGGAAGTTCCACGCTAAAAATGCAGTTACCACACCAAGAGGTTGATACACCATTCTATGCGTATGTGTTCCAGCTCTGTCCTCAATAGAGAAACCTTCTTTTACACGCATTTCATCTGCGTAGAACTTTAAAGAATCTGTAATGCTTCCAATATCTTCTGCAGTTGCCTCCCAAGTTTTACCCATTTCAAAGCTCACTGCTGTACGTAATAAATCACTATTTTCTAATAACTTATTACGCAACTTATCTATCCATGCTAAACGTTCTTCTAACGGAAGTTTAGACCATATTTTAAAACCTGCTTCAGCTGTTTCTAAAGCTCTTTCTGTATCTTCTAGAGTTGCTTGTGCAACTTGTGCTATTGGTTCGTTATCATGCGGACATGTAGCATAAGCAATATCATTGTTTGCGCCGTCTACTAACTCACCATTAATGTAAAGTTTCTTTTTACCAAACTTCAACTCCTTCGCTTCTTTTACTATCGCTTGCATATCTTTCTAGGTATTCTTGATTTACGTCTACTCCTAAACCTGGTGTTGTAGGAATTAATATTTTTCCATTTTCCACTTTCACATCAGAGAAGGTTACATTATCTCTTAATGGATTCTCGGTTCTGTCCAATTCTATCATTGGAGCATCACCAAACATTCTGCCTGGGTTTTTATCTAAATTTGCTACAAAATGTACTGCCGCACTTATAGCAATCCAAGTACCCCAAGAATGAGGAACTATATCTTTATGATAAGAAGAAGCTAATGTTGCAATTCTTTTGGCTTCTGTTAAACCACCTGTAGCACAAATATCTGGCTGTGCAATATCTACAGCGTCTGCATCAAAAAGACGTTTGAAACCGTGCTTTAAATATTCACATTCTCCACCTGCTATAGGTATGTGTGTATTCTCACGTAATTTCTTATACCCTTTATAATCTTCTGGAGAAACAGGTTCTTCAAACCATCCGATATTATAATTTTTTAATCGATCACATAATTCCAATGCCTCTCTATAATTATAAGCATGGTTAGCGTCAATCATTAATTTAATATCTGGCCCTAATGCTTTACTCAATAAATCTACATAGAACACATCCTTTTCAATGCCCAAGCCTACTTTCATTTTAGCAGCCTTAAAGCCAAGTTCTTTGTATAGCTTTGCTTCTTTTACCAAATCATCTTCTAATGTTGGCGACTGCGTAAAGTAAAAACCTGTTGCGTAAGGGTGAATTACTGGATTTTTCACTCCTCCTAATACTACAGATACCGGTTGGTTAAACACCTTACCCTTAATATCCCAAAGTGCAACATCTATTGCACTTACAGCAGCTTGGAAAATTCCGCTACGTCCATAATCAAGAGAACGCATATACATTGTCTGCCAAATTTCTTCGTGCTCTAATGCATTTTTTCCTAGTATGAAAGGTTTAAAAAACTCAATTCCTGCTTTTAAAACATCTGCAGGACCGTAGCCTTCTCCCCATCCATAAGTTCCATCTTCCAACGTTATTTTCACTAAGCAAATTTTACGAGACGCATATTCCCATTGAGAGAAATAGAAGGGCTCTTCTAATTGCTGTGATATAACGTATGGTTTTATTTCTTTAATCTTCATGACATTTGATAGTAATATATTGATAATCAATTGCTAGTAGTATAGTTGTTTGTTTGTCGTTTAGTCGATGTTCAAAATGAACCTTGTTAGTCAAGTATTCATTTTGAACATATTAAAAAGATTGATTTAGTAATTGGCGTAACCAAGAATACAAACGGCTACAATCAACACTGCTAAACCTCCTAAAAGAATATTAAAAGGTTGTTTTGCTCCTTTCCATTCTCCTGATCTATATCCCCAAACATTACTAATAATTAATGCTAAACCAAGTAAGATTGGCCATCCGATAACAGGCCCTAAAGAACCCATTAAAGCTGCTCCCTGCCCGTAAACTCCTAAAGCAGCAAACCAGAATAAACCTGCTAAAATTGACCATTTATAAGCATTTCCGCTATTGGCTACCTTAAATGATGCCCAAGAATTGTTTTGTACTAATTTGAATAGAGCGTACCCTCCGTTCATAATAAATGCTCCAATTAACACAACTACCCAAGCTACTAAACTTGCATCTTTAGGGTCTGCACCATAATTGGCTACTGCAGATGCCGCAACAGGAGCTGCATTAGAGAAACCAACATTTAATGCTGCTGATAAAACACCACAAGCAGTTGCAATTGCCACACCTACTTTAATAGATTTTTTTGGAGCAGCCACCTTAGGTTCTGCCAACGTTAAAACATCTGCATCATCTTCTAAAGTATCAAAATCATTTGCTTCTTCTTCTCCA
Organism: Flammeovirga kamogawensis; assembly: GCF_018736065.1. Classification (GTDB taxonomy): domain Bacteria; phylum Bacteroidota; class Bacteroidia; order Cytophagales; family Flammeovirgaceae; genus Flammeovirga; species Flammeovirga kamogawensis. The sequence goes on from NZ_CP076130.1 coordinate 487,555, forward strand.
TTCTGAACTGTATCTCTTTTGACCCCAGCAATAGCTGTAATACCAACCCCTACTAATAAAAGTGCAACACCGGCCAATACCATATTGATATTACTTGGCAACTGTTCCATTTGGAACAAAGGAATAAGTGATCCTACAGATGCTGCTAAACCCATTACAATACCGTATGTTATAGATATACCAGTGTACTCTACACTAATACCAAATAAAATACCGCCAATTCCCCAAAGGAAACCGTATATCATTGCCATCATTAAAACAGATGTATCTGTTCCGGCAATAATTTCGAATGTTTCTGGCACCACAATTAGAGACCAAATAATTGGAAATGCTATCATGGCTATAAACGAGTGGACTAGCCACCAATTTTCCCACTTTAATGGGGCGATATGTTTCATTCCAAGTCCGAATGTACCTTGAAAGAAACTTGCGAATACGATTAATGTAATTGCTAGTAAATTCATTTCTTTTATAGTTTGTAATAAAAAATATTAGTTGACTTTTGCAGGTGGCTTTCTAAACTGATCAAAACGATTTGCTGACCATTGCTCTTCTGCTGTGCGTAACATAAACATTGGGCGTTCTAGTTGCATTTCCCAAGCAAAAAGTTCTTTGAACATCTTATTTACCCTTTCTGGATATTTTGCTGATAAATCTTTTTGCTCACCCGGGTCTTGCTTAGTATTAAAAAGCATAGCTGGTCTATCTGGAAAACGCATTAGTTTCCAATTACCATTTCTTACTACACCTCTAGTTTCCCATTTCCAATACATGTATTCGTGTAAGTCTCCGCTTTTCCCACCATTTATGTAAGGAAGAATATCTACACCATCTATATTCTTAATATTAGAAGCATTCCCACCTGCAGCAGTGTAAAAAGTTGGTAACAAATCAAAGGTCATTACAGACTTTTCAAAGCGTGTATTTGGCTTTATTTTGCCTGGCCAAACCATAAAACCTGGTACTCTAATTCCTCCTTCTAACTGTGTTCCTTTCACTCCTGCAAAAGGAAAGTTATTAGATGCATTTTTGTCAGAAGGACCTCCGTTATCGTTAGAGAAAACAATTATTGTATTTTCTGTTAATCCTAATGCTTCTAACTTGTCTATTATTTGTCCACATGCTCTATCTAATGATAAAGTCATCTGTGCATTTTGTCTTCTTACACCTTCCAATTCAGGGTAGGTATCCTTGTCTTGAGGATCGATTTGCAAAGGTAAATGCACTGCATTAAATGATACAAAAGCGAAAAATCTTTCGTCTTTATGACGTTCAATAAAATCACATGCTTCATCTGCAAGTACATTTGTTAAATAGCCTTCGTGTTCTTCAAAATTTTCGAAACCACGTTCTAACCATCTTCCTTTACCTACATTCTTATTGTGTGGATCTTTCTTTTGCTCATCTGTATATGGGAAGAAACTTCTTGCTCCACCTCTAAAACCTACAAATTCGTCAAAACCTCTTTTAGTTGGGTGGTATTTATCTGCTTCTCCAAGGTGCCATTTACCAAAAATTGCGGTTTTATAACCTCTTTCTTGCAAATACTCTCCCATTGTTTTTACATTGGTAGGCACACCCATTTCATCTCCCAAAAATTTACTATTATCATCCATAATACCAGGAACGTTGTTTTCTATAAAACCATATCGTTGTTGGTATCTGCCTGTTAATAAACCTGCTCTAGATGGACCACAAACTGATGCTGTAACATACATCTGATCGAAGATGACTCCACCTTTTGCCAAGTTATCTAGATTTGGAGTTTTGTATACTTTACTCCCTTGAAATCCGAAGTCTGCATATCCGGCATCATCAGCAAACAGAAATACAATATTTGGCTGTTTCTGAGCTACCGAAAAAGTGGCTGTAATTAGGATTAGAAGAGTTGCTAAAAGAGTTGTTGTTTTCATTTCAGTAAATGCAAAAAATGTTATTAGTGTCGATAATTTCTAATTCAATCTCTGATTTTTAGCAATCGGATTGAAGTTAAATTCTAAAGTATATTTACCTGACGGATGTTGTTGGTATGGAAGTGGTTTTGCTTTCATTCCACCAACACCGGCCTGAAACAAATCTATGTTTAACGTGTAAAAACCTTGTTTCTCTAAATCAAAAGGATGTGTTGCTTGGTCAATATTATCAATAGAATACGGCCATACAGTAAAATTAAATAGCCCAGTGATGTTTAAACCGCCTTTTTTGTTTTCTGGCGTTAATTGCAACCAACGTACATCTGTTCTGTTTCCGTTCTCTTGCGGCATTACATAATTATAAAATAAGTCTTTAGTTGCAGTCGTGTACCTCCCAACTTTTACAGCTCTTTTTCTATCGGCATAACTAGCCCATGGACCATTACCAAAATAAGTTGTTTCAGAAAGTTCTTCAGGTATACCCATTGTCATTCCAAATTTTGGTATTTCTGGCAAAGATGGGTCCGCATCCAATTCCATTTTCACTCCTATGTTCCCATCAGTATAGATTGAATAGGTTGTACTTAAATTTATTTTATCAGTATATTTTTGTTCTACTTTAATAACCGATTTATCTGAATTTTGAAGCACCGTTTTCACATCAATTGTTTCTAAATTTTTAGACGCTTCTTTCCAAATTTTCATTCTTTTACCATATTTTCTAAAACGTCTATCATTATCTGTTAGAGGTCTCCAAAAATTAGGACGCATAGCTGATAATAGTACTTCCTTATCATTTTTTTTATAGGATATTACTTGCCCATTTTTCTTGCTGATTTTGATAGTAAAATCTTTACCAGAAATAAGTAGGTTATTCTCCCCATCTATAACATCTTCTGAAGCCTTTGATTTTGAAACGTATGGTAATTGAACTGCTTTTTTTAGCTGTAGATGTTCATAACCAATTTCATATCCTTTTTTACACCACTTTCTATCGTTTGTTTCGTGCAATGATAATCTTACCCAGTACTCTACGTTTTCTTTAAACTTGATCTGCTTATAGGGCAATGTAATTTTTGTAGATTGGTTTGCTGGAATATCTAAGTTTGTAATGCTACCTTTTTGGATCGCAATTCCTTCTTCTTGTACTTCCCATCGTAGCTCATAGTTTTTGAGATTGGTAAAATCAAACCTATTGATCACAATAACTTCTTTTGTATTTACTGCCTCAAAGGCTACAGGCTGAAATACATATTTTGCTTCCCAAGCATGTGGATTTGGTGTTCTATTAGAAGCAAAAACACCATTAATACAAAAGTTTTTATCGTTTGGTAAATCACCAAAATCACCACCATATGCATAATATTCTTTACCATTAGCATCTGTCTTTACTAACCCTTGGTCTACCATGTCCCAAATAAAACCTCCAATTAAACTTTTATGGCTTCTTACTACATTCCAATAATCTCCTAAAGTACCAAGTGCATTTCCCATTGCATGGTTATATTCGCACATAATCATTGGTCTGTCTATGTAGGGTGAAGTGGCTAAATTGGCTATTTGGTCAATACTAGGGTACATTCTACTAATTACATCTACATAAAATGGATCCCTTGGGTTAGCATACAAAGCTGCATTATTTATAGCTCGAATGTCTGCTTTTTCTTCTTTGTAATCTGGGTGAGTTGGGTCGCCTTGCGCACCTTCATAATGAATAAATCTTGTTGGATCGTAGTCTTTTACCCATCCAGAAGCAGCTGCAAACGCTGGTCCTGTACCCGCTTCATTACCTAAAGACCAAGAAATTACACAAGGGTGGTTTTTATCTCTTTCCACCATTCTAATAACTCGGTTAATAATTGCTGCTGGCCATGTTGGTTGCTGAGGAATGAATGATCCAAGTGCGTGGCATTCTACATTTGCCTCATCCATTACATAAATTCCATATTGGTTACAAAGTTCATAAAAATACGGGTCATTGGGGTAATGAGAAGTTCTTACCGCATTAAAATTAAACTGCTTTATTAGTTCAACATCTTTCTTAATATCTGCTCTAGTTAGTGCTTTCCCTCGTACAGGGTGATGATCATGACGGTTTACCCCCATTATTTTCACTTCCTTTCCATTAATCAGAAGCTCTTTATTTTGTCCAAAAGTGATTTGTCTAAACCCAATTTGTTGTGCTCTTGTCTCCACAATATCACCTTGGGGATTTGTAACAGCAAATACCAATTTGTATAAGTAAGGATCTTCTGCAGACCATTTTCTAGGTAACCTAATTTGTGTTTCAAGCATACCAAATTTATTGATATCCCTTTGTGGCCAACGTTCATTATAGATCTCATCTATAGAAATACTTAATGGTTTATCAAGTACTTTCTTATTTTCTGCATCATACAACTCAGCATTGATTGTCCATTTTTTTAAATTTTCTTTTTCATCTTTTACCCATACACGTGGTCGAATAGAAAGTTTAGCATCTTGTAATTGGGTATCAAATTTCGTTTTTACAAAAAAGTCATTTAATGCAATTTTTGGCTGAGCAAGTAACATCACTTCTCTATGTATTCCACTTAAACGCCACATGTCTTGATTCTCTAAGTAACTTCCATCACTCCAACGAAATACTTGTACTGCTAACTTATTTTTACCAGGTTTTAAATAAGAGGTGATATCAAATTCTGCGGCAAGTTTACTTCCTTGGCTATACCCCACTTTTTCTCCGTTTACCCACACATAAAATGCAGAAGACACCCCGCCAAAATGCAAAATAATTGATTCATCTTTCCACTCTGTAGGCATTTCAAAATATTTAATATAGCTCCCTACTGGGTTATCTCTATAAATAAAAGGTGGCTTTGGTGGCTGAGGCCCTCCTACTGCAGATTGCTTAATTGAGTTTTTAGAAAGTGCTATAATATTTGGTGTAAAAGGATATACCACATTAGAATAAATGGGCTGTCCGTAACCTTGTAATTCCCAGTTGGAAGGCACTATAATATCTTCCCAATCTTTAGCTTTAAAGTTGGTTTGATAAAAATCCATAGGCCTTTCAAGATCAGTATGTTTGTATTTAAATTTCCATAATCCATTGAGTGATTTCATTCGAGATTTTTCTCTATTTCCCTCAATTGCATCTTCTACAGAATAAAAGGAATAAGTAGGTACTCTGGCTACCATCTTATTTTGTTCAAACATTAATTCGTTTTCCCAATCATTTTGCTGGGCCAATAAAAAATTGGATAGTAATACTAAGTTCGTAATTAGAATAAATAGTCTTTCTTTCATTTTTAAGTTAAGTTTTGGTGTTCGTTTACACCGCTATTAGTCACACATTTAAACCACAAAAAAGTGCAATTGCTATAAACAAGTATAAGTGGTAAACTTTAAAATTAAAATCTACCACTTATACTAAGTTGATTACAGCTATTTAGTTCAGAAAATCTCTATAAATCACCCCACACTACCGGCATGAATACAGTCATTTCAGAATTTCCTCTGTTGTTCCAAGAGAAATATGGAACAAGCTCCGTTTTATATTCTACAAATTCAGGACGATCTATTGTTGTATAGATTTTGTCTGCTTCTTGATTTTTTCTTAGTAATAAAGATGCTTCAATAGTTGCTACACCACCTAATAAATCTGGCTTATAAGAAGCCGTTAAAGGTGCATTTCCTTGTACATAAACATCTAAGATCTTAGTTCCTTCAGGAAGATCAGGTGTTTCCATACAATAAACAACTGGACCTCTTTTAATTGCTACTTGGTTACGAGCTTCCTCAATTCTAGGGTGAGCTTCTACCAATTTAGCTTCCATTGGCATATCAATAGTGATAATATCACCTTTTTTCCATTTTCTATTTACTACAGCATATTTACCAGGAACTGCATCAACATTAGCAGCTTCTCCGTTTACTTTAATTGTAGTACCTTTTGCCCAATCTGGAATACGTAACATCATATCAAAAGGCTGTTTTTTACTTTTACCTACTGTTATGTTTACACTTCCTTCCCAAGGATAATTAGTTACTTGATTAAGTTCTAAAGCAGAACCATCTTCTAAGTGAGTTGATAAAGTATTACCACCATATAAGTTTATTGCAATACCATTTTTTGATAAACTATATGCCCAGTTAGATGATTTAGCAATAGTTCTCACTAAGTTTGGAGGACAGCAGAAACACTCTAAATATGGCTCTCTGTGAGGGCTTTCTGTATTGTGTTTTGTATAATCTCTAGATCCATCTACCATACGTAATGGGTTAGAGTAAAAGTAATCTTTACCTTCTATAGAGATACCAGATAAAGCACTGTTAAACAACACCAACTCCATCACATCTGCATACTTAGATTCTCCGTGTAAACCTAACATTCTATAAGAGAACATAGAGTTACAAACATTGGCACAAGTCTCGTTATATGCTGTCATGTTTGGCATCATATACGCATCAATAAAACCTTCTTCAATTTTATCTCTGCTTGTAGAAGCACCATAATGTGCCTGACCAACTGCACCTGTAACATACATTTTTTGTTCTGTTACATTTTCCCAAAGTCTATCTAACGCATCAACTAATTCTTTTTCTCCAGTTTCAGCAGCAACATCTGCAGCTCCTGCATAATAATACAATGCCAATACTGCATGTCCTACTGCTTCAGATGATTCTCTTAAAGGAATACGCTCTTGCACCATATCACCAATAGGATAACCTTCTGTTTCTGGAGTATCAACAACTTTGTATTTACCTCTATTATTGATAAAGATTTCTGCCAATTGTAAGTACTTTACATCTTTTGTTGTTCTGTACATTTCTACTAATCCCATAATTTGTGTTTGGTTAAAACCAAAACGACCGTATCTAGGATCTTCTGTATTAAATGTTGAGTAAAGTAAATCTGCATGTTTCTTAGCAATATCTAAAAAGTTACTCTGCCCTGTAATTCTATAATGAATACATGCTGAAGTTAATAAATGACCAGAATTGTACATCTCATGGTACTTACGGTTTTCATAACGGTCCACTTTTTCATTTAATTGAATTTGTGTTTGTAAGTAACCGTCTTCCTCTTGTGCTTTACCAATGATTTCTATGTAACCATCAATTTCTTTACGTAGGTTTTCGTCTCCATTTTGTGCATATACATACATTGCAGCTTCCATCCATTTATAGAAGTCACCATCGTGCCAACGCATACCTTTATGCTTACCTTCTTTCATTCCGGCAGCAATCTTAAAGTTATTTAAAGCATGGCCAACATCACCTGTTAGTACCTGCCCCATATATGGAACCATTGCGTGTTCTGCGACATCAAATTTATCTGCCCAAAATCCTGTAGTCCATTTACAGTCTCCAATATTAATACTTTTTAGTTCGACATTAGGAGAATCCTTTTGTCCTAAAATTCCTTTCTCTTGCCCAACAGACAAGTGTGACAATAGTGCTGTACACGCCACCAATACTAATTTCTTCATAATTGCGTATGTTATTCGTTTTCAGAAGGAGTTAGTTGTTTTTAATTAGTGCTACTCTCTAGTTAAAAACAACTAAGTTCGCTATTAAATAATCTAAGTATATCAGTCTTTTTTGTTGAAAAAATTAAAGGAAAGGTTATGTGTTTTAAAAAATCATTCAAGTTTTCATTTCTTTCAATTCGTCAATTTCTTTTCCTTTAATCAACATTACAAAACTAGTTATAAGTGTATTTTGGGAGGTTGTTCTGAATTAATAAAATGTTTCATATCGTAAAGGGGACGTAAAGTCACGTAGTTGGTATTGTATATCACATTTTAGAGATAAAAGGGATAAATCCCATATTTTTAATAGCACATTATTACACTAAAAAAGTATCTTTCTGTGTGAACGGAAAACAACAAACACCTTAAACAATCATTATTAATAGGTTTTTTAAGTAGCCTTCCAAAAACTTGTAACACAAAATTTATTTCAACACTCCTTATGAAAGATTGTATTATCCCTAGATGTTAAAAAGAATAAATAGTAATTGTTCAGATTTTGTCTAGTTTTAGTAGTAGGTTTAGAACACTACCTATTCATTTAATCAAAAAAATTATTTATTGTACATACGGCTTTTAATAAAAAAAGTCGAATAGTTTGAGAAGATTTATCAATACTATTCGACTGCCAAGAAATTAGAAATTTTTATTTATCTAATTCTCCAATTGTGCTCTATTTCCTTTCCAACCTTGATCTAATTGTACTGTTAATTTTGCCACTAAATCAGGATTCGATTTTGCAATATTTACGGTCTCATTAGGGTCTCTAGTATGATCATACAACTCAATATATAACGGTGCAGACTTAGGTTGTTTTCTGTTTTTCCACAACACAAATCTATATCGATCTGTACGCATTGAATACCCCATTAAATCGTTCTCAAAAAGAGACCTGTCCCATTTTTCTTTCATTTGATCTTTAATTTCTTCTTCCACTTCTTCTATTAGAGGTCCAAAATAGGTTTCTCTCATTCCTTCTGAAAGTGGGTTTGCTGCCCATTCTCTTAAAGCTGGTGTTGGATATTGACTAAAGGCCGCTTTTTTCCAAGGTTGTTTTGGATTTTCCATTAACGGAACTAATGACTGTCCTTCTAAATGTTCTGGTAATGATAATCCCGCTAAATCACATAAAGTAGGATACATATCTACAAGTTCTACCAAAGCATCAGATTTTACACCAATACTTTTCTGAGATTGACCTGGTGCTTTAATAATTAATGGCACACGTGTAGCAATTTCATAATTTGTTGCCTTTCCCCATATACCCATTTCTCCTAAATGGTATCCATGATCTGACCAAAGCATAATTACTGTGTTATCTAAAATACCTTGTTCTTCTAGGGCTTTAATCATTTTACCAACTTGAGCATCTACATAACTTGCCGTTGCTAAGTAAGAATGTAATAAATCTGTTGCAAGCTCTTTAGGAATATCACCTTGTTTTGGAATATTTGCACGAGTTCTCAACTCAAAAGAAGCATGTAAACCAACCGTAGCACCATCTAAAGGAGCTTTATCTTGCTGAGATAAATGGATATCCTTTCTATCGTATAAATCCCAATATTTTTTTGGAGCAATAAAATTTAAATGAGGAGAGATAAATCCTAATCCAAGAAAAAATGGTTTATCAGGATTCTCTTCTAACATTTGTTTCATATTGGCAATAGCAAGGTCTGTATTCATTCCATCTAAATATGTATTATCTGGAACATCTACACATTCAAAAGCAGGTCCTAAACCTAAGCCATATTTTGCTTTTGCTCCATACTTTGCTTTCATTTCGGCTTTGTTCTTCTTGTATATTTCTTGATTATCAGGATCTACATAACCGCCAATTAAATTCATTTTATACCCAAGGAGTTGCTTATTTGGGTTTCTAGACCAAGATTTTTCCTGATCTCTATATTTACCATGATATACTTTACCACAATACATTGTCTCGTAGCCATTTTCTTTAAAATGCTGAGGCAACGTAATTATATCTGGGTTTTCGTCTCTAAAATAAGTGTAATTCTCTATTACATTAATTGTTTCTGGTCTAGCTCCTGTCATTAAACTAGCTCTTGATGGGCTACAAATTGCTTGTTGACAATATGCTCTGTTAAATTGTATTCCTTCCGACGATAATTTATCAATGTTAGGGGTTACAGCTAGTTTAGAATCATAACAACCAAACTCTGGTCTCAAGTCATCTATTGAGATAAATAATATATTTGGTTTTCTTTCTGGAGCTGTCTTCTTTGCAACTTTTGAGCAAGAGAAAATCACTAGACTCAAAAGAAATAAATGAATATACGTCTTCATTTTTGTAGTGAATTAATTAGTGGTATTTAATAGATTGCTTTTATCTGCCCACCCAAAATTAGTAGTATTAAGAGTGGGCAATTATTTATAAATTATTCCATATCACTGGTAACCAAACAGACATTTCAACTGTTCCTCTATTACTCCAAGCATAATATGGTATTAATTGGGTGCTATATTTTTCAAATTTTGGTTTAGCCAAAGAAGTATACATTTCTGTATCTTTTTTGTCTTTTCTAATCATTAAGTCTGCTTTTATTACAGATAAACCTCCAAGAAGTTCCGATTGATATTCTGCTTTATAATTGGCATTCTCTGGTAAGTAAACATCCATAATATCTGTACCTTTTGGTAAGTCGGTTGTTTCTACACAATACACAATTGGTCCACGTTTTACAGCTACCTGATTTCGTGTTTGCTCAATCTGTTTATGCCCTTCCATCAACTTAATTTCCATTGGCATCTCAAGAGTGATTTTGTCTCCTTTTTTCCATTTTCTATTGATTACGGCATACGTTCCTTCAGACACCTCTTCATTTTGTTTTTTTCCATTGATATAAACCGTCGTACCTTTTGCCCATTCTGGAATACGTAACCTAAAATCAAAAGCTTCCTTTTTACATTTTTGTATAGAAAAAGTAACTGATCCTTCCCACGGATAATTGGTCTCTTGTTCTAAAACTAACTTTGATCCATCCGTTAATGAAGTTTCTAATTTATTCCCTCCATATAAATTTACAGCCACACCGTTATTTGTTATGCTGTATGCCCAACCTGCAGATTTTGCAATTGTTCTAACTAAATTAGGCGGACAACAGAAACAATTTATATACGGTTCTCTGTTTGCTGCTTCTGTAGATTTGTAATCACCTGTATGAGCATATCTTCTGAGTGGGTTTACATAAAAATAATCTTTCCCTTCTATAGAAATTCCAGACATTGCCGAGTTTAATAATACTAATTCCATAACATCAGCATATTTCGCATCTCCTTTAACCCCCAACATTCTATAGCTAAACATTGCGTTGGCAATATTTGCACAGGTCTCGTTGTATGCAGTGGAGTTAGGCATATCGTAGGATGGTAAAAAAGCCTCATGAACAGTATCTTTTTTCTTAGATAACCCATGATGCGTTTGTCCAACTGCACCTGTGATATACATTTTATGGTCTACAACATCTTCCCAAAGTCTATCCAAAGCATCAATCAATGCTTTTTCTCCTGTTTCAGAATACACATCAGTTGCACCTGCATAAAAATACAATGCTAAAACTGCATGACCGACGGCTTCTTTAGATTTGCGAAGAGGTGTTCTTTCTTGCACCATATCACCCACCATTTTTGGTCTGGTATGTGCATCTACAACAGGTTTAGATTTACCTCTCATATTTATAAATAGCTCAGCTAATTCTAAATATCTAGGGTCTTTAGTTGTTCTATACAACTCTGTTAATCCCATTATTTGAGACTGATTAAAGCCAAAGCGTTTTAAAGAATCTGGCTGAGGGGTGAATGTAGCGTACAGATAATCTGCATGTTTAACTGCTATATTTAAAAAGTTCTCTTGTTCTGTAATACGATAATGAATACATGCACTATTAATTAAATGGCCACTATTATACAACTCATGATATTTTCTGTTTTCCCATCTTCCTTTTTCTGTTAAGGTTACTTGAGTAGATAAATAACCATCTTCCTCTTGGGCGGCTCCAATAATATCAATTAAAGTATCTAATTCGGCTAAAAGTTTTTGATCATTATTTTCGGCATAGATGTACATTACAGACTCCATCCATTTGTAAAAATCTCCATCATGCCAAAACTCTCCTTTATGGCTTCCCTCCATCTGCCCTGCTGCTTTCTTAAAATTATTAAGTGCATGGCCAATATCTCCTTTTAAAATTGTACCCATATGAGGCACCATTACCTCTTCACAAACTTTGTGTTTGTCTGCCCAAAAACCATTTGTCCATTGGCACTCCCCAATACCTGTACTTTTAAATACAACCTGAGGGCTATTTGCGTTATCTGTTACACCTTGTGCTAAAAGTATATTTCCTGTTAAAATTGAACAGATAGTTAGTAAAAAAAATCTACACATAATCATTCTAAAATTTCGTAAGTATCATTTCAATCAGTTAAGAATTTGTAGTCACTTTTCTGATGTTTTGTTATAAGTAAATGTATGTGGAAAACGAGTTATTTGATTACCTATCTATCAATCTGATGTTTCTTTACGTAAATTTATTTGTAGTGTACGTCAAACTTAAAAATCTGCTACTTAAAAACGTTTTTATAGGGTGTTTTTTGTCTCTCTCCATATATATTAATTGATGAAACTCCCTCTCTCACCCTATATTGTTTGTGATAGAAAATAGTAGTTGCAATTATGTATCAAATAGTAGTTTGGTGTGGTACTCTTTTTATTAGGTAGAGTTGAGAATAAATAATAAAAAAATGGATGCTTCCTAGAAAGAAACATCCATTTCAATAGCCGATAACTCAAGTAAAAAATCTTCTTATTTAAAAAATTGAGTAATCGATATAATCAAAATTTAAATAAACCAGAAGAAATTCTAAATGGTTTCTTCTGGCTTTTAATTTATGGTCGAGCTTCAATTGCTTTACAATCAAAGTTATCTAAATAGAATTCTAATGCTCCAGTATTAGGAACAGGATCAACCACTTTTAATACTAATTGACGTCGCCCTCCAGCTAAATCAAAATGTACTATTTGCGTAATTGTTACCCATTCTCCTTTAGTTACTGAAGAGATATTTGGTGTATAATCAATTTTATCACCATTAGGTAGAGAAGTATCTTGGAAACCAGTGATTAACCCACCAGTAAAATCTACTCCTTCAGGAATATAAATATCAAAAGTAAATAGATAATCTCCTGCAGCGTTTTTCATACCGTTGTTCCAATCTTTTCCTGTATGCTCGTTATGGATTGAGAACAATGTAGAAGCTTGAACTGTTCTATCGTCACTCTTATAAGACATACTTGCTGTGCGGTCAGAAGCAAAATCTGTTGATCTAGCCCATTTTTTTATGTCAGAATCTTGACCTCCATCTTGGTACCAACCTTCTGCAAAAGCATTTCCTAAACCAGCAGCTTCAATTTCAATACTAATCATATCTGCATTTTCGAACTCGTTTACAGAAGTAATATCCATTACTACATTCTCTGCTTCGAATGCTTCCATTCCCATACCTGTAGAAGTTGTAATTCCACCCGTACCTGCATAAGAAATTGTAATCTGATCTGAGTTGTATGTTGTTTCTGCAATTGTAAGGTTAATTACATTATTGTTAGCAGCATCTATTTCTACATTAGAAATTGACGATGTTGATGAATAACCATTTGGATTTGTAATACTTACAGTAAACTCACCAGCAGCCGAAGGAAGAATGTTACCAACTGCAACAGATGTTTCGAAAGAAACCAATCTTGATGGTAATTGTTGTATTGCAGAAGTTTTTAATAATGCTTCATCCACATTTATCATTAATGGAATTTTCACCTCTTTATTATTATCTGGAATACCAACAACACCGCTACGTTTTACAACAACCGAACCTGCTTCGAATGGGGTTTGTACAGATGAATAAACTACATCAGCAGCTTCATCGGTATATTCTCCAAATTCTGTATTAAGAAGTTTCCACGTTCTAGCATTTGTTAAACCTTTTTCTGTTGTATCTACAAAACGAAGTGTTTCATTAATTTTTAAAGATACTGTTTGCCATTTGCTATTGTCTGTAGGAATGTCATCTCCATCGTTGAATGTAAATATTAAATCATCACCTTTATATACTTCATATTGAGGTCTAATTTCTGGTGCTGTAATATTTAGTTTTAATGGAATTGTTTTCTGAATTGTTTGTGATAACGCTTGAGTTGACCCCTGACGAATAGATTTTAATGCACCTGCACGTCCTGTACCCGTTTTAGAAGGAGTAACCTCAAATATTCTATTTTTACTGATAGTATCTAAATAAGATAAAGTCCACTCAGTATCTGTTGGTTTACCCACTGTAGTCGTATCCACAAAAGTAAGAACATCTTCTCCTGCAATTAGATCAATTGTTGGCCAATCAGAATCATCATTTCCATCTACAATTTGAGAATGAGGAACGACTAAAACCGTATCTGTATTGTTCTTTAATACATATAAAGCAGGTTCAACGTTTGCATAGACTTCTACATGAAACGCTGTATCAATAACCCAAATACCTGGATTTGTTGCATGAGGAACAGCTTCCATTTTATGGTTTAAACCATTGTGTGTTACTTTCTTATCAAAAGTATTGTATAAACGTACTTTATGAATGCCCGCTTCAGGGAAGTAAACGTGAACTGTTAAGTCTTCACTTTTCTTTCCTTTTGCTTCATCAATAAAAGGAGTTAAATCTAAATCGTTTTTACTAAAATCTCCTGATAAAAAACTTGAGCTATCTTCGATTGTCCACTCATGGAATAATAACCCTTGAGAAACATCCATAAATGAGATGTAATCATCTATAGAAATCTCTAAAGTATCTTTATGTTCTTCAGAAAGTGCCCAAGAAATTGCTCTCGCTTTCTGATCATCTGGTATTTGATCTAAATCTTTTTCACAAGAGATAAACATCGTTGCGAAAAAACCGATAAGAAGAAGATATATATAATTAAACTTTTTCATGTTATGTGTCTTTTAGCCTTTAACACCTGGGTTAGTAGATGTCTCTGAAGTTGGAATTGGATAAAAATCATGTAGCGATGGTACATAATTCATTAATGCTTGCTCTCCGTCTACAATTTTGTAGTTAGGACGTGCAGTGAATTCTTTTTCTGGAAAAGGGTGTGTATCTCCACCAGGAATAATACTCGAGTTCCAAAGGGTTTTCTTTGAATATGTTCTTGCCTCCTTATAGTGAATCACCCAGTAATTTTGACTAGAAATTCTCTCATAATTATCTTTGATAACATTCCATCTTCTAAGATCAATCCATCTAGTTTGGTGTCCTTCTACAGAAAGTTCTAATGGCTTTTCAACATACATTAAGTGTTCCATTAAAGAAGTTTGTGAATATGTAATTCCATCATACGTTTTGCTTGCATCTACTGATGGCCCTAATAACTCTAAGCCCCAACGTCCGCGTACTGTATTTAATAATACTAAAGCATCGTTAATTCTACCTTGCATAATTCTACATTCTGCTAGGTTAATGTAGGCTTCAGAAAGACGGTTAATTACTACATTTTTAGCAGATCTTTGGTTACCCATTGGGTTATCTCTTTCGTTATCCAAAATATCGAAATTACTAAACTGCTTGTAGTAAGCAAATTCTGGAGAACGTGCTCCTCCTGCTTTAAAAGGATCTGCTTCAGATACAGAACCCATTCTATAATAATCTGTCAAATCATCTTCTGCTACAGCAACCATTGCCGAAGCTCTCATAGAAATTCTTCTTGGATACTCAGTACCTTCTACTTCAACAGTGTTACGAGCATCCAAAGGATCTAGCTTTTCTGTTTTATAAGCATACGCTACCCAACCTACAGGAATAGAATTTCTATTTCCTCCATACGCTTGAGGAGAAAAGATTGCTGCCCATCTATTTTGTCCGTTTACTTCGTCCCAATTATTTAAATCAGGTCTTACTTCGTTAGAATAAGAAACTTCAAAAATTGATTCTTTATTATTAGCTCCAGCGTTTGTGAAGATCATACTTAAATCTGTTTCTAAAGCATAACCATAATTATTAATTACATCATCATAATAATATGCTGCAGAATCGTAATTAGACCCATTTACAAAATCAAGTAAAAAAGTATTTCCTAAAAGCATTGCTGCCGTACCTTTTGTTACTCTATTCTCGCCATTATAAGGTGTTTCTGCGTTGTATGCCACAGGCAGGTTTTCGTAGGCAAATCTTAAATCTGTTCTTACAAAGTTTAAAACAGAATCTGCAGAAGAAACCGTTTTGTACATATCATTAGCGTCAGTCCAAGTATCTCTAATAATAACTTCTCCGCCATTAAAAGCTTGGTGAGCATAAAAGTGATATACCCCTCTAAGAAAACGTGCTTGTGCCATTTGTAGCTTCCAAGATTGTTCTTCTTTATAAGGCATCATGGTTTCGAATTGAAGACCATGAATTACTTGGTTTGCTTTAAAAATACCTGCATAAATTGCTGCCCACTTTTTATTAATCTCATCACTTGTTTCAGTGTATGTATGGTTATAGTAAGCAACTAATCTACTTGTAGGTGTTGGACGATCCATTCCTGGATATCCTAAATCTGAACGACAAGCTTCTTCTCCAAAGTTCCAAACAAAATGGTTCATTAAAGAGGCATAAGCTGCCGTCAGTCCTGATTCAGAATCATCAAGACTTTGATAAAAATCTACTTTTGTAGTTTCGTTTGGATTGATTTCAGTAAGGTAATCATTACACCCTATTACTCCACCTAAACAAACAAATATTGTAAGACATCTAAAGATGTTTGATATATTGAATAATTTCATTGTTATAGCTTTTTTAGAAGTTTAATCTGAATCCACCAGAGTATAAAGCAGTAATTGGATAATTACCTTTGTCTAATCCTCTTGATGACACTCCATTACCACCAATTTCAGGATCGTAACCTGTGTAATTTGTAAATGTAAGTGCGTTCTGAGCTCTAATAAAGAATCTCATGCTACCAATTCCAGCCTTCTTAATACCTTTACCGTTAAGTGTGTATCCAAGTGTAATATTCTTTAATCTTAAGTAAGATCCATCTTCTAACCAAAGGTCTGTATCTCCTCTAAAATTAGTAGTACCTTGTTTTAAATCACCTCTATAAGCAGGTATATCTGATGTAGGGTTATCTTCTGACCAAGTATGTATCTGATTAACATGTCTACCTTCTGAATAAGCCATTAACTTACTACCGTTCATAATTTCATGTCCAATAGCCGCATACCAGTTCATCATAAAATCCCATCTTTTATATCTTAAAGAAAGAATAAAACCTGTTTCGAACTGAGGTAAACCACTACCAGAATATATTTTATCCTTCTCTGTAATCTGACCGTCACCATCTGTATCTTGAAGCATTAGATCTCCCATTCTAGCAGCAGGATTTACCTTTTGATAATCTGCTAACTGCTCTGCAGATTTAATAACGCCTTCATTTTTATATAAGAAGAAAGCTCCCGCTTCGTATCCTTTTGCAAACACTGTAGCTCTGGATTGGTTTACCGCACCCCATATCAAACCTTGGTCTGCTGTATAAACAAAATCTTCTGAGTTCATGTTAGTAATCTCGTTTTGATTACTAGAGAAAGTACCCGTTAACGTCCAGCTTAATTTCTTAACTCTTCCTTTATAACTTAATGCTAGCTCATATCCTTTATTGATCATATTACCAACATTTAGTGTCACTAATTTATCATTGTTATACCCTGCCGATGCTCCAGCTGAAGAAGGAGATTCTATTGGGAATAACATATCTTCTTTAGTAGTGTGGTAAACGTCTGCATTAAAAGTTAAACGGTTTTCAAAAAATGCTAAGTCAATACCAATGTTATTCTGTATAGATGTTTCCCATTGAATATCTGGGTTAGCAAAAGATGCTTGTGCTGCACCATTATAAACTTTACCATTAAATTCGTAATCAAAGCCACGACGCATAGTTGGTAAATCTGAATAAGGTCTAAAACTCTGTCCTCCAACATTACCATGCGATGCTCTAATTTTAAAGCCATTCACAACAGTTTTTGCTCCTTCAAAAAACTTCTCTTCAGAAACATTCCAACCTAAAGATGCAGAAGGGAAGAATTTGAACTTATTGTTCTCAGAAAATTTAGAGTTACCATTGTAATTACCACTAATCGATACTAAATATTTTCCTTTATAATCGTACTGCAAACGACCAATTGTACCAATAATTTTATATACATAATTAAATCCTGGTGTAACCGATGTTTCTAATGAAGCTGAACCAAAACCTGGCTTGTTGTTATCAACAATTCCTCTTCTCATTACACCATGGCTTTGGCCACTGTACTCTTCTAAAGAACCACCTAGAAGTGCAGAGAAGTTGTGATTTCCCCATTTTTTCTTGAAGAAGAATCTACCATCCCAGCTATATCCAACATTTCTTTCTACATCCTCTTGATAATATGAGTTATTCGGATCAGAAAATTCTCTTCCTGTATTTTCATTTACAATCTTAAAGTGAGGATTTAATCTAGATCTGTATCTATTCATGATATTACCACCTGCATTTGTAGTAAAAGATAACCAGTCTGTAAAATCGTATTGAATACTAATGTTACCAGACATGCGGTCTCTATCTTCAAAATCTTGGAAGTATAACGATTGATACAAAAAGTTAGCTTGCACTGCTTCTTGATCTGATGAACTTTCATAAACATCCTTAGATGGATCTAAAGGAGCCATATAAGGTTTATATCTAATTGTTTGCGTTAATAAATTACCAGAAGGTCTTTGTCTTTCTTCTGTTGATAATGCCAATGAAGTAGTAATTGTCCACTTATTTTGTTTGTAACTAGAACCACCACGTAGGTTAAATCTTTTAAACCCAGAGTTGATAACATTACCTTCTTGGTTGTAATAACCACCTGCTAAATTGTATTTCAACCCAACATTTGATCCACCTGTTAAATTGATGTTATATTGTTGTGTTGGTGCATAATCTCTAAAAACTAAATCATCTAAATTATTGTCGTTTTTAAAGTTGTTCTTATTTCTTTGCACAAACATGTTAATCTCATCATCAGAAATGCCTGGATTAATTGCTCTTTGCTCTAAGATATCAAAATATGCTTGTTGAGAAGTATTCATTACAGGTGTGCTCGAAGTAATTTTCTTTACCCCATATAACCCATCAACAGAAACTTTTAAATTACCTGCATTACCTTTCTTTGTAGTAATTAAAATTACACCGTTTGCACCTCTTGTTCCGTAAACTGCACAAGAAGCCAAATCTTTTAAGATATCCATCGACTCAATTTCGTTAGGAGAAAGTCTTGGATCTCCATTTTGAGGAATCCCATCTACTACATAAAGTGGTTGGTTAGCACCATCTACGTTAGAAACTGTCCCGACTCCACGAATTTGAATTACGGCACTTTCACCCGGAGCACCAGATGCAGACGTTACACTAACACCAGCAACTTGCCCTTGTAAAGCTGTGCCAATATCAGCCGAAGCAAAATTTTCTAAAGCTTCTGATTTTACATGTGCTACTGCACCAGAAACTTCTTTCTTTTTCTGTTCACCGTATCCAATAGCAACCACCTCGTCTAGCATCTCCACATTACTTTCTAAAGATACGTTCAGAACAGATTCATTTGATACTGTTAATACTTTGGTTACCATACCAATAAAAGAGTACTCTAGTACATCTCCATTTTTTACCATGATAGAATAATTACCGTCAAAATCAGAAATACCACCTTGTGATGTTCCTTTAACAATAACATTCACCCCCGGTAAGGGTAGCTTGTCTTCTGCCCCTATAACCTTTCCTTTAAGGATTTTTTCCTGAGCTGACACATCATAAGCAGTGCTTAGTGTTAAGAGCAGTGTCGTAAAGAGGAGTACTCTGGAAAAGTAGATTTTAAATAAGTAAATCTTCATTTTGCATCTCAATTAAAAATTACATTTAGCTAGGGAAACTTTAAAAAAGTAGTGTAGTTGTTGTAAAGAAAAAGTTCCTTAACTCAAAAAAGTATTTCATTCCAATAGTTTGTTAGATATACTATGATTACCGAGTAATACGATGCATATAGTTTTCTTTTATGATGATTAAATAGCTGCGTTTGTTGAATAAATTGAACTATATAATCAATAGTATATCCTAAATATTAACCTAAGAGTAAATGGCTGTTTTTCTTCTTACTAATTACAATATTTTAATGTGCCATTTATCGTCGATTAACAATTTCAAATATAGATATCAATACTTTTCAGCAGGTTACTTTCGATCAATAAGATGTGATTTATAGTAAAAACATTAAAAACACATTACTGATTTACAGCTACTTACAATGTATTTGTTATTAAAGATGCATTTTTATTAAAATGATAGTAAATGTTTAGTCTCATAAGTGTAGTATAATAGATTTAAAAAAATAAAGTAAAAAAAGAATTGATCCACCTTATTAGAACAAAATAATAATAATTCATTCTATCTAAGTCAAAACCTGTAATAAAAAAGTATTCTGATTGTTTAAACGTAATTAAACAATCGTATTAAAGTAGTTGATGTATATAGTTGTAAATAAGTTTAAATACTGGATCATCATTCCAAATATAAAAAAAGTTATATTTTTACACATGTTAACACTTGATTTTTTTTGAAAATGAAGAATATTTTTTTAGTTATAAAAAACCGAAGTAATAAACACCTCAGTTTTTAATATAGATTTACTGCATAAACTCAAAACAGTAAACCTCTCTTTTAATGTTCTACTATTTAAAAAATCTCAAATAAAAAAAATCCGAATATTGCCACTTACTGTCAATATTCGGATTTCTAGATTACTCTAAAATTAGTTATTATTTTTTCTAGGTCTGAATGGGTTAATCCAATTTACAAATGGGGCTATCTTTCGTGTTTGAATCCAAATTTTACCTTTCCCCGAAAAACGACAAACTAGCCCTTCGCCAGAGAAAAATAAAGATTTATAACCGCCTACTTTGTAAATATCATAATTTAGGCTTTCTGTAAATGCTACAATATGACCTGTATCTACAACATAGCCTTCTTCGACATCTACTTCAACTATTCCACCGTAAGAATTAAACCATAGATCACCACTCCCCGAACATTTAATTAGGAATAAGCTTTCTCCAGAAAAGAAGCCTCTTTTAATGCCTTGAAATTTTGCGTCTACATCAACGGACAATGCAGAGGCCACAAAGGCAGAACTTTGAAGGTAGATTGTTTCATTATTTAAAAAAACATGTTCTACATCTCCTGGTGCTCCAGGTGCAATCTGAATCTCACCAGCTCCATTTTTAGCCTCAAACTCATTTATAAAAATAGATTCCCCAGAAAAAAATCGGCTTAAGCCACCTTTAACCTTTGTCTTCATCTCAATGTTTGTATCCATAGTGGCCATTGCAGATGCTTCTACTTTTATTTTATCTCCTGAAGGAATTTGGACGGTGATTAATCCAAAATCTGGTTTACAATCAAATCTATATTCCAGCCCTTTATTTAATACTTCTTCCATAACTATCTTGGTAATAATGTCGGTCCTAATAACTTGCCAAAAGAACTTGGATTATGCGATTGCACCCATACTCTTCCTTTGCCATTAAATTTACACACAAGGCCTTCTCCTCCTAAAAAAGAGCTTACCCAACTTTTTCCTGCTTTTGTAAGTGTAAAATCTAAAGATTCTTCGAACGCAACAATATGCCCTGTATCTACAATATGTTCTCCATCTATATCTATCGGATAAATTGCTCCAAAAGAGTTAAATATTACTGTCCCTTCACCGTGTAGGTTTAACCAAAATAAACCTTCTCCAGAAAATACTTTTTTAAATCCCTGCCAGTTAAAATCAACTTCAATATCTGGCGAAGAGGCAACATAAGCACCTCCTTGTACAATAATTCCTTCACCATGTAATTGGTGTGCCTTCATATCTCCAGATAATGTGGTACCCAACCAAACTGTTCCTGGTTTTACATCTGCAGAGTAATGATTCAAAAAGAAACTTTCTCCAGATAACATTCTCTTTAGTGCTTTTACTACTCCTCCAGATTGTTTTTTGTGTGTAGAGGTTGTCATTTTTATATCAGGACTCATTGCAATCATGGCTCCTGCTTCTGCAGTAAAATGCTCTCCAGGTTGTAATTCTATTTTTGCAGCCGATGCTCCC
Organism: Flammeovirga kamogawensis; assembly: GCF_018736065.1. Lineage (GTDB taxonomy): Bacteria > Bacteroidota > Bacteroidia > Cytophagales > Flammeovirgaceae > Flammeovirga > Flammeovirga kamogawensis. The sequence goes on from NZ_CP076130.1 coordinate 509,184, forward strand.
GGTCCAAGAATAATTTCGGTATTTAATTTTTTGCTAATTACTTCTTCCATGATTACTATAGATTACGATTTACCCAAGATGATAACCCCGACATACTTCTGGTTTGTATAAAAACCTTCCCTGTACCTTCTACTCTAGTCACTAAACCTTCACCACCAAAAATAGTAGCGACCAATCCTCCAGAAAACTGAGGTTTTAGTTTCATAGTTGGCTCGTAGCCTACCAAGTGACTAGTATCTACAATTACTTCTCCGTTAACTTCTTTTTCTAATAATCCTCCAAAAGCACCAAAAACTACTTTCCCATGCCCTGAAACCATCAGTTTAAATAGTCCTTCTCCGCCAATCCAAGAACCAAAACCTGCATATTTCACGCCTAGTTTTACGTTTTTCTCAGAAGCGATATAAGCACCTTGTTGTAAGCAAAAACTCTCCCCGTTCAACTCCTTAATTTGCATGTCGCCCGGTGTAGGTTGCGTAATTGTTAGTTCTAGTGTTTTAGCTGTGTTATTTGTGAAATGATTGACAAATAAAGTTTCTCCACCAAAGATTTTCTTTAATAGAGCATTTAAAAAGTTACCGTTAAGTTTTGCTTCTACATCTAATTCTGCCGACATACTAGACATTGCGTCAGACTCGGCAATAAATGTTTCTCCAGGCTCAATTTCTACTTTCGCGTGAGCAAAAGCAGGTTTACCTTTAAGTTCAAATTGCATAATTATTGATTTAGTTCTGTTATTATAGCTGCTCTATAATCGGAGTAGTTAGATCCAAAAGAGTTAAAGCTATTTTTAATACCCGCTGTTTTTTCTTTTAATGTTTCTATTCTATCAATTGTAGTAGGATGAGTAGAAACAAACGATAGTAAACTATCAAATTGTGTGCTTTTATTTTGTTCTTCGAGTTTCTCAAAAAACGTAATCATCCCTTCTGGGTTAATGTTGCTTTTAGTTAAATATTCCACCCCTCTACTGTCTGCTTCTTCCTCAAAAGACCGTGTATATGATAATGATTCAAGATGTACTCCCAAATCAATAATGGTTGCTGCCACTGCAGATGCATCACCAAAAATAAAAGAGACAATGGTAAACAAGCCTAATTTACTGATTACACCTCTCACATGATGTCTTAATGTAACATGGGCCACTTCATGAGATAAAACTCCAGCCACTTCTTCCCAAGAACCCGCTTTTGTAAGTAAACCAGAATTAATAAGCACCTTGCCTCCTGGCAATGCAAAAGCATTTACCTCTGCATCATGAATCAGATAAAAATCTAATGTATATCCTTCTTTTATAGCTTGTTGAACAATTGGACCTACCTCATGAATTAGTACTTGTTTTAACGAATCGTTTTCTATAAAATCATACTGATTATCTAATGAAGCAAAGAGTTCATCTCCAATTTTTTGTTCCCAAGAAATAGGAATTGATTCGGCAATTATATGCACAATATTTCCTTTAAAGAAATAGAAAAAAGATAAGCCCAAAAAGCAGAGACATGTAAATAAAAACAAGCCTCTATACAGCTCATTTATACCTTTACGTGTTTTTCTTATATCGTCAGTAAAGCAATTGAAACTCTCAATCTCTTCGTCTTGAAGCACCTCTTTTTCTTTTGTATAAATTGAGATTTCGTGCTCATCAATCTCTTTAAAAAAGACAAAGTTCTTTGATGCACCCCCTGCTTCAATTTTTAACTTATTGAATGGGATCTCATATACAAGTTCATTAACCTGAATAGTAATTTTCTTGTTATAAATAAATAAATCGCCTTGCGCCCGTCCTCCAGGCAGTTTTGGATGAATTAGTATTGCTTTATAACTTTGCTTTGTCAGTATTTTATCGGTTGTTAGTGGCATTTTAGTTGTATTAAAAACTTTCTTTACGATGGCATTTATAAAGAAATGTTTTACTCAATAGTTACATGGCTACCTCATTTTTTTAAGTCTGATAGATTTAATAAATAAAAATTGAAATAGTTTTATAAGCTTTAAAATCAATTTAAAACTCGTTAAATTACTCTACATTAACAAATTCAACTCAATAATTTTTTAGTTATAATTTAAAAGTTCAGTGAAATTGAATTTTATCAAAATAGCACTATTGAAAGATAGATAATTCTTACTTTCTTAAATCTAAATCAATGTATAAACTAAACCTAAACACGTTAGAGGTCTGTTCATTGTTCCATGTCCACATGTGACCTGCTGTGAAACTTGTTGTTTCATTAAATTTATAGCCAATAGCATTGTAAACCCTAAAATCTTCAAGAGAATGCGTACTATTATCGTGCATGAAAATTTCTACAGAAGGTACAACATAAAATGCACCTGGTTCTACATGTCTTTTATTAATAGGAATATATGCATACGCTTTGTATCTATATCTGTTACGGTATTTATAATGCGTTCCTTTATCTGCCCAAACATGCTCAATTCTTACCTGATGATAAAATTTCACTCTACCAGAATAATGATGATACACGTATTGGTGCCATATTCTATACTCCATGAGTGTTGATTTTCCAAACTCATTTTCTTGGTTAAACTTACCAATAACTGCCGGCCCTACAACAATATCAAAATTGTTATTTACAAAATAATTTAACCCCATACGGTTATACGATTTGTAAATTTCTAATCCTTCGCCACTGTCATTAAAACGTGCATGATGCTCCGCATAATAACCTAACCTATCCGAAAATCTAGCCTTACCATAAACAGCTCCCCACTGCCCCATATCTTGGGCATTTACTAAAGAAGAGATACATAAGAAGACTATTAATATTAGCCCTCTCATATTATTTAATTTTTAAGAATAATACATTTATTTGTGCTACTTTTTGCTTGATCTCTGAGGCATCTAGCACAAGCACTTTTAGAACAATCCACGGATTGCTTTTATTTTTTATTGCGATATTTTTCATTTTGTAGTAGATAGATAATGTAAAAAATGAGATGTTGAATTGCTCAATTATTTAAGCAACCATAAGTATTTCACCTTATTATATCTACTTTTAGAAAATGTCACTCAAAAAAAAAGCCCTCCATATTTGGAGCGCTTTCTATACCTACTAGTAAATGGTTTATTTACTTAATATATCTTCTATTTTTTCTAATTCTGATGAGGTAAAATGAGCATTCTTCATGCAACCCACATTTTCTTCTAGTTGTGTTGGAGAACTTGCACCAACTAAAACAGAGGTTACAACTGGGTGATTAAATAACCAAGCAATTGCCATTTGAGAAAGAGTTTGTCCTCTCTCTACTGCCATTTGATGTAATAGTTTTATCTGATCTAATTTCTCTTCTACAGCCGTTCTATTTAAATAGGTATTGTCTTTACTCGCTCTAGAATTTTCAGGTATTCCATTCACATATTTATTAGTTAACATACCTTGTGCCAACGGAGAAAATACAATTGAACCTATTTTTAAATCATCTAATTTTGCTAACAATGGTCCTTCTACTTCACGTTCAAACATAGAATATTTAGACTGATGAATAAGACAAGGCGTACCCATTTCTTTCAATAGATTCGCCGCTTCTTCTGTCTCATCTGGGCTGTACCTAGATAAACCGATATACAATGCTTTCCCTTGTTTCACTACTTGAGATAGGGCACTCATGGTTTCTTCTAAAGGAGTTTGAGGATCTGGCCTATGGTGATAAAATACGTCTACATAATCTAATCCCATTCTTTTAAGACTCTGATCTAAACTAGCAATCAAATACTTTTTAGAACCCCAGTTACCATACGGACCCGGCCACATATCATACCCAGCTTTTGTAGCTATAAAAAGTTCATCTCTATGTGCCGAAAAATCTTTTTGTAAAATCCTTCCAAAGTTCTCTTCTGCAGCACCATAAGGAGGTCCATAATTATTGGCCAAGTCTAGATGTGTAATACCTAAATCGAAGGCTTTTCTAACAATATTTCTAGCATTCCCAAAGTTGTCGTTAAAACCGAAATTATGCCATAACCCTAAAGATATTCTAGGAAGAAGCACACCACTTTTTCCACATCTTTGGTAATGCATTGTATCGTACCTTTCTTGGTTTGGCGTATAATTTTCTATTGGTGCTTTATCAAAAATTTCCATACTAATTCTTATTTGGTTCTTTTAATTGTTTTCGTTTCGATCTATTCCCTTCAATTACAACGCCATATTAAGCTTCAAATCAAAAGATAACACCACTTAACTTTAAGAAGATAGTAGTTAAGTATTTTAAATAATTCATTAATAAAAAAAACTCTTAATGATACGATTAAGAGTTTTTGTGTTATTATTTACGATGCTTTTTTAAAGCTCCTGCTCATAAATATCAAATTTTGCAGAAAACGCATCCATAAATTCCTTGTCTGCAAATTGTGCATCATTCATTTTAGACAGCTCTTCTAAAAAGATATCAAATTGCCCATCTTTAAAAATAGAAAGCATCTTTCCTCCTTTTACACACTTTGCTTCGTGCCATACATTTGGTGGAACCGTGATGGTGTCTCCTGGTTTTAAAATTATAGTTTCATCATCAAAGATAAGCTCCATTTCTCCTTCTAACATGTAGAAAACTTCTGTCATTATTTTATGTTGATGACGCTTTAAATGGAAGCCAGGTTTTAAGGTATCTTCAACAAAGCAAAGTTCACCGTTCGTATCTTTTGATGATACTTTGATAAAACAATGATCTTGTGAATAATCATAGTTTTCTCCCTCTCCACTTTTTACTAACTTTTTAAGTTCCATTCTTTATAAATTATAAGTACTCCTACTAGAAAAATAATTTTTGACGTATCAAAATAAGCATTCTCACCAAATAAAGAAAAGGTATGTCTAGAATTATGCGTTTATAATCTCCTCAATCTTACAAGTAATACAGGAGGGAATTTTGAATAAAATGCATCTTGCTCTTTTGAGAATGTAGGCTCCATATATCCATCTATTACAAAACCATTTTTAAATGCTACTTCAAAATAAGTACTTAATGGCCTATGAAAGTAATATTGTTCATGTTCTTGTCCAGGTATGGCCATTCCCATATAATTTTCTTTTTGAATATACTCTGAAAGAATTAAGTTATTATTTTCATCTTCTGAAACCGAATTTGAATTAAAAACTGGGTGCTGAATTGAAAACACAAATACCCCATTGTTGATCAATAACTTTGATAAACTTGCAAATAGAGTATCAAGTGTTGGCATATCCATTAATGTCATGTGGGCTACAGCTGCTTGGTAATTCCCTTCACCTAATGATAGTAATTCTAATTCTTTAGTGGCATCAATTACTTTATAATCAATATTTGTACAATCGTAATTCTTCGCTTTATTTATGTTGGTTTCTGCAAAATCAAAAGCTGTAACATGGATGTCTAATTTTGCCATTCGTCTAGCAAAAATCCCATTTCCACATCCTATATCTAATAACTTATCGCCTGCTTTTAACTTTAGAAGTTCTACAGACTGAGGAGCAATTAAATCGTTGTGCCAACGGTTACCCATTTCGCCCATATAACTATCCCAATTTTCTGCATTTGCATTCCAAATTTCTTTATTTTTTTGATTGATTTCTTGATTATTCATACAATTAAAGGTTTCTTTTTTCTATTCTGATGGGTTATTAAAATTTGCTGGAGGTAATAAAACATCAAACACTATCTGATCTGTAATTAATACCGAATGGGGTGTTTTCATATCTTCTTTTGATAGTAACTCTAAGCGCTCAAAAAGCTCGAAATAAGCTGCTTTTACCTTTCCTTGCTTTAAATTAAACTTTGGGTGCCAAATTTCATAAGTCCCAATTTTTGATTCTGATTGGGTATAATACCCTTTAACTGGGTGCGTTAAAATTAAATCTTGCTCTGCTAAATTACTAAAACCATTTAAAAGTATATTCTCCTCGGTTGTACCTTCTAAGTCTATTTTACCATTGCCCATTTTAGAAGTAAATTCCATAACATATTTCTTATATCTACCCTCTTCATATATAAAATCAAATGAATAGCGGCCAAATTCCCAAGGCATTTTCCAAAGTAATTTAGGGAATATATGTGTTATCGAACCTAGTGTAGTTCCAAAAAACCAAGCAGCATAAGAACCATCTCTCTCATCTATAATATAGGTTCTAAAATTGGTTTGGTAAAAATTAAATGTAAGAGAAGAGTGCAACTTATAAAACCTAAAATCTTTGTCTTTAAAAGGTACTGCACTTACTAAAGCATAGGCTACTCCATTCTCTAAAAATGTCCATAATTTGAAAGGTTTGGGAATGTATTTTTCTATTTTTGAAAGAGGTACTTTATAAGATATTATAGCAAAATGTTCAAGTAAAGTATTTACATCTAATTTGCTTTTTGATTTCCTTGCCTGTACTCTTTTGTCTAAAATTTCTCGATAATTCGGCATACTCTTTTGCTATTTACATTGTGTACACTTTACATAAAGAAGCACACAAACTATTGCTTTACTAAGTACGCTAATTTAAAATTATCATGATAGGATATTACAGTAAAATTCTTTGAGGAAAAGTAAGTTTGTTAGTTTAGTAAAAAGTCGGGACACAAGCACGAGAAATAAATCTCATGCTAATACCCCCTACAAATTTTAGAGCGTCATTACCTTACAAATAATTTCTTTATAAGTCGCTCCTTGCCAAAAACACACTGCACAATGTAAACACCTGTTGGTAAAACAGATGTATCATAAGTGATAATATCTTCCGTTGCATTTTCTATAGAAAAGTGCTCAATTATTTTTCCCATTGGAGAATAAATAGTTATTGAAACCTGTTCTAATGTATTTATTAATTGCAATGTTGTTGATCCGTCTGAAGGGTTAGGATAAATCATTAAGTCCATTAAACTTGCTGTTCCTACCTCTACTTTCTGAGGTCCAAAAATTTCTTGAGCACCATCAAAATCTATTTGTTTTAATCTATAATATGATGTCCCTAAATACGGATTTGAATCTACCACTTCATAATTAGTAATTACCGAAGTAGTTCCTTGTCCTTCTGCAAAAGCTACCTCTTCCCAATTCCGTTTATCTATAGATTTTTCTATCACAAAACCATCATTATTTAGTTCTTGAGCAGTTGTCCATACAATATGCACATCAGTATTTTTAACTTCCGTTGTAAACGAAAGCAGTTCTACAGGTAAATCTGCATTTATAGATAATCCAGGAGTAAATTCGTGGTTAGATAACCCAGCATTTACACGTAAACCAGAAGCTCCAGATGGAATTTCTGATGCTTTAAATGAATACAATTCTGTTTTAATTGCTAATAAATTTCCACTACCTCCAGGTGTTTCATCTTTCTTTATTTCTTGAGGTGGATTGCCTATGCCTTCTCCATGGCTCCAATCTAAATCATCTGAAAGTAATGAATTGTCTCTTGTTAGGATTCTTAAATTATCAGATTTATCCTCTCCTCCAACATTAGAAATATCTGCATTTTCTAGGTATAAAGTGATTTCCGAAGAAGTTGCCTGTGCTGGATTTATTCTCCACATACCATCTTCATATTTATCAGAATAAAGATCAGATGGTACGTCTCCACCAATTGCTTCATCTACGTACATTGCTTGCCAAGTAATTAACTTTGCACTTGGATTTACTGTTCTATTAAAATCTGATAATGGTGCAGGACCAACACCGGCTAAGTAAAAACCACTCACTCCACCTATTGGAAAATATGCACTTCCTCCCTCGTCTACTATAAAAGATGTTTTACCTACTATATAGCTATCTTTACTTATCGTTTCAGTTTGTTTCTCATCAGTTGTTGTATCCCAAATCAACTGGCCGTTTGCGTCTATTAGGCCATTTTCTAAGATTACATTATTTGCATATACCTCATGATCTTGAAGTGTTAAACCAGGCTTTATTTCTCCTAAATTTTTATCTATAACAAGTTGGCCTATCCTATCATCAGTACCCCAAGGAGCCGACATAATTGAAGCTGTTGTTCCAGTAAATTTAATAATTGGGTTACTAGCTCCTGTCTTTCTTGTAACATCTGTATCTTTATAATAATTGCCTGTTAAAGCCAAATAACCCGATCTATAATTAAACTTACTACTACTTCCTTCAAAAGAAACGTTACCATCTACTGACAAAATTCCATTGGTTTCACTTCCACCAGAAATACCCAACTGTAAGTTTCCTTGTATTGTTAGATCGGTATTTTCAAGAAAAAATTCTGAAGAAGAAACCACTGTTAAATTACCTCCATCCTCTACTAAAAGCGTTGCTTTATCTACAGAGTTTATTGTAATTTGATTACTCCCAGACAACCAGATATTCATATCTGTTGATATCTTTCTTACAGGATTTTCTCCTGCCAAAGTAGAAGTTATTAATTCATGATGTATATTATCTGCAAAGCGCAACCTCCCCCTCACTAGTTCAATTTGAAAGAAACTAGCATCATAATTCCCGTCTCCATCTAATCCATTATTTGGTGTAGCAGGATTAAAATTTAATTGATAAGCCTCATCTGTTGATATAATTTGAACTTGGTCTTTTAGTAAAGGGCGTTCAATACGTACTTTTTTTACAGTTGTAGGCCCCCCAATCTGAAACCTCTGATAATATGTATTCACAGCATCCTTTGATCCTTCTCCTTCAAATCTCACAATTGTATTCGGAATATCTACTTCACACCCATCAGAAATATTAAAATGACCTCTTATCATTAACTCTTGATCTGCACCATTATCAATTACTTTTGAGCCAGAATACAGCACAAAATTAGAGTCCACTTCAAGCTCATTAGATATTTTAATTGTAGAATTATAGACTTTTAAAGTATCAAAAACATGAACTTCATTTCCAAAATCAAATTCATACGCTCCTATGTTTACAATAAGTTGATTAAAATTATAAGTAGAATAAATATCATCTTCTAAAGTAACGTTTGCATTATTATTTAAATCCTCTGCAGAAAAATGAAATGTACCTCCCCCTTCTTGATAAAACACTGCATTTTCTACTAAATCACAATTAGGTAATTCGTTCACATACGTTTTATATGTTCCAGACCCTTTAAAAGCATGAAAATTATGATTTATATAAGATTGTGCATTTACCTCTGCGTTAGCATCTATCAGTAACTCATTTAAACTGATGTGATGCTCTGTAAAGTTGATAAGGTCTCCATTCATCACATGAGCTTTATCTCCTGTAACAGGGTATTTATAAGGGGCATCACCTAAGTCTAAAGTTGTACTATCTAAAGACCATGCATTTGAATCTTTCCAATCGCTAGATGAGTTATGACTATACCACTGTCTTTGCTTAATTTTATATTTACCTTCAATATATTCCTTTAACCCATCGTAATCAGCAAAGCTATTGTCATAAACTATAACTTCTGCAATCTGACCTTGGTAAAACATATTTGTGTTATGCACCAGTCTTCCCAGTTCTATTTTACTAGACTCTCCATTATTATGTGTACCCTGAATTAAATCACGAGAATCTATATATTCTACTTCAACTATTTCCCATTCATCTTTGGTCCATGCATCGTTTCTTGGATCTGTATTATCCTGAAATTCATCTGATAAAGTATTGAAATTCACAGCATGTTTTGCTGTTGGCTGCCATTCACTATTGCCATCTAAACTAAAAGTATACGGTACATACTCTCTCCCTGAGCTAGCATTTACAATATGACTTCTAGTTTCTAATGCTACTTGAGAATATCGATCTCCAAAAAGCATCATTAAATCAGTAGAGTTATTATAAAGTGGTTCAAACTCTGATTTATATACTACAAAAACCCTTCTGATATCAGAATATTCGATATCACTTGTAAGTTTTAAATAGCCTTCGTCAGAAAACTTAACAGCAGTAAAATCGGTATTAATACCATCATATTTCACATCTACAATTTCTAATGCTGATGAACCCGCACTTACAAAAGTTTCTCCTTTAACTTGTTCAATCCAAGTAATTTCTCCTCCCACATCTACAGATAACCCTACATCTGATTTTAAATTAAAAACCAAACCACTAGTGGGTAGTGTTTGTGCGGTTAATGTACTCGATAAAAGTAGAAATACACACAGTGTAATTTGTAGTTTTTTATGTAGCGTTTGCATCGAATAGGAATTTTGATGTGAGTGAAAAGTTTGCTGGTTCCACCTCATAAAGTGTAGTGTAATACTATCACCTTATTCATAAATCAATTATTCTCTGCATCAACAATATGTTACTATGAACGGAAAAGCACAAAATTAGTACGCTAAAGCAAACTTCTGAGGTTTCTTAAACACCTATCAATAACTTTTATTCACTATTAGTCGTAACAATGACGCTTATCATCTTTTAACTATTACTTTCCTCACTTTAACAAAAATTACAACTCCTTAGCTTTACAAAAATTCACTCTAACTATAATCTATCAGAATTATAATGCTATTAATAAAAAGTTTTATCGCTTATCCAGGCGTCGGGATGAAGTCCGACATGATTAAAGCACTTAACGGTTTTAAAAACTGCGAGGTCATTCCATCGGAAAATAAAGATATCGTAGTTGTTTTATTAGAGTCTGATTCTAAAGAAATAGAAAAAGAACAAATTCAAAATATTCAAAACTTACCCTCTGTCAATCAGCTATCGATGGTATCGGGTTACCAAGGCTAAATAATATTACAAATTAACTATGGATAAAAATTCTTCAATCTCTTCAAGACGATCTTTTCTTAAAAAGATGGCTCTTTTTTCTGCCATGACTACGGCAGCAACATTATTTCCAGGAATTATCTTTGCTGATGAGCAAGAAAAAAATGCTCCTAAAGATGCAGACTTAAAATGGAAAAAAGCACCCTGCCGTTTTTGTGGCGTAGGTTGTGGTGTACTAATAGGTTTGCAAAAGGGTAAAGCAGTTGCGGTTAAAGGCGACCCTAAATCTTCTGTAAATAAAGGTCTTTGCTGTGTTAAAGGTTACCATTCTGTTTTAGCAATTTACGGTAAAGATCGTCTAACAAAACCGTTAGTAAAAAAGAACGGGAAAATGGTAGAAACAAGCATGAAAGAAGCCTTAGATCTTATTGCAAGTAAAATGCAACAAACTATAAAAGATCATGGGAAAGATGCTGTTTCTATGTATGGGTCTGGACAATGGACTATCCCTGATGGTTATGCGGCGTCTAAATTTATGAAAGGGGCAATTGGCACCAACAATCTAGAAGCAAATGCTCGTTTGTGTATGGCCAGTGCGGTTACAGGTTTTATGACATCTTTTGGTATTGATGAACCAATGGGATGTTACGAGGATATTGACCATGCGGATGTTTTTATTCTTTGGGGTAACAATATGGCAGAGATGCACCCTGTATTATTCTCTCGTCTTTTAGATCAGAGAATGAAAAGGAAAGTGAAAATTATTGATTTCGCTACCAGAACAACGCGTACAAGCATGGCAGCAGATAGATCAATTATTTTTGAGCCACAAACAGACTTAGCAGTTGCCAATGCCATCTGTTATGAAATTATTGATAAAGGATGGGTAAATAAGGAGTTTGTAAAAAAACATATCAGCTTTAGCAAAGGAAAAACTAAAATGGGATATGGTACAGAAGACTTCTATAAATTTAAAGAACACGAAGAAAAAATAGATTTTAATGCCTATAAAGAATTCCTAAAAGAATATACCCCAGAAAAAGTAGCTAGATACTCTGGTGTTTCTGTTAAGGATATTCGATTAATGGCTAACATTTATGGAGACCCTAACCAAAAGGTAATGTCGTTCTGGTGTATGGGTATGAACCAGCATACAAGAGGTACTTGGATTAATAACTTAGTCTACAACATTCACCTTTTAACAGGTAAAATTTCTACTCCTGGAAATAGTCCATTCTCTTTAACAGGACAGCCAAGTGCTTGTGGAACTGTACGTGAGGTAGGAACACTAACACATAAGCTTCCGCACGGTGTGGTTACAAATAAAGAGCACCGTGAATTTGCTGCTAAAATTTGGAAAGTACCCGTAGAAAATATTCCAGCTAAACCTACCTACCATACCGTAGAAATGTTTAGGGCATTGGATAGAGGTGATATCAAATTTATGTGGATTCAAGTAACCAACCCAATGGTTACAATGCCAAACCTAAATCGTTACAGAGAGGGTTGTGAAAAAACAGGGCGTTTTATTGTTGTTTCTGATATCTATCCAACTCCAACAACAGACGTTGCTGATGTAATTTTGCCTTCGGCGATGTGGATTGAACGTGAAGGTCTATTTGGAAATTCTGAGCGAAGAACACAGTACTTCGAGAAAATGATTGATGCCCCAGGTGAGGCAATTAGTGATAGTTGGCAAATAATTGAGGTAGCAAGAAGAATGGGTTACGGTGATCTTTTCCCAAAAAATGAAGCTACCCATGCTGCAGAACTTTATGAAGAATATAGGCTGCATCAAGCGGGTAAAAAGCACGGTATGGCTCCATTAGAAGTATTAAAAAATCAGCCAGGTGCTATGTGGCCTTTTGTAGATGGGAAATCGACAAAATGGCGTTTCAATACTGCATATGATCCTGCTTGTGATAACAGTAAAGGAAGGTTCCATTTCTATGGTAAGAAAGATGGAAAAGCTGTAATCTGGCAACGTCCCTATGAACCTGCTGCAGAATCTCCTGATAAAGAATATAATTATTGGCTTTGTACTGGACGTGTGATTGAGCATTGGCATACAGGGTCTATGACAAGAAGAATTGACGTATTGCACCAAGCGGTTCCGCACAGTTATGTTGAGGTAAACCCTGATGATGCAAAACGATTAAATATTAGAGAAGGAGATAAAGTTAAAATTACTTCTAAAAGAGGTACTATGACTTTACCTGCCTCTGTAAACGGTAGAGGTGTTCCGGTTAAAGGGCAAGTTTTTGTACCATTCTTTGATGAAGGCTACTTGATTAATGACGTTACATTAGATGCTTTTGACCCAATCTCTAAACAACCTGACTATAAAAAGTGTGCAGTAAAAATTGAAAAAGTATAAACAACTACTCTTATGAATAAATTAGTTATTGTACTCTTTTCTCTGATTATTGTAGCTGTAGTCATGGTTAATTTGAGTATAACCGAAGCAAAGAAGAGGGCCTCTTTAACTGAAGAGGTGGCCACTCCTTCTACAAGAGAAACATCTGAAGAATATCTTTTTAGACGTTCTAAAGAAGGCATAGATTTTAAAGCCATGCCAAACGACCCCTTGCATGCAGAACATAAAAAAGAGTATTATCAAAGACGTGCTTATGAGGGGGCTCCTCCTCAAATTCCGCATCCGTTATTATCAAAAAAAGGGATCGGTGATAAAAGCTGTTTACAATGCCATGAAAATGGTGGTTATGTAGCTTCTTTTAAAGCCTATGCTCCTGCCACTCCTCATCCAGAATTAATTAGTTGTAGACAGTGCCATGTGCCTATTACCACTAAAAAATTATTTAAGAAAACAAACTGGAAGAGAAGCCAACCTACGCATGTAGACAATAGAGCATTGGTAACGAGCCCTCCTACTATTCCGCATGGTTTACAAAATAGAACAGACTGTTTATCATGTCATGCAGGTTCTGGAGGTTTAGTAGACATTAGAGCTACGCACACAGAAAGGGCCAATTGTATGCAATGCCATGTACCAAACCAAGCAAAATTAGAAGGAATAAATCAAACATGGAAAAGAAAAGCACAATGAAAAAGCACACTTTACTCTTCTTCTGTCTGCTTGTACTTTCAAGTTTAGTTGGATGCTCATCGCACGATTCATCAGAAGAAAAACACCACGGACATGAGAGTAATCTCATGAAAATAAAACGTTTATCTAATTCAGATACTACACAAATAGATGCCTCTGTAGAAGAAATTCTTGCATTTATTAAAACAGTAGAAGTAGATAGCATTTATGTTGGAAAAGCATTTTTAATTCCTGAAAGAGAAAGTCAGATTACCTCATTTAAGTGTAGTAACTGTCATTCAAAGCCCCTCTCGGCAATGCAAAGAAATGATGGAAAGTACAAAAAATCGCATTGGAATTTAGAACTAAAACATGCCAATGCAGATGTAATGAACTGTCAGACTTGCCATACTGCCAATGATATGGACCATTTGCACACGCTTACAAATGGTACTGTAAAATTTAACGATAGCTATAAGGTTTGTGCACAATGCCACAGTTCGCAATTTAAAGATTGGAAAGGTGGAGCACACGGTAAACGTCTAGGTGGATGGGCAAAACCCATTGCAAAACAGACTTGTGTTGGTTGCCATAACCCTCATAAACCTGCCTTTGGAAAAAGACTGCCTGCGGTATTAAATACTAAGGTAACCGAACAACGTAGAGGAAAGTAATTTTGAATTGCACACACTTAGAAATCGCACGCTATGAAGGAAATTAGAGACATATATAAAAAATATTTTAAAAAAGAAGATTGTAAGTCTGAGGATTGCAGTTGTGGTAATAATAATAAGCCTCGGAAAGATGGTTTTGATCAAAAAATTGAACAAAAAACGGATAGAAGAACAGCCATAAAAAGTATTACTAGTGGTTTATTGGCTGGTGTTGGAATGGCACAATCTGCTTGTTCTCCAACCAAAAGTGATGCCTCTAAAGAAAAGGCTAGCATGGAATGGGAAGAGTACTTTAAAGGCAATTACCAAGTAATGTCTAAAGAGGAACAATTAGCAACAGTTAAAAGGTTAGAAAGATTGTATGAGATGAATACTGGACATCACATCAATGTATCATCAAAAGGACCTTTAGACAACGTACTTTATGGTTACGCATTCAATTTATCCAAATGCCAAGGATATATGGATTGTGTAAAAGCTTGTAAGGAGGAGAATAACCATGACAGGGATTCACAGATGCAATACATCAGAATTCATGAAATGGGAAAAGGGAATTTTGATTTTGAATTAGCCGACGATAATTTTTACCATCAAGTTCCTGCGGAAGGTCATTTTTACCTTGGCACACAATGTTTTCATTGTGAAAACCCTCCTTGTGTAGAAGTTTGCCCTACAAAGGCCACTTGGAAAGAAAAAGATGGCATTGTGGTAATTGATTACGATTGGTGTATTGGTTGTAGATATTGTATGGCTGCATGCCCTTACGATGGAAGACGTTTTAACTGGAAAGAACCTCATGTTCCAGAAAGTGAAGTAAACAAAGACCAACATTATTTAGGTAACCGACTTCGTAAAAAAGGTGTAATGGAAAAATGTACTTTCTGTGTTCAGAAATCTAGAAATGGCGAAAACACTGCATGTGTAGAAGCCTGCCCAACAGGAGCAAGAGTATTTGGTAATTTACTAGATCCGAATAGTGAAATCAGGTATGTTTTAGAAAACAAGAAGGTTTTCCGTTTAAAAGAAGATTTGGGAACTGAGCCAAAATTTTGGTATTACATGGACTAATAAAGTATGAAACAGATCAAGATATTTTCACAAATGATAAAAGATGGTTTTAAAGAAGCTACACATGGTAGCCTTTATTACCACGTTTGGATGGGCATTCTTACCTTTTTTATGCTTTGGGGTGCCTACAGTTATTACCAACAAATTTCTGAAGGACTTGTTGTCACTGGCATGAGCGATAGAGTAAGTTGGGGATTGTACATTTCTAATTTTACTTTTCTTGTTGGTGTAGCTGCAGCTGCTGTTATGCTGGTGCTCCCTACTTATATTTTACATGATGTAGATTTTAAACAAGCTGTTCTTATTGGCGAAGGAATGGCTGTTTCTGCACTTGTTATGTGTATCACTTTTGTAATGGTAGATGTTGGTGGCCCGGGCGTTTTATGGCACATGATACCGGGTTTAGGTACATTTAATTTCCCTAATTCCATGCTAACCTGGGATATGGTTGTTCTAAATGTGTACCTTTTTATTAACATTACTGTACCCATGTATATCCTATTTAGGCACTACCAAGGTAAAGTAGCACATAAAAAAGTTTACTTACCAGGTGTTATGATTTCTGTATTTTGGGCAGTAGCATTGCACATGGTTACCGCCTTTTTATACCAAGGGTTACAAGCTAGACCATTCTGGAATACAGCATTACTAGGACCACGTTTTTTAGCTTCAGCATTTGCGGCTGGTCCTGCATTAATAATTTTAGCTTTAGGAATGATTAATCAGTATTCTTCTTTTAAAATTGAGAAGAAAACAATACAAAAGATAGCTTTAGTAATTACAGTATCTGCACAAGCAAATTTGATTATGCTCGGTTCTGAACTTTTCAAAGAGTTTTACTCTCCTACGCATCATTCAATTAGTGCACAATACTTATTTTTTGGTTTAGGTGAACACAAAGCTTTAGTTCCTTGGATTTGGACTTCCATTGGTCTGAACTTAATCGCCACAGCAATTCTTACATTCAATCAGCTTAGAAAAAACATGACGCTTTTGTATGTAGCATGCGTGATATTATTTATAGCAATATGGATTGATAAAGGTTTTGGATTAATTGTACCAGGGTTTATTCCTGGGCAATGGGGAAAAATTGTAGAGTACACGCCTTCTTCTGTAGAAATAGGTGTTACTGTTGGTATTTGGGCTTTGGGTTGTTTCATTTTTACCATCCTTACCCGTGCCACTATAGCTATTGAACTCGGTGCGATTCGTTATAAAAAGTGATGAAATGTAGAATCATCACAATTTAAATTGACTTAAAGGAGCTTCAGCAATGAGGTTCCTTTTTGTATATAGCTTCAAGAATGATTATTCTGAACTACATTACTATTTTTTTGATAAGATTTAAAAATTAATCATGCATTCTATTAAGAAAAGAAACCTTTTAATAAGGTATTTGTTATATTGAATAGTTAATCACTTAATCTTAATTACATTGAAAACTATTGATAAATCTAAACCTGTAATGATTACAGGAGCAACTGGCTATGTAGCTGGTCGTATTGTTGAAAAACTCCTAATGGAGGGACTCACAATTCACGCCCCTGTTAGAAATCCTGATAATCAAGAAAAATTACACTACTTAAATGCAATAGCAGAAAAGTCTGACGGTACCATAAAATACTTTAAAGCAGACTTACTGACGGAAGGTTCTTACGAAGAAGCAATGGAAGGTTGCGAGTTGGTCTTCCATACAGCATCTCCTTTTGTTACAAATGTAAAGAATGCAGAAAAAGATTTAGTGGCTCCAGCGTTAATCGGAACAAAGAATGTTTTAAACTCTGTAAATAAGGTAGAATCTGTTAAAAGAGTTGTGCTTACAAGTAGTTGCGTGGCAATTATTGGAGATGCAAAAGACTTATTACCTCTTCCGAATCAAACAGCAGACGAGAATGTATGGAACAAGACTTCTTCTGTAAAACATCAGCCTTATAATTATTCTAAAACAGTAGCAGAATTAGCTGCTTGGGAACTCAATAAAGGACAAGACAGATGGGATTTAGTTGTAATTAATCCTTCATTTGTTTTAGGACCTGGCATTAACCCAACAAGTACTTCTGAGAGTTTCAATATAATGAAACAGATTGGTGATGGTACTTTAAAAATGGGTGCTCCGGGATTACATATTGGTATTGTTGATGTAAGAGATTTAGCAATTGCACATTATAATGCAGGTTTTACACCAGAGGCTGAAGGTAGACATATCATCTCTAACGAGAGCCTTACTTTATTAGAAATGGTAGATTTACTAAGAGATAAATATGGTGCAAATTATCCTTTCCCTAAAAAGGAATTACCAAAATGGTTAGTTTGGTTAATTGGTCCTTTTCAAGGAATTCCTAGAAAGATGGTAAGTCTAAATTTTGGTTACAAATGGTTAGTTGATAACACAAAAAGTAAAGAAAAATTAGGCATGCATTATAGAGATTCTAAAGATACCTTGAACGACTTTTTTGGTCAGTTAGTTGAAGCAGGTATTTTTAAGTAACAACTAAATATTACAACTATAGCATATACAAAACGGGAGTTCAAAATATATATTGATCTCCCGTTTTGTGTTTTAAATTGCACAAAATAATGCTACTACTTCACACCATTTTGGTTACCCTTCCAATCTTTATCCCATGTATTTTTTAATGGGTGTGCTTCTGTATTTAATACATATCTCTCAAGATCAAAAGTCGCTGCATCAGCAAAGAATAAATAGCAATATTTCATTGTTTCAGCAAAGAAGAAACTCTCTAAAGTATCCCATTTTTCTTTAGTGGCAACATCTCTTAATTGTACATAACCATTGTCTACTTGGCAGTATTTTTCAATGCTTTCAAACATCTTTTTACCTTGCTCGTAGTATTTTTTATTTCCCGTTCCTCTCCAAACATAATATGTAGATTCTATTGCTTCTGGGCGCATCATATAATATTCTGCACCTTCGTAATAAGGTTGCATTGTTGTGTAGTTAATCGCTTCTGGCTCAATACCATTTTTAAACCACATTTTATTAATCGAAGCTTGTAAACCTTCAGCTCTTTCTAAATCACCATCTAAAACATTGCATAAATTCCAGAAACAATCTAAAGCACCAAACCTTGTCATTATTCGCTCACCCGAATTCATATCGGCCCAGCCAACCCACATTTCACCTTCTACAGAAGTAGTATCTACTAAATACTTGTTTACTGCATCACGAGAAACAGTGTACCACTCTAATAAGTCCTCATCTCCAAACAATAAATACCCTTTTAATAAGTACTCATAATAAGCATCTATTCCTCCAGAAATATGTGCTCTAGTGTCTTCCCATTTCCCTGTATCTTGATCAATCCAAGAACCTTGTAAACCTGTTTCTCCTCTTCTATCGTAAAGTGCCTTAACACCTCTTTTACATAAATCATAATACTTAGGGTCGCCCGTTAATTTAGACAATACACCATACTCTAATAACATAGAACCTACCTCGCAAGGGTTTGTACCTTGTCCGCCAACAGCTCCCGTTTTTAAATTGACTAAACGATAAGGAATTCCAGTAGGCGAATCGAAAACAGGAAGCATCCTATCTGCTAAATCAATAGCTAAATCAAGAAAACGTTGGTCGCCATCTAACTGATAACTTGATAGCAAGCCACCAAGAATACGAATTGCAATTTCGAATTGTTGGACCTCAAAATCTTTATCAAATTCTAATTCTGAAAAAATAAGCTCTTTTGCTTCTTTCATTTCATCGTCTAAACCCATTAAATACATTGTAGAGAAAGCATCTACAGGTGTCATTAATAAAGATTCTGCATACCAATTATGGCCTTTTTCTGATATTGGATTTACTGCATCTAAGCCTTTCGCATAATTCATATATGCTCTCCACCCTTTCTTAAAAGCTGTTTTTACTCTTTCTTGGTATTCTTTTTTCTCTTTTTTAGAAATACCATCCTTCTTTTTTAAAGGACTAGAAATTGATGCAAACGGTAATAAAATTAAGATAGCCAACGCCATGCACGTTGTTGTAAAAATTGATTGTTTTTTGATAGTATTCATCTTTTTCATATTTATTGTTTCTGACCTTAGGATTAGTTAAGTCGTAATTTTATTCTTTCTTTGATTACCAAATTTTATGAATTTCTTGTAGAAACTGTTTGTATTGTTCATTATTAAAATCATAAAATTCGAAATCACCTAAGTGCGTTTTATCTTTCTCAATAATTAAAACTTTTGCTTCTTCTTTGAGTGCTATTGTATGCCAAACATTTTTAGGGATATTATAAATAATTCCTGGTTCCATGTGCGTCATATCATAAGTAATTGTGTTATCAACTATTTCTGCTGCTACAAGCAATGCACTGCCATCAATTAACATAAAAGCTTCATCAGTAAGATAATGGATATCTAACCTTTTAATATTTTCAGGTCTACTTTCTTCTGCATAATTTAACTGTGCAACTTGCCATCCCTCTCTTATTAAAAATGGGTTGTAACCTGTTTCTTTATGCTGATATGTTTCTGTTATTTTCATTAACTAGTTTTCTAAAATACGGTCTACTACTAACTGTCTAAATTCTTGAGTAAGCATAGCAAAATAGGCCGTAAAACCTGTAATTCTCACTACTAAATCTGGGTATAAATGAGGGTCTTTATGTGCAGCAAGCACCTCTTCTTTATCCATAATATTTACATTTATAAGTGTGCCCCCTCTATTAAAATGCGTTTTAATTATGGCTCCAATTATTGCACTATGCTCTTCTTTAGCTAAACTAGGGTCTAACTCCCATTGCATTGGAGCGGTATTTCCAAACCCTGGCTGAACATCTGCAATTGCATTTGCTAACGCTAAAGAACCTCCATCTACAACAAAACCCGGTGTTGGATTTGCTCCATGCGAAATTGGTGTCCCTGCCTTTCTACCGTTCGGTGTAGCACCTACTGCTTTTCCTAAACCCACAGTATTTGCCCAAGAAAAAAGACCAGGAATAAAACAATGGTTCTTTTCTTTATTCGATTTTGCTTTTACCTCTTTAGTAAATAACTGACTAATTTTTTTAGCCCATGCATCACCTATTGTCTCTCCTTGCCCGAAACGAGGACTATTTTGCATTAGTTGGCGAATACGTTCTCCGTTAACCTCTGTAAAATTACTCTCTAAATGGAACTCAAGAGCGCTCCAATCAAGTTTTTGATCTAACTCGATCTGTTGTTGAATAGCAGCAAAAGAATCTGCTACTACAGCAAGCCCAGCCCCATCTATTGATAAATTATAATACATTGCACCTCCATCACTCACATCCAATCCTCTTTCCATCGGACCATAAGAAAGAAGGTTAAGAATAAGTTCCGGTTCATTGTATTTTTGATATTTCAGATGATGTAATATACCATCAGCTGCTGTTTGAACTGCTATTTTCAAATGCTTTTCAAATAAACTCCAAAGTGCTTCTGTACTCTTATCTTGCAATTTGATTAGCTCACCAAAAGCTACTTCAAACACCTTTACCATGTTGACCTTCACCAGATCATTCATGGTATATTCCAATCCTGGAAGTGACATCCAATTACACCCTACAGCAATTCTTTGTCTTGCTAATTCTTCAGAGTATCCATTTCGCATAAACCCTTCAACTAGTGCTTTATCACCAGAGTATCTTGGCCATGCATTTTTATTTTTAATGAGATAAGTTAAAGAGGTTTTAAACAACTCTTCATTCATATTTTCGTGTACACGAATTGTAATATTTAAAGAGGTATTTATAAGATCCGCTGCTTCAAGAATTAAAAATGATAACTCAGAAGAAACATCTCCTCCTTTACCATCAGGTCCTCCTAATTGCCAATAAATCGGGTCATTAATTAAAAAGCAGGATAAATAATACACGGCTTCATCTTTTGTGATTAAGCCATTATTAATATCATTTTCATAATAGGGTTGTAATAAAGTATCTATTTGCCCACCAGCCCCATCTCTATTATAAGTTCTAGACGCCAAATGATACCAAATTATCCATTGACAAGCTTGACGAAGTGTTTTTGGAGGACCGTTTAAAATAGCTTGGTTTACGAGAAGCATTTCTTCTAAATTGGCCTTTAAATCACCATCCGTCTCAAGCGCTATTTTTATGTTTAACTCAATTATATGTCTATTAATCCAGCCTTGAATACTCTTAATTGCTTGTTCGTGTGCCGTATAGAAAGCTATCTTTTCTGCTTCTGGATTAAGTGCTTTACTTACTTCCATTTTATAAAGAAGACCATCCCAACCTAATTGTAATCCCAATTTAAAATCAGGTGCAAAATGTGCATCATCACCTATTCCATGAATGATATTATACTTTTCTTGGTTTTCAATAAGATGATCAAAACCATACTTAGGGTTCCATTTATTTGGACGCATTTTTGACATAAAATACATCCAACGTCCAGCAAAAGCATCATTTTTGTCTATGTAGATAGGGTGTGCATCCATCAGATTACAGAAATTATTGGTCCATCCTTCAATCCCATAAAAAGAACCATCTGCATGATTGGGAATTATTTCCCATGCATTCTCTGGTAGTGCAATACGTCCGTAATCGTCTTCATCTAAAAGGCCTTCAACTGCTATTTTTTCTTGCGTTTGTTCCTGTTTTCTCTGTTTTAGTTGTTGAATTCTTTGGTAGTATTTATTCATTTTCATGTTATTTATTGGTCGAGTACTGCACTAAGTTTGTCAAACTCTGTTTTCTCTAAAGCTTTTACCTTAGCAAACTTATTTTCTTTTGAAAGGTTAATATATTTTTGTCCACCCAATGGGTGAAAAGGATTAAGTTGATACTTCTTTATATTTATGAGTTGATCAACAAATTTTTTAAGTAAAAGAATATCATCTTTTGTAGAATTTACTGATGGAACAACAGGCGTTCTTAACTCATAACTTTCCCCTCGATTATCTAATAATTTGATGTTCTTTAAAATATTTGAATTTCCTATACCTGTCCACTTTTTATGTTGCTCAAAGGAGATCATCTTAAGGTCAATCATCCAGTGATCTACATAAGGAATAAGTGCTTGAATATGTTGCCAAGCTGTGCTAAAATTAGATTCTATCGTTATGTGTAATCCTTTCTTTTTAAAGAATTCTACTACTGATTTTAAAAATTTAAATTGAGTGAATGGTTCACCTCCTGAAATTGTTATTCCCCCATTTGAAGACTGGAAAAATGGAATATCTTTTTCAATTTTTTTATAGAGAAGAGCTGCTGTGTATGTATTTCCAACTATATTCATTGCCTTCGCATAACATACTGTTGCACATTCTAAACATTGGTTACATTTCTTTTTATTAAAATGTACTTTACCGTGCATTATAAAAAGTGCCTTTGCATTACATACTTTTACACATTCTCCACATGCTATACACTTATCAGTAACTCGTTCTATTTCTGGTTTTAATGAAAATGTTTCTGGGTTATGACACCACTCACAACGCATATTACATCCTTTAAAGAAAATAACAGAACGTATTCCTTCTCCATCATGTACAGATAATCGTTGTATGTTTGTTATAATCCCTTCCATTTCAATTCAAATTACTACAGTACAAATATATTACACATACACCACTAGCTACAAGTTTAAGTAGTGAACTCAGATTGCAATTTTGTGTACTGTAACGATGTTTTATGATTGGTAGGGGAAAGTTTAAATGGGTTTACATTTATTTGGGAGAAAAATTTATATCTACGAAGCGTTTAAAATTAAAAAATCAATGAGTAATTTGGATATAAATAATTATTTTATTGAACTATACGATGCTTAGTTATATTAATTGCACTAATACCAATTCACTTTTGTTATGAATTCACTTATTGCAATCATTAACTTTCAACTGTCTGATTTCAACATATCCCAAATAACTATGAAAAAAATAAATTTATTAGCAGTACTCATTTTTATGCTCATTGCTTCCATAGCACAAGCACAAACCCCTTACACATTAACAGATGCAGACGTAGTTGTAACTAGTGAGGGTGTTTTAAAAAGTTGTAGTTACAATTTTGCAAACACAGACATCATTATTCCTGAAAGACTAGATGGTTTTATTGTAAAAGAAATAGGCACATTCTTGTCTTCAGGTGTTTTTAGTAACAATGGAATTACCTCTGTTGTTCTTCCTTCAACTTTAAGAGTTATTAATGCCTATAGTTTTCATAATAATAACCTTAGTAGTATAACTCTTCCAAATAGTATACAGGCTATATATGGTTACGCATTTGTTGGAAATGCTAGTTTAACATCTTATACTTTACCTACAGCTCCAAATAGATATACGTATAATTGGACTTCTAGAAATGTTTCTTACTCTGAAGGTGATGTTATTCCTGCAAGTGATTTCTATGAAAGTTATGTTGCTAACCCTACATTTTCTGGTGTACGTATAAGTGGTCAAATAAGAGGTGGCGATAATGTTAATTTAGTAGTAGCCATTGATGGTACAGACATCAGTAGTTCATTACCAACATATCTTTCTTCTTTTGATGATGGTGAAGATTATGAATTTGAAGTTGATTTAGGTGTAGATGTCAATATTATTGCATTACAGAACAGTATTATATTCACAACTAAAACACTTACAGAAACAAACATTCAAACAGATGTAGAAGATTTTGATTTTTACAATAGTTACGTAATCACAGATGCCGATGTTGTTGTAAATTCAGATGGCGTTTTAATAAGTACATCATATAATTTTGACCGAAAAGACATTATTATACCCGATATTTTAGATGGAGAAACGGTTAAAGTTATCGGTATTGAAAACCCTACAAATAACGCTGTGTTTGAAGATAAAGAAATAGTTACTGTTGAATTTCCCACAACCTTAGAAAGTATCCAAACAAGTGCATTTAGGAATAATAATTTAAAAGAAATTGTTCTACCCAATACTGTTACTAAAATTAATAGATTTGCATTTAACAGAAATAATATCAAGGCTATCACCTTTTCAACTAAATTAGAAGCAATAGATCAAGGTGCGTTCGCCTTTAATGAAATTTCTACTATTAATTTACCAAATAGCATAACTCATATTGGATCAGAAGCATTTAAATATAATAGTGGCTTTTCTTCATTTAATTTACCTACATCTCCAACTTTGTATACCTATAACTGGAGTGATGGTTCTAACTCATTTAGTGAAGGGCAATCTGTAAGTGATCTTGATGTTAATTACGATGCTAATGCAACTTTTTTAGGAGCTAGAATTACAGGCGAAATTCGTGGTAGTAATGGCGTTACGCTTACTATAACAGGGGCAGATAACAGGGTTCTAACATTAGATAATGAAGATAGCTATAAAATAGAAGTTCCTAAAGGAAGTAATATCAATATTGCAGCTACTAAAAATGGCGTTGCATTTACACCTTCAATACCCTATGATTTTACTAATCTTCAAGAAAATCATCTAAGAAAAGATTTTTATATTCCTCATACTGTAACAGATAATGAAGTTTATGTGAATTCTAATGGTCTACTTTCAGGATATACAGGTAGTGCAGTAGATATTATAATTCCATCAGTTTTAGATGGACAAACTGTAAAAGCGATTCAATCATATACTTTTAAATCACAAAACCTTAAGAGTGTAATTTTACCAACAAAAGTAGAAAATATTGAAAGAGACGCATTTAATGAAAATGATATTAACGAGATAGTTTTACCTGGAACCTTAAGTCATATTGGTTCTTACGCATTTGCAAATAATGTATTCACCTCTTTTACACTTCCAATTCACCACGATCCATTATATACGTATTCATGGTCGCAAGGGGGGAATTCTTTTAATCAAGGTGATATTGTAAGTGTACTAGACGAAGAATATACATCTACTGAAAGCTTTCACGGAGTTAGAATACAAGGACAAATTAGAGGGGTAGACGGAGTAGATTTATATGTTACAAAGGGAGGAAATACATCTGTCCATGCTGTTTTAAATGATGGTGAAAGTTATACTATCGAAACAGCTGTCAATAGTAGCTTAACAATTATTCCAATAAAAAATGGGCAATCTTTTAACCCTAGCCCTCAAAAAGTCTTTTCTAATATACAAGTTGATGCCGTTAATCAAGACTTTTATATCCCTTACACTTTAACGGATGCCGATGTTGTTGTTGATGCTAATGGAATGATAACGTCTTATACACCACCAACTCAAGATCCTGTAGATATTGTTATACCTGATAATTTAGATGGCGTAGAAGTTAAAAGTATTGGTGATCCAGCTAATCAAAATAGAGGTATTTTTGAGTTTGGAGACTTAAAAACAGTACAGCTTCCTACAAGATTAGAAGCTATAAGTTACAGAACTTTCAAAGGGTGTGACTTACTTAGTATTTACCTCCCAAACACTGTGACATATATCGGTGCTGAAGCTTTTAAAGATAATCCGAATTTCACGAGTTTTACATTACCATCTCCTACCTCTTCAAATGCTGATTTTGAATATAGATGGGAAGATTCTAATGGAACATCAAAAAATGCAAATGATGTTATTACTGATTTCGACTTAGGGTATGAAGCAATTAGAACATCTCTTGTAGCTTATATTTCAGGAAACATAAGAGCTTTAGGTAGTACTACAATCTCTGCCTCAAACGGTTCTTCATTAAATGTAACAGATTACGGTCCTTACAGTATTAAAATAACAAAAGGAGAAACAGGTACAGTAACATTAACTAACTCCAACTCTTCTTTTTCGCCAGCAAGCTATAGTTACAATAATATTCAAAGCGATGTTGCTAATATTGAGTTTACAGCACAGTATTCAATTACTTACCATAATCTATTAACTGGTACCAACCATGCAAATAACCCTTCAACTTTTTTAATTCATGATAATAGTGCATTAGAAGACCCAAATAGATTAGGGTATACATTTACAGGTTGGTTTGATGGAATATCTTCAAGTAATGAAATAACAAATTTATTGAATACTAATTTAGATCTTTATGCTAGGTGGACTCCTATTAATTATTCTATCAATTATTCTGTTACAAATGAAGGGACATCTAGTAATCCTAATGTTACCAACTATACAATAGAAGATACAGATATTACCTTAAGTGCTTTGTCTCGATTTGGTTATGATTTTTCTGGTTGGTTTACAGATGCTGGCTTCACAACACCTGCTGGGGCTATTGCTATACCTAACGGAAGCAATGGAGATATTACTTTTTATAGTAAGTTTACTCCTCAACCTGATCATGTTGTAACTTATCATAATGTCAATGGGGTTACTAACGTAAACCCTACTAGCTATTCGCCAACAATTACATCTCCTATTAGTTTGCAAGGGTTATCTGGAAGAACTGGGTATAATTTTGTTGGATGGTATAGAGACAGTGGTTTATCAACATCAATTACCGATATTCAAGCAACTGATGGTGTACTTGATTTGTATGCGAAATGGGAACCAATAAATTATACTATTTCTTTTAATGTTACGAATAGTTCAGGAGCATCTGCAAATTCAAATCCTGTTACCTATACTATAGAAACAGCTGATATTACGTTAAGTAACTTAACAAAATCTGGAAATAACTTCTTAGGTTGGTTTACTAACCCAGAGCTAACAAATGCAGTTAGCGGAGTTGCAATACCAGTTGGCAGCACTGGTAATATCACATTTTATAGTAGATTTTATTCTCAAACAAATAGCCAGATTACATATAATAATGTAAATGGTGTTACAAACCCGAACCAAGCTACTTATTCTCCTGGTATCACCTCTCCGATTACCTTACAGCGTTTAAGTGGAAGAACCGGGTATACTTTTGTTGGTTGGTTTACAGATGCTGGATTAACTAATCAGAAAACGGAAATAAATTATTCTGATGGCGATATTACTTTATATGCAAAGTGGGATGCAACTGTATATACCATAGCATATTCAATCAATAACAGCAGCAGTGTAACAAATAATAATCCAACTTCTTATACTATAGAAAGTAGTGATATTTCATTAAGTGATGTATCAATTCCTGGGTACAATTTCGGTGGTTGGTATACTGATTCAGGATTAACTTCCAAAGTAAATAGTGTGGCTATTCCGACAGGAAGCACTGGAAATATCACGGTTTATGCGAAATGGGATGCAATTGTGTATACAATATCATATACTATAAATAATGGAAGCGGCGTAACCAATAGTAATCCAACTTCCTATACTATTGAAAGTAGTAATATCACTTTAAGTAACCCATCAAAATCTGGACATTATTTTTCTGGTTGGTTTACAAATTCAGGGTTAACATCTGCGGTTAGTGGAGTTGCTGTACCCACAGGAAGTACTGGTAATAAAACGTTTTACAGTAATTTCTTAGCTGATTATGTGATTACATTCCATAATGTTGAAGGTGCTACAAACCCTAATCAAGCTACTTATTCAGCAGGTAGTACAACAGCAATTACATTACAAGACCTTACAGGTAGAGATGGATATACTTTTGAAGGGTGGTTTAGGGAAAGTGCATTTACAAATAGAATTACAGAAATTGAAGTTGCTGACGGAGACATCGCTATTTATGCTAAATGGAGTAAAGTGATTACATCTGTAAATACAGCTTTACTAAATAGTTTTAAGGTGTATCCTAACCCTACAACAGGTAAAGAACTATATGTTGATATTAATGGAATCTCTGAAAAAGCCGTTGTAAAAGTTTATACAACTAGAGGTGTACTTATATCATCCAATGAAATCTATACTAGAGAAAAAATTAATTTTGATGTTCCTTCTGGGATCTACATGATTAATATTTCTACAAGTGTTGGTGAGAAAACTTTTAAAGTACTGAAAAACTAGAAGAGTTTATATAAAAAAGAACAGCTTCAAAGATAGTTAATCACTATTTTTGAAGCTGTTTTTATTTTCTATCAATCAGAATTTATGATTAAAGAGAATTCTCTTTCACCCAATCAACAAGTTCTTCAATTTGTGCAAACGCCATACCTGTAACGGTATCTGCAGCACCATAATAAACGGCTAATTTACCAGTTTCTTTATCATGAAGTGCGGCACATGGAAAGACTACATTTGGTACATCACCCATACACTCGTATGGTGTTTCTGGAGTTAATAAATAAGGTTGAGACCTGTATTTTACTTCCCAAGGTTTATCAATATCTAATAGGGCTGCTCCCATTGCATACACATATCCATTACATGATTTTAATACGCCATGATAGATCATTAACCAGCCGTCTTTTGTTTCTATAGGAATTGGGCCTGCTCCTACTTTCATGCATTGCCATGCACTATCCTCGAAGGGTGCCGGTGACATTACATGACGGTGTTCTCCCCAAAATTTCATATCGGGTGATTGGCTAATAAAGATATCTCCAAATGCTGTATGCCCTGTATCACTTGGGCGACTTAACATTACGTATTTATCATTTATTTTTCTTGGGAAAAGCACCCCGTTTCTATTGTACGGTAAAAAAGCATTTTCGCATTGATGGAATGTTTTAAAATCAAAAGTATACCCAATACCAATAGTAGGTCCGTTATAACCATTACACCACGTAATCCAATAACGGTCTTCCATCCAAACTACACGAGGATCGTATTTATAATCGGAATGGATCATTTCTGTATTTCCGGCAATAAATTCAATAGGTAATTCATTGATTTCCCAGTTGATGCCATCCTTACTAAACCCAGTATGAATATTCATTCTTCGGCATTTATCGTCACAACGAAAAACACCTGCATATGCATTATTAAACTCTACAACAGCACTATTAAAAATACTATTTGAATTTGCTATTGCATCTCTTTTTATCACTGGATTTTGAGAATATCGCCACATTACTGCTTTACTATTCTCTGGTCTATCTTCCCATGGGAATGCCTTCTCTAATGTACTCATTTGTATAAATTTTAAATCGTATTTTTTTATTGATTAGTGTAATAACTTTTGAATTATCACACTTCTAAAATGCTTTATTATTCAATAGTAATCTCATCGATAAACATATAAGCATCGCTTCCGTTTCCAGAATGCCACTCCGGTAGTTTTCCTATATTTTTAGCAATTACTTTTATGTATTTTGCTTTTGATTTACCTTCTATCGAGATTTTTTCTCGATGTACAATTACATTTTTAATTGCTCCTTCTGCTTTTTGGGTGCCAAATTTGGTATAATTTTCACCATCTTCAGAAACAAAAACTTCCACTTCTTTTGGAGCAAAAATCCAGCTTTGCTGTGCCGATAAAGCACCTACAGTAATCTTCTTTATTTTGCTTTTTTGGGGCAATTCTAAAACTACTTCCATGTCGTTTCCGAGAAATGCAACCCAATAACCATCGCTAAAGGTTTTCGTACCAGAATAACCGTCTACTAATTTTATTTCCTGACCTGTAGAGCGTTTATCTGTGGGTTGTAGTAATTGTACTTTAGCATTAAAACCAAGATGCTGTACTTCTTTAAAATCTTGAGGTAAATCGTCTTCAAAACCAAATTCCCAGTCTAAATATTTCTTAGTGAGTTCTTCAACTTTCTCAGGGTACTCTGCTGCTAAATTAGTTAGTTCACTACTATCTTGTGCAATGTTTACAAGGTAATAACTGCCTTTTTCAAAATCTATTGGTGCTTTTTTAGTATGATCTGTAGGGTAGCCAATTAGTTTCCAATCGCCTTCTCTAACTGCCCACGATGCACCAAATTTCCAACGGAAAACTTCCACAGGTGATGCTGCATCTTTGTCTAAAATCATTTCTTTTAATGAGTGCCCTTCAATTGCATTTTGATCATACGATATCCCACAGAAATCTAATAATGTTGGAAACCAATCTGTTCCTGTACCAATACCATTTCTTACTTGATTTGCAGGAATTTTATTTGGCCATTGAATTAACGTTGGCACACGAATTCCACCTTCAAACAAATCTCCTTTTGCACCTCTATAAGGTCCAGAATATCCACCTCCATTAAAGTTTCTTACTTCAGTAGAATACCCGTGATCTGACTGGAAAACAACAATTGTATTTTCTAAAACACCTTGCTTTTCTAGTACATCAAGCAATTTACCAATGTACTCATCTAACGTAGACATAAAGGCTGCATAATCTCTACGAGGAGAAGGCAAATCTTTATAATACGTTCTCCATTTTTCTAATGGTTGCACAGGATAATGCGGTAAATTAATGGCAAAGTACATAAAGAAAGGGTCTTCATCTTCTTTAATTGAGGTGAGATATTGGTCTACCTCATCTACCATTAATTCTGGAAAATACTGTCCATCCATAAATACCTCTTCTCCGTTTCTCCATAGATCATGACGGTTAGGACCCTCCCAATAAAAGAAATGAGAATAATTATCTATACATCCTCCCATGTGTCCAAATGAATGGTCAAAACCTTGTTCATTTGGCATTGTTTCAGGAGTGTATCCCAAATGCCATTTACCAATATGCGCAGTGTTATATCCTGCACCTTTAAAAACCTCTGCTATGGTTACTTCTTCTGTTGGTAAACCTGCATGCCCCGGTTGAGACGATGTATTGTTAGGTAGTTGTGCTCCTTGCGGACTTTTACCTGTTAACAATGCAGCTCTTGAAGGTGTACAAATGGGTGCAGGTGCATAAAATTGCGTAAACCGAACACCATTTTCCGCCATCTTATCAAAAGATGGCGTCTTTAAATCTTTAGCTCCATAACAATTCATGTCTAACGATCCCTGATCATCAGAATATATCAGTAAAACATTCGGTTTTTTGTTTTGTGCATTAACCGACATGCCCATAAAGAGCAGTAGACAAAAACTGTAAAGTCGCTTTTTCATTTTTAAATTTTATTGATCATTTAAACCTAAGAAACTGCTTCTACTTTAGGTGATAAAGTAGGTGTACTCTCCTCTATTGCCTGAAGCGTGTCTTGCATATCCTCTGGGTAATCTTCCATTTCATCGTGCCATTTGATTTTTAACCAAATCATTGTCACAATCATTAATACAATTGAGTAGGCCATATATTCGTACTCTCCAATAATTAAGAATACTGGAATTAAATGTAACGAAAGTTGCCAAATTGCCCCAACAGCACAATTAAACATATCTTTACCAAACCCTTTATTCTCTTTAAAATTCGGATTAATAGCTTTACATTTTTCTGCAATAGGCTGCCAAAATCCCCACGGACGCACTGTTGTATAAAAGGTCATTAATGTTTTCTCGTCGTCGGGTTTAGTGAATAAACTTGCAACGATCGAAGTGGCTAATGAGATCAAGAAGATGATTGGAAACTGCATTATTTCTGATAGATTTGAGAAGGCAAAAGGTACCACTACGGCTGCTCCCATTCCTGCCATCATTCCATAAAAATAACCAAAACCATTAAATCTCCACCATACCCATTTTAGCATGTTTGCAGCTGTATATCCACCAAATAAAGCGGCTACAATCCATTTTAAAATTGAATCTATACTCGATACAAATAACCCTGCCGTCATGCCTACAATTACTACAGCTAAAGAGGCTATGTAAGACATCATCACCAATTGTTTGTCTGTTGCGTTTGGTCTAAAATATTTTTTGATAATATCGTTGACTATATACGCTGGTCCCGCATTTACATTGGCTGCAAAAGTTGACATAAAAGCTGAAATTAAACCTGCCAACAACAGACCTTTTAAACCAACTGGAATAAAGTTTTGTAGGGCAAAAGGTAAAACCATCTCGAAATCTATTGGGCCAGATTGTTCTGCAAACTGAGGGGATAAATAGACCAAACCAATTACGGCTAAACCCATAATCATAAGGTATCTTGGAATAAATAAAGCCAATGATACTATACCGCTCATCTTTGCAGCATCCTTTGGCGATTCTGTGGCCATAATACGCTGCATATCGTAACTTGGAACGGGTCCTGCAATACTTACTAGAATCCCTTTAAAGATCATCATCATCATTAATGTGCCAAAAAGAGAGTAACCGTCCGACTCAATTTTATCGTTTACGGCTGGTAAAACAGTCGACCAATCTAAGTTTAATTTCCAATCGAAAGCTAAAGATTTCCACCCTTCAGGAACCACCGCTGTAATCTGTTCTGGAGTTACCATATTAATGGCAATTATACCCACAATAATACAAGCAATTGTCATCACTACAAACTGGATTAATTCGGTCATTACTACAGAATACATCCCGCCTTTAATCACATAAATAGTTGTGAGTGCCATAATAATAGCGGCATATATTTTAGCCGATGGAATGGCAAAACCAAAAACTGAAGTGCTCAAATCCCATGGCAAAAACATAGTTGCAAATTTACCAATTCCTTCAAATCCGTAAGCAATAAAACCTATTACTGCAATAATGGCAAAGATGACTACAACAATATGTGAAAGCTCTGCACCTCTACCATTTCCAAACCTTGTTTTTAACCATTCTGCACCCGTCATTACGTTAGAACGCCTTAACCATACTGCAAGGAAAATCATTAAAAAAATCTGATTCCAAACAGGCCATAACCAAGGAATAAAAACTGATTTAACACCATATATAAAAGCAAGGGAAACCATCCACATCGTACCCGTAATATCAAACATGCCAGATGCATTTGATAAACCTAAAACGTACCAAGGAATTGTTTTTCCACCAAGGAAATAGCTATCAAGATTTTGCGATGCCTTTTTAGAGATAAAGTATCCAATAAGAACCGTTAGTAATATATACCCTACGATTATTCCTATATCTACAGGATGTAAGTTCATTATAATTAGGTTTAAAAGATTTGTAAGTTATGTCTGTTACTATTATGAGATATACCCGATAGAATTGTTTTTTTGAGCAAGCAGTATTGCTTATGTATAATGTTATCTCAGTGGTTAAATTTAAGAAAAACTTGTTGGAGATAACACCCAATAATTTCTAAATAATCACAAAATATTTTAGTACTTAAATAAAAAAGCAATGCAAATGTGGAAATCCACTCTTGCACTGCTTTCAGCAATTTAAAATTAGTCAATATCCCACCAAACACGAACGTGAATCCCTTCACCTTGTCCTTGATTGTTACTTGGGTCTAGTGCATTTTTAGCATTAATTGTTATTTCAGATTCAGTGTAAGGTAGCTTCTTAATAAAGCCATCTCCTAGGTCTACTCCAGAATCATCTTTCACTACTTTATTTAATGTAGGGTAACCTGTTCTTCTATATTCTGCCCATCCTTCACATCCATCAGGATAGTTTGCAAGCCATTTTTGCTGCTGAATATTTTCTAATTCATGTCCTGCAAAAGTTGGTAGGCCTGTAATGTACGCTTCCATATCTACTTTAGATGGATCTACGCTCGATAAGAAACTTTGTGTTTCTGACAATGTAGAAACATACTCCCAAGATGCTCGGATACCTTCTAAATAAGCTGCTTCGCTGTTGCCTCCCCAACCAAGAAGGGCTGCTTCTGATTTCAAGAAACAAACTTCAGCATAAGACATGACCATATATCTGGAATTATTATTGAACATTGGCCCAATATTAGAATTATCACTAGGGTTATTTCCCATTGCAGGAATTGATTCTGCAGGTAAACCATTTTCTACTCCCTTATAAAAAGAGATAGTATATACCCCCGATTTTAACTCGGAGTAAGTGAAATCTACTAATTTACCTTCTTGATCTAGCTTTTTATAATTCTCTAATTCCTCTGCATTTACATCGTCTTTTTTCACCTGATCAAAGTATAAATACATTCTAGGGTCTGTTCCTGATGTGCTTGTAGCAGTAAAGTAATCTTGCATTGTTTTACTCATTCTGAATTCATTCCACCAAGCAATTTCATATAAAGGATGACCTCTCATAAAACTATGCGGATCTGTTGCCACAGTTGCATTGTCAGCATTCGAGTTAATCAAATCTCTTGATAAAGCCACTGTGCCCCATTTTCTACCTAAAGCAGGATCAACTTTACTTACACGAATGGCATATCTTAATAATAAAGAGTTGGCCAATTGTCTCCATTTCTGGATATCACCATTGTAAATTACATCTTCTCCACCATAAGAAGGTTGGTCTGTAAAATTACCCAACATTACGTATGCAGAATCCAAACCTGTAAGTACACTGTTGTAAATAAATTCTTGAGAATCATATTTTGGATAATCAATACCTCTTCCACCTTCTGTATAAGGCATATCACCTATTTGGTCTGTTGTTCTAGCAGAAGATAGTTCGTATTGAATTCTAGCAATCCAATAATGATTATCAAAGTCTGGATACTTTTCTGAATACGCTTTAATGTCATCATACATACGTGTAGACTCCCAATATTGCGTACGGAAAAAACCATAATCTACCCAACCCAAGTTCATGATATAACGCCCAGAGTTAAAATAGTTAGTTGTGTTTGCAAAGTATTGAGAATACAAGCTTGTATACAATGTATAGGCTTGCTGGTATCTCGACCATTCTGCAATGTTTCCGTTTACTAATAGATTACCAATTGCCATACTTGGCGGAATCTCTGTTGGTTCTACAGGATTGGTATTCATTTCATCAAATTTCTGAGTACACGAAAATGTAAGTACACTCAAAAACACTACGATTAGTTTATATATATTTTTATTCATGATTTAGTCGAATTTAGAAGGCTACATTTACATTAAAACCAAAGTTTCTTGTCATAGGATATCCACCCATTTCAATACCTCTATAACCATCTGTAGGGCCAGCGTATGATTCTGGAGAAGTACCTGGCATGTTTGTTTTAAAGTAGAATAAGTTTCTACCTACTGCCGATACTCTCACTTTATCTAAAAACATATTATCCATCCATTTACTTGGTAAGCTATAACCAATAGAAAGTTCTCTTAATGAAATATAGCTTGCATCGTACATAAATTCAGAACCTACTGCATTTGCTCCACCTACATGATTCCAATATTGTTCAGAAGATATTTTGACATCATTTGGTTGTCCAGTTTCTGCATTTACACCTTCTACAACCATATTTCCATCACGTCCATTTAGTGTACGTTCTCCAGTACCTTGTAATGTACCAAGTGCATCTGTGTAAGAATAAATGTCTCCACCTTTTTTGAAATCAACTTGTGCTCTAAATGATACGTTTTTATAATTTAAAGTAGTACTCACAGAACCCATATAATCGGGCTGAATATTACCAATAATCTCCGGATCGTTTGATGTAATCGGCAAGCCATCGTTTCCAATCATTTTATTGCCATTTTCATCGTAAACAAATGATCTTTTCGAACGGATATTACCATAATCTTGTCCTTCTTGAGCAACAACAGTTACACCGTTTACATTGGCCATTTCATAAGTTTGTACTCCATCTGCCAACTCGTTTACGTAGGTTCTATTTTTAGAAAAGTTGAAACCAATGTCCCATTTAAAATCTCTCTTTTCTAAAACCGTTGCATTCACCATAAATTCAAAACCTTTGTTTTCTACATTACCCGCATTAATAATTTTATGAGAGTACCCAGAAGAAGAAGTCATAGGAACGGTTAAGATCTGATTAAATGTATTGGATTGGTACATAGTAAAATCAAAGTATAAACGGTTCTTTAAAAACCTCATCTCTGCACCAAATTCTTTAGAAGTAGTTTCTTCTGGTTTTAAACCTTCCAATGGCAATTGTAATGGTGCTTCTACTAATGGTCCGCCTGCTCCTTGTTGTACACCGTACGTTCCTGCCAACATATAAGGATCCGTATCGTTACCTACTTTTGCCCAAGAACCACGCACTTTCATGTAAGTAATCCACTCTGGCAATTGTGTATCAAAATCTTCTAACATATCACTTACTACAAGAGAACCTGCAATAGATGGGTAGAAATACGATCTATTTTCTGCTGGTAGTGTAGACGACCAATCGTTTCTTGCAGTCCAATCAATAAAAACGTAGTTTCTAAAACTAAATTGACCAAAAGCAAAAACAGACTGAATCTCTTTTTCGTAATACGTTTGTCTGTTAATTACTGATGTTGAGTTAGGAATAGACCATAAGCCTGGTACAATTTGTCCTACACCTTCATTACCCATTCCTGATCTTTGCTGATGCATATTGTTTGCTCCAACACTTGCACTTACACCCCAATCTCCAAACTGCTTATTGGCATTCATCATAATGTCTGAGTTCATTTCCATAACATTGTACTTGTCAAGAATATATTTCTTGTCGGTCATAGTTTGGTTCGATGGAAGATCTCTAGTTTCTCTTGTTTCAGAATAATAATCCAATCCTGTTTTAGCAGATAAGCTTAACCAATCATTAAATTGATACCCTGCCGAAACCATTGTTACAAAACGATCTCTCTCTGCATTATTAATTGATGCATTATAATCTTGCCAATAAGGGTTTACATATTGAGAAGACAACCCAGACCAATTGACTTGATGCCCATACACTGGATGCATATAGTTATTTTTGATATCATTTGTTTGAATACTTCTTGGCATTTGAACAAACTGATTTACCGTACCAATATACCCTTGGTTTGGAGTACCTTCTTCTCTGTGGTTAATGTAATTGAACTTACCATTTAAAGTAAATTTCTCCGTTTTTAACCCACCTTGAAAATCAATAGAATTTTTATTTAAAGACTGGCTTGGAAAAATACCGTTGGCTCTCTGATCCATAAACGACATTCTAAAAGTAGCCAATTCATTACCACCAGAAACGGCAATGTTGTTTGATACTGTAGACCCTAGTTCAAAAAAGTCTTTGTATTGTTGATTGGCTTGGTAAGGTGTTTTTAAAGAAGGGTCTACCCAACTTTGTACCATTTGTCCATTCATTGGTGCACCCCAGCTACCCATTGCATTCGTGTCAATCTGACCATTTGTACCTTGGCCATACGTATCTTGCATATTGTAGAAAGATTGTACTTGCTCAAACATTACGTTTGCATTGTATTCTACCTTAACACCCTGTTGTGCTGATCCTTTTTTAGTAGTAATAATAATTGCACCATTTTGTGCTCTAGAACCATATAAAGCAGCAGCGTTAGGTCCTTTCAGTACAGAAATATTTGCAATGTCTTCTGGATTAATATCAGAAACACCACCATCTGCATTTCTACCGCCCCATTCTGGTCCATCGTCTGGATTAGACACTTGCCCCATAGACGAGCTATTAATTGGTACACCATCTACAACCCATAGAGGTTCATTATTACCAGAAATTGAACTAGAACCACGCACACGAACAGAAACTGAACCGCCTAAACCACCTGATGGATTTACTTGTACACCAGCAATTTTACCAGATAAATTCGATCCAACGTTTGTTGTTCTCGTATCCGTTAACTCATCAGATTTCACTTCCTGCACAGAATATCCAATAGATTTCTTTTCTTTTTCAATACCAAAAGCAGTCACTACTACCTCTTCCAATTCGTCTACCTGAGTAGCCAATTGAACATTGATAATACTTCTATCGCCTACACTTTGTTCTTGATTATCGTACCCTACAAAGCTAAAAATCAAGATGTCTGTAGTGGCAACTTCTAGTTCATAATTACCATCAAAATCTGTAATTGCCCCCGTAGTTGTTCCTTTAATAATAACATTTACACCTGGTAGACCTACCTCATTTTCGTCGGTTACAGTACCTTTTACTTTTGTTTTTTCTTGGTCAACATTGGTAGGTTGTTTTCCTTCTTCTTTCGGGAAAACCAATACTTGTGTTCCAATCACTTTATAGTCTAATTTGGTAGATGCCAGTAAAGTGGTCATTACCTCATCTATAGATGCTTCTGTAAATTCGTAATCAATAGAAGTTGATAAATTGATTTCGTTAGAATTGTAGAAAAACCTATATTGAGTATGCGATGCAATTTCTTCAAATGCTTCTTTCAATGGCTTTTCGTTGTCTAATATCAAATTAAAATCGTTGGCAAAAACTGTATTTCCTACTGATAGTAGTACTGCACAAAGGAGAGAAAAGAGTATACCTCTCCCGTTTGCCTTTTTACCCAAAAAAGGACATGATAAGTAATATTTCTTCATTTCAAATTAGATTAATTAGTAGTTTAATGATATTCCGAGGCTATGGCTATTTCAAGTCTATTTGTCGTTTTTAATTCTAGAGTAACGCGCATTTATAATTAGACAAATACTACTTTTTAATAGTGTAAGTGATTTACTAATTGTTAAATCAGTAAACTATGTGCATGTTGGTTTTCTTCATTTAATGTATAATTACAGTATCTCCTTTCATGTAATAATGTACTCCTTGCAAAGTTTCTAAAAGTTGCATAACGGAGTGAATATTATCTCTTTGATCAAAAGATCCTGTAAAGTTAGATTTTACTAATTGTTTATTATTGTTTATAATTCTCACACCGTACCATTGCTCCAAATCTTGCTGAAATTCTAAAAAAGGTTTATCGATAATCCTTAAGACACCTTCTTTCCAATCCACAAAACTTTTTGCATCAACTGATGTAATTTCGATTGTTTCCGACTTATTTGTTAAAATAGCTTGTTCATTTGGTTTCAATTTACCCAATGTTTCTCCATCCTTTGTTAATGCTACACTTCCTTCTACAAGCGTAGTTATTTCTTTTTTAGGGTTTGAATTGTCTACACAAAATTCAGTACCTAAAACAGTAATATCACTAGATTGTCCTTTTACAATAAAAGGATGCTTTACATCTTTATGTACTTCAAAATAGGCTTTACCAATAATTTCTACTTCCCTTGTTGCTCCTTTAAATATTCGAGGGAATTTAAAGGTTGAACCCGATGCCAACCAGATTTTAGAACTGTCTGATAATACTAACGAAATACGTTTACCTGCCGGTACATGTATTTCATCTATTCCATCTCCGTCTATTTGATCTACACTAGCAACATCCAATTCTATTAAATCGTTACTATGTTTCGCATTTTCTGTAGCTAAAGCCAGTAGAGTTTCTCCTCCATCTGTTGTCCATACACTCAACTCCCCTTTTACAGGCGTAGTTTTTTGATACGTATACCAGCCTACTCCAACAAATAAAATCAAAACAGCTGCAATAGAACGAATTATTGTTTGCCTTAATTGAATGGCATTACTTTTCTTTTCTGCTTTAAGTGTTTCAAATTGTTTCCAAGCAACATCTTTATCAAACGCATTAAATTCAACATGTTCTAAATCATCCCATAGAGTATTTATTGCAATAAATTCTTCACTATTATCCTCCTCTTCAAGAAACTTATTTAATGTTTCTTGCTCTTCATCACTTAGTTTTTCTGTAAGCGATTTTGCAATTAATTGTTCTATATGTTTGTCTTTTTTTTCCATGTTCACTTATAAGTCGAATAGAAAGTGTAAAACACTCACTTAAAATTTATTTTTTTAGTTCTTTTTTAAAATAAAGTTGAATAAAAAAACATAAAAATCTGTAAATCAGTATTTTACACTTTAGTTGTTTTCAATAAAAAATAAATTTTATTCTGAAATATTTTTAGAAAGTTGTTTTTTAAGTAGTGACAGTCCTCTAAAAAGGTGGTTTTCTACTGTCTTTTTAGATACATTCATCACCTCGGCTATTTGATCGTTTGTTAAACCAGAAAAACGAGATAGCATAATTGCTTGTCTATAATTTGGATGTAAGTCTTTAAGGTACCCTTGAATTTTCTCCTCAAATTCTGCTGCCTCTAAACTTGTTTCGTGGTACATTTTCTGTGGGTAAAACTCTTTCTCTACAGTAGCCTGTTTTTGTGTTTGTCTTTGTTGTGCTCTTAAAAAATCTAGTGCTTTAAATTTTACAGCTTTAAATAAATATCCTTTAATATTATCTATTTTATCTAGCTGTGCTCTTTTCTCCCAAAGGGTTAAAAATACATCTTGGACAACATCGTTACTGCTACTTTTTACACCTAAAATTGAGTAGGCATAAATTGCCATACTTTTATAATAAGAACTGTATAAATTCTTAAAAAAAAGATCTGGTTGCGGTAGCTCATTATTTGTTCGATCAGTTTTCAATTCAGTCTAAGTATGATATTTCCAATTAGGTTCTACTGAAGTATGAAGTCGTGCAAATATACTTAAGTGTAATAAGAACAAGAATATAATAACTCTTAACAAGTGTATTTATATAGAGAAATTAATGATATCCGATCTCGAATTGTAATTATTCGAGATCGGTTGTAGCACTAAGGCATGTAAATTATTTATGCTTAGCAGATGATTTTATTTCTAAAACACCTCCATTTGTTATTTCAATCCATGGAAGAAAGACATTCGTTAATTTTTCTCCATTCCATTTTGCAGATTTAATATAATGATGTGCTGTAGGATTACCTTTCGTAAGTATTTTCAACTCTTTTCCAGCATAAAATTTTTGATCTAAACGGATAGTAATTTCTTCGAATTGTGGTAACGCCATCTGTAAAGTTGGCGTAGCTCCTGTGCCACCTTCTACATCAAAAAGACCAATACCGGCCAATACATACCAAGCTCCTAATTGTCCTTGATCTTCATCCTGACCGTAACCATAACCGTGTGTTTGGTCTGTTCCATAAAACACGTTACAAATTTCTCTTACCCAATATTGTGTTTTTTCTGGCTGATTAGCATAATTATACAACCATGCAATGTGCAAAGAAGGTTGATTGCCATGGTTATACACATTTTCTAAACCTGCAAAAGCATCAACGGTTTCTCCACCTCCAAATTTTGTGATTGCAGCAGTTTCAAACACTCCATCAAGACGTTTATTAAATTCTTCTTCTCCAATTTTTTTGATTAAGCCTTTGGCATCATGAGGTACATAAAAAGTATATTGCCATGCATTACCTTCTTGAAAACCCGTCCATACTTTTTTAGGGTCAAATTCTTCTACAAACTCCCCATTCGGTAATTTAGGACGAATAAAACCAGTAGAAGAATCAAATAGTTTCTCCCACCCTTTTGCTCTTTCCATAAACATTTCATAGTCTTCATTTTTACCTAAAGCTTTAGCCATTTGTGCCGCTGCATAGGCCGAAAAACTATACTCTAGTGTATGCGATGCCGAAAATTGAGAGCCATCAGCATTAGAAGCAGAATAATACTCTTCGTTAGAAGTTAAAGGTACATAGCCTTTTTCTACCCATACTTTTGTATCTGCTTTTCCAGCTCCTAAAGGGCGATTCATCCAACCCATCTCATTTTTATAGATTGCTTTGTAAGCTGTTTCAACATCAAAATCTCGGATTCCTCTATTGTAAGCACTCGCAATTACAAGTCCCATATAATTTGTACCAACTCCAGAAACATACTTATTTGTAGCCACCCCATCTGCAAGCCAACCTCCGTCTTTATAAATATCCAATTGGCACTGAATAAACTGATTATAATAGTCTGGGTACGCCAATGCCCAAAGTTGTGTTAAGTTCCAGAATGCTCCCCAAACCGCATCTGTATTGTAATGGTTGTAAGTTGGTTTCCCTTCATTATCTAGAGGAATTTGTCCTATTCCACCGTTAATAGATGGGTAATTTCCATTCACATCACTTTCAATTCCTCTGCCTAAAATAGCATGATACAATGCCGTATAAAACTTAGTAAGATGTTCTTCCGACCCACCTTTTACGGCTATTCTCCCCAACTTTTCACGCCATTCATTTTGTGCTTTTTCTTTGGCCTGATCAAAGTTTAAAGTACTTGCTTCTGTAGTTAAATTAAGTGCTGCATTTTCTATTGAAGTGTAAGACAATCCAATTTTTACTTCAACGTCTTTTTTAGTTGATGTATTGAACTTTAATGCCAAGCCTGCCCCTTTACCAA
Source organism: Flammeovirga kamogawensis (assembly GCF_018736065.1). GTDB lineage: Bacteria > Bacteroidota > Bacteroidia > Cytophagales > Flammeovirgaceae > Flammeovirga > Flammeovirga kamogawensis. The sequence goes on from NZ_CP076130.1 coordinate 551,343, forward strand.
TACTAGAGCGTTCTCCTATGTGGATAGTTTCTTTATTAAATGCATCTACACGCATGGGTAGCTGATTTAACTCGGCAACAAAGTACATTTTCACATAACTTCCGGGTTGATAATACTTGGCATAACCAGGGTGTGTAATTACAAAACCTTCTACTTTATTGTCTTTGGTTATACGCACAGATGCATCTACAACAGCACCACTTTCGCCTTGTGTATTGCCTATATCAAAAAGGATATTTCCTTCCTCATTTTGATCAAATGTATACCTATGAAAAGCCACTCTTTCTGTAGATGTTAGTTCGGCTTTCACCTTATAATCATCCAAAAAAACACTATAATACCCCGGTTGAGCCACTTCATTTTCTTTCTTAAAACGAGAACGGTAACCTGCATCTTCCTCACCCAATTTACCTGGTACAGTAACTAACTTCCCTGTGGTAGGCATTAAAGAAACACCTCCAACTTGGAACTCGTGGAAATTGACAAAACCTTCTATTGAAGTATGTGTACCATCGTAACCAACGGCTTCCCAACCCCATTTATTCCCGTATTGTCCATTGGTTGATGGAGCTGGTTTTGCCATGCCAAATGGATGAGCAGCAGGGGTGTAAAAAAACCATCTAGAATGTACCGAACCAATATTGGGGTCTACATAATCTAATGGCGTTTTCTGTGCATTAACTATGCACGGCAGTAGTAGTAATAAAAGTATCAATCGCATGGTAATGGTATTAAAAAAGGGTAATGAAGCTCTTTAACTCACTACCCTTCTAGTTAAATTTAGTTATTGACAGTTAAGCTTTCAAAAGCATCAATTGCATCTAATAATACCCCTGCAGAACCCCTAAACATTCCAGAACCAGTTGGCTTATTATCTCTTGTATACCACTCGTAAAATCCTTTATTTTTTAGTACTCTGTCAAACATTGGCTGTGCCTGTTCCCATGCTTCTTGCTCATACCCATTCTTTACCAATTCAGTAATCATACGTGCACCAAACCAAGTCCAATCTCCTCCATTTTGGTATCCATATGGGTGCATTCCTGTATTTTTAAAAGTACCTTCAGGATACACAGGATATAATGTTAAACCAATAGACGGTGCTCCAGATTCCTTCACATTTTGCACCATTTTATCTAACTGCACTTTTATTTGTGTTTTCGTTAAGAAACCCGCTTCGATTGCAATTGCAGTACCTCCGTGATAGAAAACTTCGTCCTCGTTAAAATCAGACGGAAAGGGCGAAGTTGTAATGTAAACATGTGGGCGGTATTTCTGACGTTCCTCATCCCATAAATATTTTGCTACATTTTTAGTAATTCCAGCTCTCACCACTTTCCACTTACTAGCGTTGATGTCATCACCCCCAATTTCTATTAAATTATTTAAGGCGATAACAAACATTGCGTTGTCATAAATATCTATTGTAAGATGTGAATTTTCATCTAGGGCAACACCCCAATCATGTTCTGGTTGTACATCTCCCCAATCTGCAGTAGTTGCTCCCCAAAGTAATTGATAGGTCTCGTTAAAACGTTCGTCTAGTAAAAATTGCATGGCATCTTCAAGTCTATGAATTACCTTTTTACCTACAACTTCTTCTTGTAAAATTGACTTATCACCCGTTGCTTTAATGTATTTATACACAGACTGTACTAAAGATGCCTCTTGATCTGTCTCTACTGTATTTTTATGATAAGCCAATGTTGGTTTATGCACACTTTTTTTGTAATACGTAGAATCATATCCGGGTCTAATGGTAATAAAACCATCTGCAATATTTCCATCATCTTCTTGAATGTAGAAGAAATTTAGAATGTTATCTTTAATAAGTTTATGGTCAACAACTTTAGCAGATTGCGTTACAAAAGTGTTGAAATCCCTTATCCATACTTCTGCATAGCCATCGCCGGCATTAAAACCTGATGACAACAATTTCAACCCCATTTCCTGAATTTGAGGTAATTGAGTATCAGTTTCTATTTGTTCTGTAAGTGAGTTTGTTTTTGATTGTGCAGTACACCCAAAAGTGAAGGCTGCTAATGCGATTAGTAAGTAATTTTTCATTTCAATAATTTTAAGTTTCTTCAATTTATTTGTAGTAATTTATTAGGCTTTTTCGAGTAGTTCTGTGGTCTCTTTTTGTGGAGCTGATGACCAAAGCTTTTCAATTTCTTCTAATGATTTCCCTTTTGTTTCTGGAATATATTTTTTGATAAAATAGATAGATGGAATACAGATAATTCCGAAAATAATAAACGTGGCTGCTGCTCCTAACCCTTCTAACAACATCGGGAAAACTTGTCCGACAACTGCATTTGCTGCCCATAAAACCAACGTACTTATTGACATTGCTTTGGCTCTGTAATTGGTTGGAAAAACTTCTGATGCTACCACAAATTGTACGGGTCCTAAAGAAAAGGCATAACAAGAAATAAATAGTAAAATGCTTCCTACAACCCAATAACCACTCACCACATTTAAGGCGAATAAACTACCTGTAATAAGTAATGCGATTGTAACGCCAACTGCTCCTAAAAGTAAGAGTGGTTTACGTCCCCATTTATCGATATAAGCAATAGCTAAAAAGGTAAAAAGAGTATTTACAATTCCTATAGTTACTTGTCCGCCCAATGATTCTGACATGCTAAAACCTGCAGCTGCAAGAATTGATGGTCCGTAATAAATAATGGCATTAATACCACATAATTGTGAAAATAACATCAAGAAGATAGAAATACCCATTGGCTTTTTAAGTGCTCCTGTAAAGAGCGTTTTCAAATGAACCTCTTTGTTGTCCTCTTCTTTATCATCAAAATCAATGGCTAATTCTTTAGAAATTTGTTGTGCTTTTAAACGTTCTCCATGTAATGCTAACCACCTTGGACTTTTAGGTACTACAATCAACCCTAAAAGAAATAAACCAGCAGGAATAACTTCTACTGCAAACATTCCTCTCCATATTTCATCACCAAAAAAGCCTGAAACAAGGGCAAATTCCTTTGCGTAAACTTGGATATAATTGTTAGAAAAATACGCTCCTAAAATACCTAAAGTAATGGCCAATTGGTAGATGGTAACTAAACGACCTCTGTATGCTTTCGGCGAGATCTCGCTTATGTACAACGGTGCAACCATAGAAGCTAAACCGATTGCGATGCCACCTAAAATTCTGTATAAAATTAACCCAAATAGAGACATCGAAAAAGCACACCCAATTGCAGACACTAAAAACAGCCCTGCAGCTACCATTAATAGATATTTTCTACCTAGTTTATCGCCCAAATACCCTGAGCAACTGACTCCTAAAATAGAGCCGACCAATGCAGAACTAACAAACCACCCTGTAAGGGCAGCTGTTAGTTCATATTGTTCTTTAACCAACGGGATTGTGCCAGAAATTACAGCAGTATCAAACCCGAAAAGCAAACCTGCCAAAGCGGCAACGAATGTAATAAAGATTACTTTTGCATTCATAGCTTTAGCATTCTTCAGATTTTACATAAGAGTTAATCACTTTTACGCGTCTACCAGATGTATTAATCAGTTTATACGATCCGCTTGCTGCCGGAACAACAAACGTTTCTGCATAATTTATATCAAAAGAGTTTCCGTTTGTCTCTACGGTAATCGATTGCCCTTCTACCAAACTCATTACATGACATTGGTTATTTAATTGTACTTCTATTCCGTGATCGAATTCAAAACGTTCGATAGCATAAAAGTGCTCTTTATGTGTTGGCAGATTAACTACTTTATAATCTTTTCCTTCTTTTAAAACTTCTGGCGTAGAAATTAATTCTTCCTGAACTTTTGCTCCTTTACGGTCAAAGTTTAAGTTTTCCATACCACGTTCAATGTTCATTGGTCTTGGTTTTCCATCTAAATCTAGACGTAACCAATCGTACATTTTAAACGTGAAAATATAAGGTGTTGCACTAATTTCTAACACCATTCCGTCTGTTCCAGAACAATGAATTGTACCGTTAGGAATAAGGAATAAATCGTGCTTTTTTGCAGGGTGAACTTGCACATAATTTTCTATAGCTAACTCTTCAGAGTTTTCAAAACTATGGGTTAATGCAGCTCTAAATTTTTCAGGTTCAATGTCTTCTTGAAAACCCAAATATACTTTTGCATCTTCTTTGGCATCTAGCATATAATAGGTTTCGTCTTGCGTAAACCTATGTCCAAAGTTTTCTTGCATATACGGTACCGTTGGGTGACATTGTACAGATAAGTTTCCTCCTTGGATAGTATCTAAGAAATCAAAACGAATGGGAAATTCATAACCAAAACGTTTACTTGCTTCTCCTAATATATTTTTATTATTGTAATACATTAAAAAATCAAAAGAAACTTCTAATAAAGCACCATCTTGTTCAAAGACAATTCCGTTTTCTGGAACAATCAACTCAAAAGACCAAGCGTAGTTGGGGACATCTTCTGCTAATCCACCAATTTTTTCTTTAATCCATTGTCCACCCCATGCACCAGGTTCAAACCAAGGTCTCACTCTAAATGCATTATTAGACATTTCTTCTAAACCTTTTCTAAAAGAAACCCCATCTGTCCAAGTAATCGCATCACTTCTTTGCTCATCAATTATGTAATCTATTTTGGGAAGAATAGTAGCTTTCTGATTATTTAAAATTACCCAATCGATAAAATACATGCGTTTGTACTGAGGCTTTGCTGCTATACTTTCTTTTGCTCCAATATTAATCACACCGCCTGCACGAGAACGGAATTGAATTTCATTTTTAGGTACATCAAAATAAACAACCTTAGCTCCTTTTACTTTTAACAAAGAGGCTCCGCAACCATAAATTACGGTGAAAACATTTTTATCTACAGTAACAGCATCTAATTTCTGCTTATCAAAAAAATCGATTAATTTCCCTTCAAATAATTTACCAAAAATAGGATCATCGCCCCCTAAATAAGGTGCAGTAATTTTATCAATTTCTTCTTCTGATTTTAAAGCTGCATTGACATTTACAAATTGTATTTTTTCAATTCCTTCAACTTTAAACGCTTCTAACAATTGTGTAGTTACAGTTTCCCATGCAACACCTACATACCCTTCTAATAAAAGTGTAGAATATTGTTTTAATTCTTTAGCAAGTGATTGGTAACCAGTTTTAATTTCACCTTCTTTTAAGGCATGTGATGGATAAATATCGTAAGCACCTTTTTCCGTTTTTTGTACAGATGATGGCATCAAGTACTGTTTTGTATTTCTTGTCATTTTTGCTGATTTTGTTTTTATAAAATTTGATGCTGCTCCAAGCATCGATGCCTCTTCGGTATCGGCATAAGCAACTATATCGTCTATATTTAAATTATTTTTAATGGGTGTATCAAACAAAGACAATGCTTTTGTGATATTCCCACCAATAATCATTTTTGTAGGCTTAAATTTTGTACACCAAGGAGATAATGTAGCAGAAAGGTTATTCCCAAATTCATCAAAAAGTTGTTGAGACGTTTCGTTGTTAGCTTGTACAATTTCTTTTACACCTTTTACTTTTTCTCCTGCTCTATTCTCCCACTCTTTGGTAAACCATCTTGTAGAAATATAATCCTCATTTACCCCTTCTTTAAAAGGAACAAAATGTAATTTCCCTTCTTCGGGCACTTCATTACCTGTAGTTATCATTTTGCCATTCTCAACAAACCCAGATCCATAACCGGTACCTAGTGTAATCCCTACTACACGTTCATTATCCCAATTTTTAGCATGCACAGCCCCTAAAATAAAGGCATCTGCATCGTTAATAAATTGGATATCATTGGGTGTTGAAAGGTACTTTTTTAATGCTGCATATAATGCCAATCTAATATTAATGCCAAAGATACTTTCGTACTTTCCTACGCCTTTTATTTCTGATATTCCTAAAGTATAATCAAAAGGGCCAGGCATTGCTATTCCAATTCCCTCTATTGGTTTTGAATGTTTTGATAAAGTCGTTTTAAAAGCACTTAACCAATCAGAAATAATAGCATTTCCGTTTGTTGTATTACTATTAATCACTTTATGTTGAACGGTAGATTTTAGCACTGATTTTGAAGAAAAATCTACTATGGCTGTAGTAATATGGCTACCTCCGATATCTGCTGTTAAAATAAAATTAGACATTTTTAATTGATGTTAGTTCTAGCTAAGTTTAAACTGTAATGCTTAAAAGCATCTATTTATTAATCTCTATTTGATAGGTAAAACGATCTGCTCTGTAATACCCTTCATTAATTTCTATCACCCTTCCACCGGGGTCCGAAACAATTCTTTTTCTAAATAATATAGGTGAACCCTCTTCTACTTCTAACAACGCTGCCAATTCTTTATCGGCTAGCATTGCGGTTAACTCTTCGGAGGATTTTGTAAGGAAAATTGAGCTTTTTTCTTCAATAATATCATATAGCGGTTTATCGAATTTTTCATTTGAATCAAATTGTACTTTAGGATGAAACCACGAAACAAAATAGACAAATGGTGTTTCTTTATCTCCTCTTACTCTTACTAATTGATTTACCTCTTTGCCTACTTCAATATTTAAAAGATTTGCCAATTTTTCATCAGCCTTTTGAAAAGATAAATCAACCTTATAATTTTTAAAAGGAATGCCTTTATTGTTCATCTCTTGAGTAAAAGAATGCCACTCAGAAAGTTTTGTTCCTATCTTCTTTTTAGGCACTGTTGTCCCTACTCCTTTCTTTCTTGCAAGTAAACCTTCACCAACCAAAGTGTTTATTGCTTGGCGTACTGTATTTCTCGATACGCCTAATCTATTGCTAATGTCAACCTCTTTTGGAAATAGTTTTCCGTTATCATAATCACCAGAATCTATTAATGTTCTTAAAACATCTTCTATCTGTTTATGGAAAGGTACTGACGATGTATGGTCTATGGCTATGTTCATCTTTTATGTTTATATGTTTGAACATACCAAAACAGCAAAAGTTTTTTATTAATGTCAACACTACGTTTAATGATTAAAAACTATTAACACATAACACTGTACAAAACTCTATTTAAAAGTAATCACATCGTCCATTCTTATGTAGATATTTTTTTATCAACTATATTTTTCTGATTTTTAAGCTTCATCATTATTTAGGGTATGGCAATAAAAACTTTTTTATTTGAGACGTTTGTTCTTCATCCAAAAGATGTCTTTCATTTAGCAAGAACAACTATAGACCAAAGAGAAGACCTTCTACTCCATAACCACAACTATGCAGAATTTTTTGTTGTTTCTGAAGGAACTGGAGTTCATTTAATAAATGGTGAAAAACAGCAAATTCAAAAAGGAAGCTTTTGTTTTATTCGTCCAGAAGATACCCATACTTTTCAGAGAACATCTAAAGAAGGGTTAGTTATAACGAACCTAGCAATAAAATCAGTTTACTTAATACATTATATAGAAAGGTATTTTGATAATGGAAAAACATTCTATTGGCTACAAGATTCACTATTCCCTTTTCAAGGCGTTTTTAAAGAGCAACAACTAAAAGACGTTCTGCATAGAATTGATATTATGATGGATAAGCCTAATACCTTTCTCACTTTAGATTTGTTCCTAATCCATCTATTTGATTTACTTAATATCCCTAGTTCATTACCTCAGAAAATACCAAGCTGGCTAACGTTTGCATTAGAACAATTTCGTTCTCCATATCACTTAAAAAAAGGTCAAGAAAGTTTTATTAGACTATCTCAACGTTCTGGAGACCATATTAATAGGGTTTTAAAAAGTACTCTTAATAAAACACTCACAGAATTAATTAATGAGGAACGCTTAAATTATGCTGCCAAACAATTGGCCATGACAAATGCTACGATTAAAGGTATTTACACAGATGCTGGTTTCGAAAATCACAGTTACTTTTTTAGAGTTTTTAAAAGACAATTTGGAATAACACCATTAAAATATAGAAATAAGAATCATAAGATTTTTTAAAGAAAAAAAACAGGTGTAAAATACACCTGCTTCATTACAATCGAGCAATAATAAATAATCTGTGCAATCCAATAACTACACTATGTATTGGAAAGATTCGGTTTTTAGTTGCGTAATTAAAACCTAGTTTTTGTGTTAATATTCTTCTTTATTCAACTTCAGTTTTGTCGTCAACTTTTATAAAAGTTGTTATAGTTTGAGGGATTTTCATTTCTTGACCTTGTGCTTTAACGTAGGTATCTCCTTTTATTTCCTGATTAATAATACATTTTGATATCCACCCGTTAGAACGGTTTAAATCATATGATGACGTCATTGTTCCTCCACCGTCAAAGCGAGTTAACATTCCGTTTGTCATTGTAAATTCTTTATTGTTTGGGTCTGTCGTAATAGTAGATTTACCTTCTAAAATTACTTCGGTTTTGGAAACTGATGCCATTGTAAACTCTGTAGTAACATCTGCTTTTATTGCATTATCTAAAGTATATTTTGTCTGCCATTTACTTCCTTTTTTAACTATTTCAGAGGGATAAATAGCCGTAATCGACTCAATATTTGTAGTCAAATTCTTTTCTCCATAAGATTGTTTTAACTGAGCAATTACCTGATCTCTCTGCATTGATGGAATATCTTGTGTTTCCGCTGAGATCTGTTCCCATAATTTATCAATTCCGCTAAGTGCAATCACTTTTCCTTTGGCTGTCAACTGTACTTCAAATCGTTTACTTATCATTGCTGATAAAATTTTAGAAAAAGGGTCTTCTGATTTTGTAGAAGAAAATGTTTGCATTTCAGGCCCCATCTGAATACCTACTTCTAATTCTGTAAAGTAAACATCCATTATATAGACGTTCTCTTTAATTTCTTTTACATGAAATACAGACTTGCTTTCGTTATCCATATTTATGGTCATAGACTGGCCATTTACAGTTTGGTTAATAACTACATTACTAATTGAGTTCTGATTATAATTATTTCCTTTTTGTAATTTGAGTGACAAATCTACTTTTTGGGCATAAGCGTTCATCATCACTAAAAACATGATGAACAATACATTGAAAAATCTTTTCATTAGTTTAAAATTTAAGTCGTTTTATAAAGGCATATATTACCATGAAACATACAATAGAAAGTAAACTAAATACTGTTTTTTAAAGTACTTTCTGAGGTATATATCAAATAAGAGTTAAAAGCTATAATAAGTGCTATTCTATTAAGATTCATCCCTAATAATAAATAAATACAATGCGAAGAAAATGGATACAGTAAAAAGCCCCATAAGAAAGCCTCTTAGAAACCCCTCTAATAAAAAATATGAAGCGGCAGCTATTGCGATAGATGAGACAAGGTAGATTCCAATTCTTTTTGGGTTTCCTTGTAGATACTGTTGAAGTCTTGACATAGTTATTATTGAGTTTTTACACTTTCCTTGTGTAAGTTGTTAGACAAGGAAAGTATAAAGTAATAGTGTATTTAGTTTACGAATAATAATATAATGTTCCGGTTTTTAGATAGCGTTGTTCTCATTGTTGTTAAGCAAACTTAAACAAGTCTTTATATAAAATCAAAAGAGGTTGTTTATTAATAATCATTTAAATAAAAGTAACAAAATAGGATAATAAATGAGTTTTAAAGCTACTTTATCAAGAAAAAGAATAGCGAATCAATATTCACTCAATCATTTAACAAAAAATACATTAACATTTACCTATCAATTTAATACTATTTATTTAAAAAATAATGCAACAACAAAATGCTGTAACTTGTATAACTCAATCAATAATTAAAAACAATAAGTAGTCTATAAAGAAACCTGCATCAACCTATTTTAATGACCCTCATCATTTTGTATGTGATTAAACTAAATGAATTTAAATAAAATTAACTTAAATAAAAGTAGAGCGTGTATTTAACTATACATATTTTATTTACAAAAAAACAATTGTGATTATGAGAGATTTTTTAGAAATCATCAAGGGCTTTTTAGCAGTAGTAGTAACATTCTCAATAGTGCTTGTTTGTGTTCATTTTATATTAGGACCTGAGCATAATGCAATTGATGATGTACCTCAAACACATGTATACACAGGAGAAAACACATCAGTATAACTGATTTAAAATATACCCACTAGGCGGCATTGGTACTATACCTTTGTCGCCTTTTATTTTGCTCAAAAAGTGCACACTGTTTAATAGATTTTAATATAGCAGACAAAACAGCCATTATATTACTACCAATAAAGTTTAAATTGTATTTTTAACTTTAATTAAAATGCGATATGGAATTACAAAAATACATTAGAGACGTTCAGGACTTCCCAAAACCTGGAATTGGTTTTAAAGATATCACACCTCTACTTCTAAATAATGAAGCGCTAACTACGGCATTAGATGCTTTTATTAAATTAGTTGATGGGCAAAAAATAGACAAGGTAGTATCTATGGAGTCTAGAGGTTTCTTTTTCGGACCAATGATCGCAAAAGAAATTGGTGCTGGCTTTGTTCCTGTTAGAAAACCCGGAAAACTTCCTTACGAAACAATTAAGCAAGAATACGCATTAGAGTATGGAACAGATGTTTTAGAAATGCATATTGATGCGATCCAACAAGGAGACCGTGTTTTAATTCATGATGATGTTTTAGCAACTGGCGGAACTGCAGAGGCTGTAGTAAAAATGGTAGAGAAAGCTGGGGGCATTGTCGTTCAACTTGATTTCCTTATTGACCTTACTTTCTTAGATGGAAAGAAAAAACTAGAAGGACATACGGTAAATGCACTTATAGAGTATTAGGCATTTATTGTATTAATACAATGAAAAAAGGCTTCTTTTCGCAGCATTACTGTAGAAAAGAAGCCTTTTTAGTTTTTGTTTGTCTCGTCTTGAATTAGTGTTACACAAAAAGTAATATTATGAATTATCATTAAAAACATCAATATTATTATATTACAGATTTAGCAACTAATACTCGAAATCATGTCATCATTCGATGTTCGTAGGGTAACTGTCGCTAACTTTAATAAAGTAGAAATCTTGCTAAAAGATACATTTTGACCATTTTCAACAGGAGTTTGAAATCAAATAATATTTGGATAGTAATTTCATACTTAATGATTATTTATTGTATAAATCAGGTATTTAAAAAAATAGATAATTTTAAACATTCTATTACATTTAGTAGTAGGTTAATGAGATAATCAGAGACAACTAAAAAAATTTTCTCCCCTAATAATCCTACAAATCTAATGTAAGAAATCAAAGTGTTTTAATGTTTATATTAATTCAAAATACTATAAATTAGAGTAAAGAAGATTAAATTATGTGTAATCCAAAAGTTATAGATTGTTCTAAATTGAAGCCTATTGACAACCCAGTTAGTGATTGCTAAATAACTCAGTATCACTAGATATAATAAAAACCCAACCCGAAAATTATATTGATATAAAGAACTAAAAATTAATTATGAATAACATGAGTAATCAATCAAAGTACATAGCACCTTATCACGCAGTATGTATTACCTCGAATTATGAGTTTGTGAGTTCGAGAGAAGAAATGAAACCTATAATTGATAGATTAGAATTAGATATTAAGGTTGCTATCAACTTTGCAAATACAAAATTACCTGTAAAACTAGTTCTTTTGTCTGAGTGTGTAATCCAAGGTTTTCCAGATGAGCTCCAAGATATGGACCCGTTAAAGTATCTTGAAAATATAGCCATACACATTGATGGGCCTGAAATTGAAAGATTCAAAACTATAGCTAAAGAAAATGCTATATATCTTGCAGCTGGTTTTAGAACTGTGAAACCTGAATTTCCAGATAGGTATTTCAATGAAGCAATTTTATTTAACCCTAAAGGTGAAATAGAATTACAACATTATAAACATTCAGTTTTGTTTCCTACAGAACATTCAGCTACTCCACACGATGTATTAGATCAATGGATTGATTTATATGGAGATAATTTGGATTCTTTTTTCCCTGTTGCAGACACTGAAATAGGAAAAATAGGTCTTTGTTTGGCTATGGGAGGTTCATACCCAGAGTATATTAGGGGTATGGCAATGAATGGTACCGAAGTATTGTGTAGAATGGGGACTCCTCATCCATTTGATGGTGCTTTCAAAATTCAGAATCAAGCTCATGCTTTAAATAACACACTTTTCGTTGTAGGGGCTGAAGTAAGTACAGGTACAGTAGTTCCTAATAGCTCACCTGTGGGTATGGCAAATGGTAATTCGCACATAGTTAAATACGATGGTAGTATCATCTCTGAATCTGTAGGTGGTCAAGGCGATTATTTTCTTGCAGGTGAAATAGATGTTGAATCCTTAAGAGAATTTCGTATATCTTCTATGGTAGCAAATTGGACTAAAGATTTAAAAACAGAAATTATTCGTAAAATATATGAGAAGCAAATATTGCCTCCAAATATGTATAAAGATAAAACTCCATACAACACAAAAGGATATATTAAGAATGTACTGAAAAAACAAGTTGAATTGATGATAGAAAGGGGTATTTATACTCCGCCATCTAGTTCAGGTTGGAGAGATAGAATAATAGGAGCAAATCTTGAATAAGTATAATTAAATTGAAAGTAATAGTGCAACTATAATTAGTTTTTAGACACGCTTTCGTTAAGTTGATTTGCGATAAAAAAGGATTAGGCTAAATTTTATAGTCTAATCCTTTCTCTAGATAAAGTCAGAAAATATTTGTTTCGGTTCTTCATCAAAGCATCCAGTGTCCAACTATCCATCAAATCCGGTTTATTCTTCAGTGCCGTTGCTAATTTACCATCAGCATCAGAAAAGATGTCTTCTAAAAGCTTTCTTTGTGAAGGACCTTCTAGTTTTTTAACCTGGGATAAATTGAAAATATCATCTAAATCAATGCCGTCTGCATCAAGCTTATCCCAAATTTGACTTTTTTTAAGATCAATTTCAAATAATTTACAGGGTTATTTTCTACAAGATTTAATGGTGAAGTTCTTTGCTTTTAGCTCATTTTACAACCTTTAATTGTTCCTGTAAGGATGAACTATATTCTATTATATTATTCTTGATTTAGGGATTAATGGTAAACCAAAATTTTATGGGGGTTACATCCTTGGAAGAGAACGGTTTGGCAAGTATGATAATGAAGCTGTCAAAAGATTGGAAGAGATTCAAAAAATGGATGCTAACTCACAAAGCAAGCTTTTTGATATTATTGATACTTATATTAGAGATTCTAAGGCTAGGGCTGCATATGGATCATAAAAAAGCCCGATCTCTCGATCAGGCTTCTAACTCATATTATAATTTCTAAAATCACCAATCAATCTCTCCCTCTTCTCGCATTTTATATTGTAATGCCGCCAATTTGTAGCCTAAACCAAAAATATCTGAAGTTTCGTATTTAGTAACTTTCAGCTTACAAAATGGCACATCATCATAAATAGTTTCTGTGATTTCAAAATCAGTACCGTTAAACTCATTATGGTTCTTGATTGCTTTTTCAAGTACTTCTGGAAAAGTGACCATAATTTCAAATCTTAATTCTTTATTTGACTCCATCTATTAATGTGATTTCTACATTAGGAAACATATCACTGAACTGCTGTATTACTCCTTGGCAGGAAGCACAATAAGGATTCTCAGATACTATTTTCAATGAACCGGTAACACTCTCTTTCACCTGTCCTTTAGATCCTCCTAATTTTTTGGCTAAATCATTCAACATACGATACTCAGAGTCTGTAATTCTTTTCCAAGTACCGTTAGACCCTGTTGCATTTATGGCATCAAAAATATGAGTCTCCAATTGAACTTCTTCTTTGGAAACACTCTTCCAAAACTTATTATTATCAATACTTGTACCTGATACATCACCTTCTAAATAACCTAAGTTGCCTGACTGTGGTTTCCCTATTTTGTAATCACGCATTTTGTTCAATGCTCCTTTGATTTCTTCAACTGAGGCAAGCCTTGATTTTTTCAATGAACCTATCAGATTTTTGTTATCTGCACAGCTTCCCAGTGCATCTACAAAAGATTGTTTTCTACTGGACTTCTACCCATCAAAAGCAGTCTGTAAAACATCATCACTTACATTTTGATTTGCTTTTTTAAAGGCATCTACTGCATTGATATTCTTGATATTTCGCAAAGAAGCTTTGCCATTTGATAAGACTTTCCAACTATCCACCAACTCCGGTTTATTCTTCAGTGCCGTTGCTAATTTACCATCAGCATCAGAAAAGATGTCTTCTAAAAGCTTTCTTTGTGAAGGACTATCTAGTTTTTTAACTTGGGGTAAATTGAAAATATCATCTAAATCAATGCCGTCTGCATCAAGCTTATCCCAAATTTGACCTTTTTTGGGATCAATTTCAAATAATTTTCAGAATTATTTTCTACAAGATTTAATGGTGATGTTCTTTCCTTTTACTTCATTTTAAAACCTTTAATTGTTCCTGAAAGGATAGTGGTGAAGTATATGTTTTTCAGAATTATATTCTATTATATTGTTCAAAATTTAGGGATTAATAGTAAACCAAAATTTTATGGGGGCTACATCCTTGGAAGAGAACGGTTTGGCAAGTATGACAATGAAGCTGTCAAAAGATTGGAAGAGATTCAAAAAATGGATGCTAACTCACAAAGCAAGCTTTTTGATATTATTGATACTTATATTCGAGATTCTAAGGCTAGGGCTGCTTATGGGGCATAAAAAAGCCCGATCATAAGATCAGGCTTCTAAATATCATAATGAGTACTCAGGCACTCTCTCTTTTGCCTCTTGCATAACTGCTAAAAGCTTATCTCGTTGTACTTCGTAAGCTTCTTTACTAACTGTAAAATCATCTCTGGTTAAAATAATATACTTGCCTTTTTCTGTATGCTCATATTCTACTCCCTCTAAATCATCTGGGATTTGTATTTCATTATCATTCAAAAAATAAGTAATCCAACCAAAAGGACATTTAATTTTCAAACTATTCCATTGCTCCACAAGCGCAGGTAGCTTTATCATAATACCAGCTTGCATTGGAGATAATGTTTTAACCAAACATTTAAGAATGTCCTCATACCAAGATAAAGGGTAATCGTTATCCATATTAAAATATTCTAGTCTAAAACTGGGGTAATTAATTGTAGCTAGATTACCAGTTGCAGAAAATGTTTTTGCACCATCTGAGTAAAATTGCAATAAGTGACTAAAGCCAAAATCTCTGGAAAAAGAAAGAGTTGGGGATTCTTCTTTTTCATGTTTATTAATATCAGACTTATTGGATTCTAAAAAGATTTCTGCTAATTGACGTTTTGCTTTTTCTAGACCTAAATCATTAATATCAATACTTGTAGTTGAAAAACCTTCCCGTGAGTATTCAAAATAATTAAAGGAACTATCAATTTCAGACAGCTTTTTAAGTAATGATATTAATTGATTTGATAATTCACTAATACTCTTTTTCTCATTCTCTAATAACGCATCAATATAGAAAATACTCTTTGCCATATTTTTATGGGATAATTGTTACTTGTGGTAAATGAACTACTTCAATAGCTCTAATCAAAGGGTTATTAGATTGACTGAAAATCTGCTTTAAACCTTTAGCTCCCAAGTCTGTAGAAATTTCCCATTTGATGGATTTCCCCCCTGCTGCATTGACTTGACGAGCTGCTTGGTCTAGCGAACTTGTTGCCCTACTATTATTTGTAATCTCTATTATTTTTTCTCCAAAATCATCATCTACTTCTTTGAACATACTTGCTCCATGTCCATATTTTCGATCTCCTAGTTTGCCATTAACATCTACATTATCCCAACTTGTACCACCTTTATCAAAACTTAAAGCTGCATCTCCACTTGCTTCTTTCTGATACTGTTTAGCATTCTTCAAGACAAAAGATTCATTGCCTTCAGATGGCGCAGGAAATTTCTTATGACTAATACTTAATCCATTAATATCTGCATCAGATCCTCTTTTAACGGCATCCAAAACAGCATCAGGACTTTCCCAAGCCTGACCTTTTAATTTAGAAGAACTTAACAGGTCACCAATACCGTCTGCATCAAGCTTATCCCAAATTTGACCTTTTTTGGGATCAATTTCAAATAATTCCTAAAGTTTTTTCCCATAAGATTTAATGGTGATGTTCTTTCCTTTTACTTCATTTTATAACCTTTAATTGTTCCTGTAAGGATAGTGGTGTGAAGTATATGTTTTTCAGAATTATATTCTATTATATTGTTCTTGATTTAGGGATTAATGGTAAACCAAAATTTTATGGGGGCTACATCCTTGGAAGAGAACGGTTTGGCAAGTATGACAATGAAGCTGTCAAAAGATTGGAAGAGATTCAAAAAATGGATGCTAACTCACAAAGCAAGCTTTTTGATATTATTGATACTTATATTCGAGATTCTAAGGCTAGGGCTGCTTATGGGGCATAAAAAAGCCCGATCTCTCGATCAGGCTTTCATTGTCTCTTTATATTATTATTTATTCTCTCTCAAAAATGTGGAGAGTATCATTCCGATCTAGAACATACCATCGATTATCTACATACTTCATTTCAAGGATTTGAGCTATTCCATCTCGATCCATATCAAGCTCATAACTCCATACCACCTCTTTTTTATTTCGATCAAACACTCCGATTTTTCCTTGCCTATCATCACAGAAGTAAATTGATTTAGCATCATAAGGAAAAGTATGAGACCTATAACTAATTGACATAGAAGCTGATTCTAAACTTTCCATCAAGTCAGTGTATTTAACTGATAAACTTGGATCATTCAGATTAACTTCAATATAGTATTTACTCCACAAGCCAATCAATGAAGATGTATCAGTATCTATTTGCATAGCACCCCCAAACTTGAACTCTTGCTCATTATTTGTGGTTTCTATTCCAATTTTTTTTACTAATTCACCACTCATTTCGTCAAGACCTATCAATTCTCCAGAGCTGAGCCAAACCCATAAAACACCATCGTGTAACCCCAAAGCGCCCATATAAATAGTTTGCTTTTCATCTCCCCTTATGTCAACATACTTCCCAGACACGGAAAAACTCCAATGCTCTTTACCTTCCAGATCATACTTCTTTAGTTCGGTTGAAGCTTTATTAATATCTAATATGGATTCTCCGTCTTCAATAGATCTTGCTTTTAAGCTTAACTTGACATTAAATGGCTTAAATACTCCTTTTTTTAAGTCATATAGGAAAAGGGACTTGATGCCATTCACTTTCTTACTTGCTACTAAGAACCCATTTGCTATTAAATCTACTCTTCTAAAAGTGATAATTTCCTGATTTGGTAAATACTCGTAAACAGGAGTGTTGTTTTCTAGATCATAAACTAGAGATTTCCCATATTTATCTTTCCAAAACAAAAGATTTTTAAGTATAAATATATCCCCTGCATAATCTTTATCAGAAGTGATTCTTTCAAGATTCAGATCCGGTAATTGAGATATCTTGATATCGTTTCTTAATACTATTGGCTGCTTATTAAAAAACGAGAAATCCCTAACGTCTAATATTTTATCCTTTATTTGAAACATTAGTTAATTGAAATAAAATCGTAAAGCTGAGAGTTAGTGTTATCTATCAAACCAACAAAATCCGAAAACTCTTCAACATCTAAGTTCTCCTTCAGAGATTCTATCATTCCTTTATATACATCATCCGCATTGCTTGACAAAACAGATTTCATTTGAGTTTTTACTGCTCCTAAATCAGGAGTCTTTAACTTATTAAACACATATTTCATTTCACTGATTTTATCTATACCTCTATAATATTCAGTCATTTGACGTCCTGAGATTTTTGGTATATTCTCTAAACTCCAACTCTTATATTCGATCAGTTTTAGATCCCCAGGGCTTGCATCAAGTTCCAGATCAAATCGACATTTTGTGCAGACAATACCGTCACCATCGAATTCATAATCAAACTTCTTAACCTTTCCACTTGCCAAGTTCTTAACATCATTAAGCATATGAGTTGCTCCATCTTGCATGGCAAATACAGGATTCTTTAAATCAACCATCAGCCTGTCAAAACCGTCCGCCCCAGAATGTCTCTTAACAACTTGTTTAACATTTTCTAAATGGTCAGAAAGCTTCACCAATTTTGAAGCTGTACCTCCATCTAGCGGATTCTTAACTGCATCAATAATTGCATCTAAATCAGTTCGACCGTTTGGCAGATTTCCCATAAAATCGGCATCTTTCAAAAGGTCTGATACTCGCTCTAAAGAAGGAATATGCTTACTAACCGCTGCCCACGCGTTGACCAACTCCGGTTTATTCTTCAGTGCCGTTGCTAATTTACCATCAGCATCAGAAAAGATGTCTTCTAAAAGCTTTATTTGTGAAGGACCGTCTAGTTTTTTAACCTGGGATAAATTGAAAATATCATCTAAATCAATGCCATCTGCATCAAGCTTATCCCAAATTTGACTTTTTTTGGGATCAATTTCAAATAATTCCTGAAGTTTATTCCCATAAGATTTAATGGTGAAGTTCTTTCCTTTAGCTCATTTTATAACCTTTAATTGTTCCTGTAAGGATAGTGGTGTGAAGTATATGTTTTTCAGAATTATATTCTATTATATTGTTCTTGATTTAGGGATTAATGGTAAACCCAAATTTTATGGGGGTTACATCCTCGGAAGGGAACGGTTTGTCAAGTATGACAATGAAGTTGTCAAAAGATTGGAAGGGATTCAAAAAATGGATGCTAACTCACAAAGCAAGCTTTTTGATATTATTGATACTTATATTTGAGATTCTAAGGCTAGGGCTGCTTATGGGGCATAAAAAAGCCAAGCTATTACACTTGGCTTGACTTATTCTTCAATTTGGTTATCTCATGAGTCATTTCATTGTTCCATAATTTAGGGGCAGAGGAGTCATTTTTATAGGTTTCTAATAACTCTTGAGAATAGTCCAAAATCAATTCCTTAAAAACAGCTTCTTTTAAAACGGTTTCTCCATAAACTTCATGAGATATTGTAATCTCACCCTCTTTAATACCTCCTAATTCTGATAATTCTTCTAAATCTTCCCAATCCAAATCTTTGTAAAACCTCAGAGATGAGACATGTGCGTAGTAACTTTCAGAACTACTAAAAGAGTCTAAAGATTTTTGGGTAGCTAAATACGCCAATACTTGATATAAAATACCTTAAAGGATCATTCTTAGGTTCAAAATCTATGGTAACCCTTAGGTCAGTCATATCAAACCGCTTATTTTCTATCAACCAATTCATTTGTCCCTAATTATAAAAAGTATCTACTTTTCCATCTTTCAAATAACCCTCTATTTCAAAGCCATCTTTTGTAACACCTCTAAATTGTCCATCAATCAAATCTACATTCTTTTTGGCTGCATCTGACAAGGCTTCTCTTGCTGCTTTGTCTAATTTACTATCAGTCCAGATTGAAGGAGCATATATCGTTTTAACACCATCATTACTAGGAGTTTTTAATTGCCCTGTAGTTAGAGCTGGTGTTGTATTACTCAATGATGGTATTTTATATTCAACAATTTCAATGCCTAGAACTTTCGAATGAGCTACTTTATTGGTAAGTATGAGCGTGACGAGATGATCCCTTCTATTGAAGCAGCGAAGAAGTTAGCTAAGGTTTTAGATACGACCGTAGGCTATCTGCTCGGTGAAAACGAACAGGCTAATCTTTTCAAGGACACTAAAATGTTGCAACGGTTTCAGGATATTGCCAATCTGCCTGACAAAGAAAGAGAGTCTCTGATTACAACCATTGACCACTTTATCAAGGCTGCTAAAATCAACCTCATGTAATTAAAAAGCCTGACCAATACGATCAGGCTTCATCTTTCTAACTCTTTTGGCTCTCCAAAAATTCAAGCCATTTCAGTATTATTTCTTTAAAAATTGATGTTGGAATGAACATTTCAGGATTCTCAGATGCCTTCTGTTTCCCTGACGCTAAATCGTCTTCATCAATAAAATACGTATTATCTTTCTCTACATAAGCTGATAAAGATTCTGCACTTATCACCTCATTTAGCAAGTTCATATCTAACACATCATCTAATATTGAAAGTAAATCTTCATGGATATCATCTGTATCATTGAACTCTGATAAAAAGTCACTCAAATAATGCCCCTTACCATTCGAAGATATAATGGTATTGATTAAAAGAGTATTCTTGTATTTCAGGTACTCCAATACATAATCACCAACATTTTCAGAAAATAGAACCTGCGTATCATCATTAAATTTAGCCATTCTTCTTAGGGATTAAGATTTGGGTATGTCGATTCTATTACATTATTTTTTATAGCAAACTCTACGGTTGTACCATCAGTCATTGTACCGTGAAAAATATCAGCTCCATTGTTCTGAGAACGTACAAACTGCTTATTTTGAAAACCATGAGCTATTTCAGCCTGTATCTTTTCGGGAGACCAAGAATCTGGAAAGAATATAGATTTTTTTATTGTGCCAACCGTCAAACGAATTACCTTGAGCATCATACTTTTTGCCGTAAACTTCCACTTTAGCAGTATAATAATCATCAGGACTTGGGTTTGCTGGGTTCTTAGTTCCTGATTTAAACCTAATATCTCCTTGATTGAAACCACTTGTTTGACCGTCTGGTATATTAACAGCATCTTTTGAATGTACTCCCGAAACTCCTCTAATATCTCCGTTTTCTAATTTTAAGTCGCCTTCAAACAAATGCTTATTCAAATCTGCATCATTAGCAACATCATCAAATTTCTTTAAGAAGTCAGGGTCTTTTCTTAGCTGATCAAAGGCATTATCTCCGAGATCATCAACCTTCTTCCACGCATCGACCAACTCCGGTTTATTCTTCAGCGCCGTTGCTAATTTACCATCAGCATCAGAAAAGATGTCTTCTAAAAGCTTTCTTTGTGAAGGACCGTCTAGTTTTTTAACCTGGGATAAATTGAAAATATCATCTAAATCAATGCCGTCTGCATCAAGCTTATCCCAAATTTGACCTTTTTGGGGATCAATTTCAAATAATTCCTGAAGTTTATTCCCATAAGATTCATGTGAGAAGTTCTTTAAAAGTTTGGTACCTCTAATATCCCCTAATGTCTTCTTTATAATATCAGAAGCAGCAATATGTACCTAAAGACCTTCCCCATATTTACCTGAGATTTTTAAAGTAAGATAGACTCATACGTTAATACCTTCTCTTCTATAGATAAATAATCTCCAACTTTAGGATCAGCAAAACTATTTCCAAACAGTAACACATCTACAACCACCTATTAATCAACACTTTAATTATTTATAATCTTCTTCACTAATTCCATTAATTCTTCTTTTGCCATAATCGCTTATTTTTTGAAGTGATTGAAGGGTCTACTATTTGCTTGTGATTACGAGGTATTAATATGACCAGATTAACAATATCATAGACCCTAATATTAAGTATAAATATTTTATGATGTAATCATGTTCAAAATGACCTCCTACTTGCTGTGGTTATAAAGCAAATGTTGCATTTCTTTTAAGCATTTCTGCTTTACTTACTCTACCAAACTGACTAAAAATTAAGGACGAAACAATTCTATATATAATTAAGACATCACATCATATTGAATGGCTGATCAATTATGATTTTATTTACAATATATTTTTTGTACTAAAATGCTTATTAATCCCACTTCAGCCATTAATCTGCAAAAAAAAAGAGGTAAAACATAGTCTTACCTCTTAATTATCAATTATATTATAAATTCAAATTTTTGCTATTGTCCTTTATGGTACTCTAACATTTTTGCATTTTCATCACCCCATATTTCAGGAACTTGATACTGATCAGGCTGCTTTAAACGCTTAAATGCTTTTACTTGCGATGCTTCTCTTTCTTCTAAAATTTTCTTTAGCTCTTTAAATTTTTTCTTTTCTTTTTTCACTAAATTCACTTTTTCAGAAGGGTCTTTTTTGATGTTACATAATAAGTATTCATCTCCATCAATTTCTTCTCCTAAAGGTCCTTTTTGTGTTTTAGATTTAGGGTTTCTGATTAGTTTCCAATCTCCCACAATTACAGCTCCTCTTGCTCTTAAGATATTTGGAACTACCTCTTTTCTAACTGATTTTTCTCCTTCAAATAAAAACGCTGAACAATCTAAACCATCAATATCTTGAGGTACTTTTGTTTTTACACCTGTAAGCGAAGTAAGTGTAGGATATAAATCAACAACATGCATCATTTCTCTTGAATGAGCTGCTTTAATTTTTCCTTTCCACATTACAATTCCTGGAACTAAAACACCTCCCTGAAATAACTCCCCTTTTGTACCTCTTAAAGTACCATTGGAAGATGGGGTACTTTTAGTTGCTACCCCACCATTATCTGATGTAAAAAATAGTACCGTATTTTCTAAAATTCCTTTCTCTTCTAAAGCCGTTAAAATTTCGCCTATTCCTTTGTCCATTTCAGAAACCATTGCAGAATAAATACGCTTACTTTCTGGTAAATCTTTATAAGGTAATTGTGCTTCTTCTGGTGCCTGAAGTGGCGTATGTGGTGCATTAAATGCAACATACATAAAGAAAGGTTTCTTCTTGTCGGATTTTTCAATTTGATCTACAACATCATCTGCAATTAAATATGTTGAGTAACCATTGTCTCTAATAATCTCTTTATTTCTTCTCCAGTCATAACCTCCAGCATGTTCTTTTGTAAAGTAATCTATGTGCCCTGTTAAGTGACCGTAAAAGTAATCAAAACCTCTATTCCATGGCATAAATTCTTTTTGAGATTCACCTAAATGCCATTTACCAAATGCCAAAGTATTATATCCTGCGTCATTAAATTCTTCTGCTATAGTACGTTCGCCAACTGGCAATCCTCTATCTGGTAATAATGCTTCCCATGTACGAATTACACCGCTTTGGAACCCTAAATGCATGGCATATTTACCTGTCATTAATGCCGCTCTTGTAGGTGTACAAACTGGGTGTACATAAAAATTATCTAAAACCAATCCGTTTTCAGCCATTCTATCTATAGCTGGTGTTTGAATATGGCTCCCTCTAAAACTCAAATCTCCTGAGCCTAAATCATCTGCTAAAATGACTATTACATTAGGTTTTTGCTGTGCAAATAATGTGCACGATAAACAAAAAAGTAGTGAAGTTATTACTAATTTTCTCATTATAATGTTGTTATAGGTTCTGCTAATTTATCTGCTTCTAGTGCTAACACATCTAAGAAACCTTGTTCTGTTTTGAAATCAGAGTTAGTAAGCTCCCACCCAGAAAAATAATTAAATTTCACTGTTTTGTTAGGCGCTAAATTCATTTTCACTAAGTAAGTATCAGTAATTGGCTCATCTTTTTTAACACCGTGTTTTTGATGCTTATTTTTTAAAGCACTTTCATAACTCGTATTTGGTGCATCTTCGAAACCTACAAAATTATTCTTTTCTACTACTATTGCCATACCCAATAATTGAGATCTATCTGCTTTATTTTCCGTTTGAGGGGCGAAAGTTTCTACACAAGCAACTTCTGTATTTAAAGTAGGATACTTTACTTGACTGTTTGATTTATAGTTGACAATACCTGTAATTAAAGTAACCGGTTTCGAGTTTCCTGAAAGGGCAATTTCGCTTGTATAGTTGTATTTATCTTTCCAAATTGAAATTGTTTCAACAACATCATAGGTGTCTCCATCAACAGTCCATCCAATATAAGTTGCTCTACCAATTGCTCTCACAGGACCTTCTGTAATTGTTTCAAATTTAGCCGATGCTGTTAACCCTAATCTATATAATTGTCCTTCTTTCTCAATACCAATTGCCCCCGAACCTAATGAAGAACCTACTTTTATTAAGTCCATTCCCCAATCGTCCATTTTATGGTAATTCTTACCCCCTTGTCCTGTATTTTGAAGAACTAGTTCTTCTGTTTTTTTTCCAAAAATATCTTTACCATTACGGCTATCAAAATAAGATCTAAAGGCTACTTTATTGTTTTCCCATCCAAAACCTTCGTATTGATATAACATTGGGTAGCAAGGATCTATATGATCAGCTGGTCTTATTTCTGATGTGATCTTTTTAAAATCATTGTTTTTGGTTTCACTCTTTGCCATGTAAAACTGCGTTGTCTTTTCGTACTCAGGAGCTACATTTACTAAGGTGATTCTATATAAAGTGGCTGAGTTGGCTTTTAAATTAACTTCAAAGGCTAATTCATCCCACTTTCCATCTAAATCTATGTCATCTAACTGACTTGGAATTTCTTTATTTTGCTGATCTTTAACGATAGGAAATTTACCATTCAAATCACCTACTTTAGCCATCACTTCTGCACGTGTCATGACTACAGGTTCTGCTAATCTATCAAAATCACTAGGGTTAGTTATTTGTATTGATGGTGTTGATGTACAAGAAAAAAGTACTGCACCCAAAACGCTACTAAAAATTAAGTTTGCTATTGTTTTCATCTTTATGCTAATGTTAATTGTGGTGTTCTAATTTCACCAATCATTTGATATACCTCTTTTACAGTTTCTTCGATTTTAGTATAATCAAAATTACCTGTTGTATCTTTTACCATAAGTTGTGAGCCAATTCCTACACAGTGTACACCTGCGTTAAACCATCCTTTTAGGTTTTCAAATTCTGGTTTTACACCTCCTGTAGGCATAATACTCGACCAAGGGCAAGGCCCTTTTGCTGCCTTTACAAACTCAGGTCCGCCTACTTGTTCACCTGGGAAAATTTTCACTACTTCTGCTCCTAGTTCTTCTGCATAAGAAATTTCCGTAAGTGTGCCGCATCCTGGTGACCAAGATACTTTTCTGCGGTTACAGATTTTTGCCATTTCAGGATTTAGTATAGGAGAAACCACAAAGTCAGCTCCTAATTGTAAATACAAAGCTGTTGTTGGTGCATCTACTAAAGAGCCAATCCCTAAAGCCATTTTAGGATATTCAATTGCTATAAACTTTGCTAATTCGGCAAATATTTCGTGTGCAAAATCTCCTCTATTTGTAAACTCAAATGCTCTAGCTCCGCCATTGTAACATGCTGAAACCACTTTTTTACAAACCTCTATATCTTTATGATAGAAAACAGGAATCATCCCTGTTTCTTTCATCATTGTTGCTACTTCAATTCTAGAAAACTTAGCCATTGCTTTTATATTTTTGATTTAAACAGTAAACCGGGTGGTTTCTATTCTATATTTTTTATCTCGCTACTAACCCTGCATCTGCACCAGTCATAATTGACTTTACTTCTTCTACAGAAGATAAATTGGCATCTCCTGGAATAGTATGTTTAATACAAGATGCCGCAGCTGCAAACTCAATTGTTTGCTGGTAGTCTAAATCAAAATTTAAGAAACCGTAAATAAGCCCTGCCATAAATGCATCTCCACCACCTACTCTATCTACCATATTTGGCATATCAAAAGCAACAGATCTATATTCATTTTCACCATTAAATAATACCCCTGTTAATCTATTGTGCGATGCCGAAAAAGATTCTCTTAAACTTGTGGCTACTAACTTTAAATGAGGGTACTGCTCTTTAATTCTTTTTGGAGCACTATCAAAGCTATCTCCTTCTTGAAATTTGACACCAAGCATTAAAGCGGCATCACTTTTACCACCTAATACCATATCTGTATATTCCATTAGTTGTGGCATTACATCAATTGGTGTCTTACCGTATTTCCAAAGTTTGCCTCTGTAATTTAAATCACAAGAAACCATTACACCAGCTTCTTTTGCTGCTTTTACTGCTTCTAAAGTTACTTCTGCAGATGCTTCTGAAACTGCCGGTGAAATACCAGACCAGTGAAACCAAGTAGCGTTTTTAAAAACTTCTTTCCAATTGATCATACCTGGTGCTAATGTTGCAAAACCAGAATCATCACGATCATAAATCACTTTAGTTCCTCTGTGCATTGTACCTACCTCTAGTAAATACATTCCTAGGCGTTTTCCTCCTCTTGTAATAAAAGAAGTATCAACATTATTACTTTTTAACTGCATAATGGCAGTATCTCCTAACTCATTTTGTGGTAAGCGTGTAGCAAAAGCTACATTCTCTCCAAACTGAGCCAATGAGACCGCTACGTTTGCTTCTGCTCCGCCATAGTTTACAGCAAAAGATTGTGATTGCTGAATTTTCTGAAAATTAGATGTGGAAAGTCGCATCATTAACTCTCCAAAACATACTACTTTATCGTTCATTTCTACTTTGTTTTTCTGATCTAGTGTGCTGAACATTCAACACAATTTCATCCGGATAACCTCCACACAACAACACAAGGGACGTTCCATTGAAAAACTATGATAGCAATATCTACTTCTTTTAAAGTTATCTCTATACTGTTGGACAAATGTGGACTTTTTAGAACAATTGTATACCCAAAAAAGCTCTTGATGATACCACCAAGAGCTTTTCCTTTTGTTAACTGTTGCTTTAAACAATAACTTACTCTACGACTGTTACTGCTTTTTCTTTTAATTTTTTTGCGTAAACAGACGGTTTTTCACCAAACTGTTCGAAGAAACATTTACTAAAATATTTAGGGGTATTAAACCCAACAGAGTAACATACTTCTGATACATTTAGTGTAGGATCTTTCATCAACATTTCTGCAGCTTTCTGCAGGCGGTAGGTCTGAATAAAGCCGTTTGGTGTTTGCCCAGATATTGCCTTAATTTTGGTATACAACATCGTTCTACCTAAACCAATTTCGTGTGCCAACATATTTACATTAAACTCTGGATCTTGTACGTGTTTCTCTATAGCTTGTTTTGCATCTCTAATTAGCTTCTCATCTAAAGAGTTTAAGCCTGTTGCTTCAGATTGGTTCTCCTCTTCTGCATAAGAGAACTTTTTACGTAACATTGCTCTAGATTTAATAAGGTTTCTACATCTTACCTTTAACATATTTGCATTAAATGGCTTAGTTACAAAGCCATCTGCTCCAGCATCAATTCCAGCAATTTTTGTATCATCAGAATGTTTTGCCGTTAATAAAATAATTGGAATATGAGACGTTTTTAAGTTCTGTTTTAACCTTCTACAAAGATCAATTCCAGAAACTTTAGGCATCATTATATCACTTATAATTAAATCTGGCATGTTTTCAATAGCCATTGCAAGTCCTTGTTCTCCATCTTCTGCTTCTAAAACAGTACAAGAATCTTTAAATACACTTGCCACTAAAGAACGCATATCTTCGTTATCTTCAACTACTAAAATTTTCAACCCTTCGGTTTCTTCTTGCTCAGGCATTTCATCGTTCACTACCTCTTCTACTGCTTCGTCGGTTACCAATTGTTCTTCCACATAATGTGTTGCACCTTCTGGCAATAAGATTGTAAAAGTAGTACCATGTCCTTCAATACTCTCCACAGAAATCTCTCCTCCGTGTAAATCAACTATACCTTTTGATAAAGCAAGACCTATACCCGTTCCTACTTCGTTATCTTCTCTTGCATTTTCTATTTGATAAAACCTATCAAATATTGTTTGCTGTAAATCAGCAGGAATACCTTTTCCAGAGTCTGTTATTTTGATGCACATTAAGTCCGTTTCAGCATCATTAAAACAAGATAAATCAATGCGACCTTTTGTTGGAGTAAACTTAAAAGCATTTGATAATAAATTGATAATTACCTTTTCAAACTGCATTTTATCAAAAAACAGTTCTGCATCTTTATCACATTCAAATGTATAGTCTATTTCTTTCTGACGGGCATGATCTTTAAAAGAGAAATAAGCATCGTGTAGGAAATTATACAAATTATGTTTCTTCACTTTTAATTGAAGGTTACCCGTTTCTTGTTTTCTAAAATCCATCAATTCGTTAATCAATTGATACAAACGATTGGCATTTTTATAAACAATTTCATACTTCTCCTTCGTTTCTCTATTCCCTGATTTACTATCAAGTAATTCACGAATAGGCGTCATTATTAACGTTAAAGGTGTTCTAAACTCATGCGATATATTAGTAAAGAACTTTAACTTTAATTGGTTTACTTCTTCTAACTTCGAACGCTCCACATCGGCTAATTCTAAGCCGTGTTTCATCTTCTCCATTTTTAAAGTATAAATCCATAATAGGTAAATTATGGTTAGAATAATCCCCAAATAAACAGCATACGCCCACCATGTAGCAAAAGGAGACTGATTTACAACAATCGTTAAACTTTTAATATTATCAGACCAAACGCCACCTTTTTTACCTACACGAACATGTAATGTATATTTACCTGGTTTTAAAGAAGTATAGGTTACATTATTTACTGATCCAATTGTTCTCCATTCATCATCAAAACCTTCTAAATAAGCTCCAAAAATGCTACTTTTGGTATTTATAAAATTAAAATCTGAGAAAAAGATTGATAAAGAATGATAGTCATGTGGTAGGTTAATTTCTTTCGTTTCATAAATAGGTTTCTTCAAGATACCAGACTCATCACCTACTCTTACTACATGATTTCCAACTTTTAATTCTGTAAAATTAATAGGCGACATATATGGGTTTTCCTTAATAGTATTCTCATTCAATACCATTAAGCCTTGGGTTGTTCCTACGTAAAAAGTACCATTTTTTGATTTAAATACAGAATGTTCGTTTAACTCAGAATTAGGAAGAATGTCTTCTGAAGAGTACGACTTAAATCTATTGGTAGATTGATTAAAACGAGATAAACCTTTTAATGTAGATACCCATAATGCACCAGTATTTCCTTCTAAAATTCCATTAATTGTATTGGTAGAAAGTCCATCTTCTATATTAAAATGTTCAAACTTTTTGGTTTGCTGATTAAAACGATTTAATCCCCCACCTCTTGTTCCTACCCAAATCTCTCCTTGCAGCGACTCGAATAATGCCGAAGTAAAATTACTACTTAAACTATTCTCATCTCCATCAATATGTCTGTAATGGTCTATAATTCCACTCTTATTGTTGTAAGCAAAAACGCCTAAATTCTCTGTTGCAAACCAAAGTATACCTTTTCTATCAATAATAAGTTCTCGAACACGAACATTACTTTTTCCGTGCAATTGTACTGCAAAAAATTCCTTTGTTTTCAGATCGTATACATTAACTCCCGCATTTGTAGAAATATACATTTTAGCATCTTTTTCTACAATACCAGAAATTGTGTTCGATGTTAGGCTACCTTCACCTTTTGTAAGCCTTTTGTGTTTCTTTGTTTTTGGGTTGTAAACAATTATACCGCTAGAATTTGTTCCTATCCACAATTTATTGTCTTTAGACCAAAAAAGTGCTTTAATATTTTCGCTATCAGATGGCAAGCCAATTGACTTATAATTTAGTTGCGTAAACTTTTTTGTAATTGGGTTAAACAAGTTGATTCCTTTACCCTCTGTACCAATCCAGATTCTATGTTGGTTATCTTCTACAATAGGACCTACCACTCTAAAACTTAGTCCTAAAGAGGTATCAAAATTATTTTCCTCGTAAAAAGATACTTGATTTAAATAGCTATCATAAATATTTACACCCCCAAAATAAGTAGCAATCCAAACAGAACCTCTTTGGTCACAAATAATATCATAAATAGAATTATGTGTTAGTCCTAAAGAGTAATTCTCATCCATAGAAATATTAGAGAACTCTTTAGTATTGTAATCAAAAATACTAATACCCTTATATGTACCAATCCATAGTTGCCCTCTTGTATCTTCCTTTACTACTCTAATAGAATTATTTATTAAAGAGTTTGGGTTATTTTTATCATGTAAAAACACTTTAAAAGAACCTGTACTCCTATCCATAAGGTTTAATCCTTTTTTAGTGCTAATCCATAAGTTTGTTTTAGAATCTTCGTAGATATTTGTAACGTTATTGTTAGAAATACTAGCAGGGTTATTTGGTATATGCTGGAAACTAATAAAACTATCCGTTCTAGGGTTATATAGTAATAAACCTTTTTCCATTGTTCCTAACCAAAAACGCCCCTCGTTATCCTGATAAATTGCCTTTATTGAAAAAATATTTAGGGTCTCAATTTTCCTAAAAGTATTTTTATCAAAAAGATACAACCCGTCATTCATGCCTACCCAAAGCTTCTGATCACAATCAACATATAATTTTAATATTATGTTGCCTTCAAGACCATTCGGGTTGTTAATGGTGTAATTTTTAAAAGTACCTTTATTTTTATTGTAATAACTTAATCCAGAGTTAGTAGACACCCATATATTTCCTAAATTATCTTCTTGAATATCTGTGATTAAGTTACCACTTATAGACGTACTATCATTATGATTATTGGTGACAAAAGTAGTCATGTTTCTACCATTGTAAACATTTAATCCATCACGAGTACCCATCCATACACTGCCCTCCGTATCTTGTAATAAACACGTTACAGATGTTTGAGATAACCCGTTAGAAATTTGTATATGCTTAAAAATCTTATTGTTTGCTTCGGTATTAAAACAGAAGAACAAAAATAGACTAAGTATTATAATCTGCTTCATTTAATTTATATAATTGATAGTTTATACTTACAGCTTCCTTCTAATTGTGTGTCACTTTGCTATTTGCTTTACTTCTATGCAAGTATACTATATAAGGGTAGAATTGTACAATGCCACTTATTGATATTGAACAATATTAACCCATATATGTACGATTGTTCACGTTTTAAAAGTTTTTTGTTACCTCTTTTCTTTAAATAATTTAATACAGTTGTCCGTTTTGTCAATAAAAAATATAACACATTTATTTACAACACCTTAAGTTTAAAAAATGTACTTCTCGTACAGTCTCTGAACAATAACGTACTATCTGTGTACAATATTAGATTTACAGGTATTTTTCTAAAATTTCTTCTACTAACACAGGTTATGTGCATGTATTATTCAATAACTAGGATAGTATTATCCAAATTAAAAACGAGCTATTGTTTCAAAAAACTATGCCCTCTACTATTGTAACACTTAAGCACAACACACACAAGTTTTAAGATATTAAATGCAAACTTATAAATAAGAAGCAAATGAAATACGAAAGTAGATATTCGACACATCCTCAAGATGTGAAAACATACGACACAGATAGACTTAGAGAACAATTCCTTATTCCTCAAGTATTTGAAGCAAACGAAATACTTTTAACATACACTCACGAAGATAGATACATTGCAGGTGGTGCATTCCCTATTTCTAAAGCACTAACTTTAGAAACTATCGACCCTTTAAAAGCGAACTTCTTTTTAGAAAGAAGAGAACTTGGTATAATTAACATAGGTGGTACAGGTATCGTTAGTGTTAATGGAGAAGATTACACTATTGACTTTAAAGAAGCACTTTATATAGGCAGAGGAAACGAATCTGTAGTATTTAAAAGTGTAGACAGTAACAACCCTGCAAAGTTTTATATTAACTCTGCTCCTGCACATTGTGCTTACCCTACTAAAAAGGTAACAAAAAATGAAGCTGAAATTGTAGAATTAGGTGCTTTAGAAACTGCCAACCATCGTATTATCAATAAACTTATTGTAAACAGCGTTGTTGAAACTTGCCAATTACAAATGGGTATGACTGAATTAAAATCAGGTAGTGTTTGGAATACAATGCCAGGGCATGTTCATGATAGAAGAATGGAAGTTTATTTATACTTCGAAGTTCCTCAAGAACAAGCTGTTTGCCACTTTATGGGGCAGCCAGACCAATCTAGACATATCTGGATGCATAACGAACAAGCTGTAATCTCTCCAGCATGGTCTATGCACTCTGGTTCTGGTACTTCTAACTATACATTTATATGGGGTATGGCAGGTGAAAACCTTGATTATGGTGATATGGATACGTTCAAAATCACTGATTTAAAATAACAAACACTACTATGGAGGTAGACCTTCTATCTCCTATTATTCAACCAACTTTATAGAAAACGAAATATTATGATTTTAGATAATTTCAATTTGCAGGGTAAACGTGCCTTAGTAACTGGTGGTACACATGGTTTAGGTATGGCAATTGCCACTGGTTTAGCAGAAGCTGGAGCAGAACTTATTATTAATGATGTATTTGAGCCAAAGTTAAAAGAGGCAATAGAAACTTATAAATCAAAAGGTTTTAAAGCACACGGTTATGTTTTTGATGTAACAGATGCTGTAAATGTTAAAGCTAAAGTTGCTCAAATTGAAGAAGAAGTTGGTCCTATTGATATTCTTGTAAACAATGCAGGTATCATTAAGAGAACTCCTGTTTTAGAAATGGAAGTAGAAGATTTCCGTCAGGTAATTGATATCGATTTAGTAGGTCCTTTTATCATGGCTAAATATGTTGGAGAGCACATGGTAAAAAGAGGTGAAGGTAAGATCATCAATATGTGCTCTATGATGTCTGAACTTGGTAGAAATAGCGTTTCTGCGTATGCTGCAGCAAAAGGTGGTTTAAAAATGCTTACTAGAAACCTTGCTACAGAATGGGCAAAATACAATATTCAAGTGAATGGTATCGGACCAGGTTATTTTGCAACAACACAAACTGCAGAGATTCGTGTAGATGGCCATCCATTTAACGATTTTATTCTAAATAGAACTCCTGCTGCACGTTGGGGCGACCCAGAGGATTTACAAGGTGCTGCAGTATTCTTATCATCTAAGGCTGCAAATTTTGTGAACGGTCATGTGGTATATGTAGATGGTGGTATTCTTGCTACTATTGGCAAACCTCATAACGAAGAGTAAACTATAAATTAAAAAAAGCTACTTCGCTAAGGAGTAGCTTTTTTTCCCTTACATCAATTAAAGCAATATCATGGATACTACAATTGAAAAAGCGCCTTTAGTAAATGAAGACGTAAAAAGTGAACAACTAACTGAAAAGAAAAGTAATTATAGATATAGAATACTATCGCTGTTGTTTATGGCTACGACTATAAATTACATGGATAGGAGTATAATGGGGGTTTTAGCACCAACATTAGAAACACTTTTTGATTGGACAAAAACAGACTATGCAAATATTAATATCGCTTTTAAATTAGCGTATGCCATTGGTATGTTATCCATGGGGGGTATAATTGATAAGTTTGGGACAAGAATTGGTTATGTAACTTCTATTGCTATTTGGAGTGCATTTGGAATGATGCATGCCTTATTACGCCCTGCTTTTGGGTTATTTGCATTTATGGCTGCTCGTTTTGGTCTTGGTTTTGGAGAAGCAGGTAACTTTCCTGCAGCTGTAAAAACCGTAGCAGAATGGTTTCCTAAAAAAGACCGTGCATTTGCCACTGGTATTTTTAACGCAGGTTCTAATGTAGGGGCTATTCTTGCACCTATTGCAGTTGGTTTAATTGTTCAAGAAGATGGGACAAACTGGCAATATTCTTTTCTTGTAACGGGTATCTTTAGTGCTATCTGGATTCTTTTATGGCTTAAGTTTTATAAAAAACCGAAAGAATGTAAAGGGGTTAATAAAGCAGAGTTAGATTATATTCAACAAGATGATATCAATGAAGGTATTACTGAAGAAGAGGAAGTAATTAAACTTCCTTGGTCTAAAGTAGCTAAAATGAAAGAAACATGGGCATTTGCAGTTGGTAAGATGACGGATGGTGTTTGGTTCTTTTTCATGTTCTGGAGTGGTATGTTCTTTAAAGATACCTTTGGTGTTAGTATTAAAGAATTAGGTGCTGCATTAGTATTAGTTTATGTTTTTGCAGACTTAGGTAGTATTGCAGGTGGTTATCTATCTCGTTATTTTATAGACAAAGGTTGGTCGCTTAATAAAGCAAGAAAAACATCTTTATTAATTTGTGCTTTATGTATTGTTCCTGTGGTTTTTGCTACTCTAACAGAGAACCAATGGATAGCTGCAATATTAATTGCCATTGCTTCTGGAGGGCATCAAGCATGGTCAGCAAATTTATTTACACTTGCTTCTGATATTATGCCAAAACAAGCTACTGCTTCTGTAGTTGGTATTGGCGGTATGGTTGGTGCTGTTACAGGTATGGCTATCGATTTCTTTTTAGGTAAATACCTAGACTCTTTCGGAGATGGCACCTACTTTTGGATGTTCTTAATTGCAGGTTGTTCTTATTTAGTAATTCTTGGAATTATTCAATTGATATCACCAAATTTAACACCAGCAAAAATTAAATAAATTTTGAAAAAGGTAGTTCTTAGACTTCAATCAAGTACTACCTTTTAATAGCTTTTTTGAGTATGATGATGAATAAATTAACAACAATTCTTTCGGTACTAACACTACTTATATTCTGGAGTTGTCAGAAAAACACAACCACTACTAGTAAAGAGAAAAAGCCAAATATCATCTTTGTATACCTTGATGATTTAGGATATGGAGATCTTTCTAGTTACGGCGGTGATATCTCTACACCTAACATAGATAATATGGCGAATGGTGGTGTTAGATTTACCAATGCCTATGCATCTTCTGCAACATGTACACCAAGTAGATATGCTGCTTTTACGGGTATTTATCCTTGGAGAGAAAAAGATGCTAAAATTTTACCTGGTACTGCTCCAATGCTTATTGGAAAACAACAAATGACAGTACCTAAAATGCTCCGTGAGCAAGGCTATGAAACGGCTATTATTGGCAAATGGCATATGGGCTTAGGCAATGGGCAAAACAATTGGAATGAGCACATTTCACCAAATCCAAATGATGTTGGTTTCGATTATTCTTTCATTATGGCTGCTACACAAGACCGTGTACCAACTGTATTTATTGAAAACGGCAATGTAGTTGGGTTAGATAAAAATGATCCGATTGAAATCAATTATAACAAGAATTTCCCTGGCCAAACTTCGGGTAAAGAAAACCCTGAATTAACAACTATGAAGTGGCACCATGGACACAATTCTAGTATCATTAATGGTATTCCTAGAATTGGATATATGAAAGGTGGAAAAGCAGCCATTTGGGACGATCAAGAAATGACAAATACATTCCTTGGTGGTGTAAAAGAATATATTCATGAGCATAAATCTAATGATAAACCTTTCTTTTTAGCATACACCATGCAACAACCTCATGTACCTCGTACTCCACATCCAGACTTTATTGGAAAATCTGGTAAAGGCCCCAGAGGAGATGTAATTATGGAAGCTGATTGGGCTATCGGTGAGCTAATGAAAACACTAGAAAAAGAAGGTATTGCAGAGAATACACTCATTATTTTCTCATCAGATAATGGTCCAGTTTTAAACGATGGTTATTATGACGATGCTGTTGAAAAACTGGGGAATCATAAACCTAGTGGCAATTTAAAAGGTGGTAAATATAGTCTTTTTGATGCCGGTACACATGTTCCATTCATCACGTATTGGAAAGGAACTATTCAGCCAAAGGTATCAGATGCTTTAGTTTGTCAATTAGATATTTTAAGTTCATTGGCCGGCTTAACTGGAAGTAATATTACTACAAAAGATTCTGAAGATATGCTAAATGCATTCTTAGGAAAAACAACTGTAGGTAGGTCTAAATTAATATTAGAAGCAAATACAAAAACGTTACTTCGTGAAGGTGATTGGGTAATGATACCTCCATATCAGGGGCCAAAAGTAGAGACACAAGTAAACATTGAGTTAGGTAATGCAGATGAATTCCAATTGTATAATATCAAGGAAGACCCATCGCAAAACAATAACCTTGCTCAAACAAATAAAAAGAAACTACAAGAAATGATCAACTCTTTTGAGAAAGTTCGAGGCAATGATTATCAAAAAGTTGAACAACTAGAATTGAAATAACCAATATATTTAAACTTCCTTTTAAAGGTCAGTATTAATTGAATACTGACCTTTTTATATTAAAATAGCAGCTTAGAAATCATGAAAATGAAATTTTATCAATTCGCATTTTTACTGTTGTGTATTAGTGGAGTAGCGAGTGCACAACAACCTTATACACAAGGAAAATTATTGTTCGAAGAAGATTTTTCTTCCGAAGAATCATTTACTAATAATTGGCAAGTACAGTTATTTAAAAAAGGTAGTGAAAAAGCAGGATATTATCATGTTAAAAATGGGAAGTTAGAGGTCCTTTCTGAATCGGGGTGTACTGTTTGGCTTACTAAAAAATTAAAAGGGAATGTAAAGATTGAATATGATGTAAAAGTAGACACTTCTGGAGTAAGTCAGCTAGGTAAAATAATGATCTCTGATGTCAATTGTTTTTGGATGGCATCAGCTCCAAAGGGTAAATCATTATTTGATTCTTCTTATAACGGTATGTTTTTAAATTACCATAATATGCAGGCTTACTATGCTAGTTTAGGAGGTAGAT
The DNA here is from genome assembly GCF_018736065.1 of Flammeovirga kamogawensis. Lineage (GTDB taxonomy): Bacteria > Bacteroidota > Bacteroidia > Cytophagales > Flammeovirgaceae > Flammeovirga > Flammeovirga kamogawensis. The sequence continues at coordinate 587,627 of NZ_CP076130.1, forward strand.
TTAATACAACTACTCGCTCTAGAAGATACCCGAGAGATATAGATAGTAAACATGTAAAGCATATATCTTTGGGTTATCAAGATGGCAAAGAAAAGATAAAAGATGCTCAAGAAATGCATATTACACTCATTTCTTATAACGGATTAGTACAATATTTTGTCAATAATAAATTGGTATACGAATTCAAACCTGATACAATAGTTCAAACAGAAATAGATAAAGTAAAAGGTGTTGAAAATGTCACTTATTCACTTAAAAAATACCCTGCCTACACAAAAGGTTATTTTGGGTTTAGATTAACTACTTCAAGACATTTTTATGATAACGTAAAGATTTACAGATTGAATTAACCTTTACCACTATTCTTTACCCTGTAGGCTATTTCAGTAAAATGGAATAGCCTTTTTTTGAATCAGAATTTTACAATACCATAATAGTTGATTTGGACGGTAGTAAACGCTGTTTATGAAAATTACTATCTGCTTTATTAGATTTAAATGGGAACTTCTTTTCTAAACCTATATAATATCTTAAAGATAGCGTATCACCTAGGTTAGGCTGAAACTTTGCAAAATATGTATTACTATAGCTATTCGCGGTAGAAGAAAACTCTCCATAGCCTTTAAAACTTTCATCGTTGAAAAACACGCCTAATCCATATTCAATTTTATACTTCTCGTTGTAAGTATATAAAAAAGTAGATGTACTATTTGGCTTTTGAAGCTTCAATTCATCAGACGAAATATTACCCATTACCGTAACAACGTATACATCTTTTAAATTTACTCCTTTTACTTTCACTTCACTATCATAATAAGACTTCCCTTCCCAAAGTTGGATAACTTCAGATAAAGCATAAGTAGCACCATCAATTATAATAGGTAAATAATCTACTTGTACTATTGTTCTATATTTTCCAGTTGATATCACTTCTATGTTTTCTATGGAATCCATTCTAAAAATTTCACCATTTTTTTGTAGCGCTAATTTACCACTTGTTACTTCTATTCTTTTAGCTTTAAACGGGCTCATTCCTTTTAAATATACTTTTCTGAAAACGGCTTCTTTTTTGATCAATTGCTCACTAAAATTATGATGTATAAAAATCTCTATATTGGCATTTGAGCACTTTACAACATCTTCTTTTATAGCTTTCTCCTTATTGTCAGTATACTTTTCATCGGTATTTATAAAGGTCAAAACAAGTTCTTCATTGGGCTTAAAATCTTGTTGAAAGGCTATTTCGTCCCACTTTCCATCGTTATCAAGGTCATCGTATTGAATCGGAATTCTGTTTTTATCGTCATCCTGTACAATTAATAAACTCGAATTATTTAAAGCCAAGCATTTAGATTCAAGTTCTTGAAAAGATAAAATAATTGATACCCCTAAACGTTCAATATTTGCTTTATTTTTTAAAGTAATCTTAGAAGAATTAGAACATGCTGACACTATAAATACACTACATAATAGTAATAAACCCTTTTCAAAAATTCTAGACATATTTATAAATTTATTATTTGATACAACAATCCAAGTATTTCTCGTTATTTAATTATAAATGAGCTACTTGTTACAAATAAACTAATGAATGAAAGAAATAAGCAGATCAATAATTCAAGATTGTAGACTTAAAGTTTTATATCTATATTTGTTGCATACTAAACAAACTAAAAGTGGCTTAAACATTCAAAAATGGGGTTCTGAACTATTGTACTCTAGGTTTGAACAATTTTATCCTTCTACTAAAATATAATATGTGTTATTTGTACACCAAGAAATAAAAGCATAAAGTATATTTACGTAGCAGACTAATTAGAAAAATGAAAAGATTATTTACAATACTAATTGTTTATGGTTTACTCCTCCTTTCGGGGTGTGAACCCGAACAACAAACAAACGTTTTACTACCTCCTAGCAACCTTTCTTATGTACATGTAATTGGTGCAGCAGAAAGTGGTCAAGGTTTTACTACTCCTCGACCTGCAGTACAAACATCTTCAACTCCAGCATTCCATTTAGTGAGTGTAAAAGGAGCCAATGGAGGTGAATATATTGATGGTGAAGTGACTTTAGATTCAGTTTCTGGTATAATAAGTTTAGCAAATGGCCATCAGTTAATTGATGGAGATTATTATGCTTCGGTTAGCGTGAAAAATAATTATGGAGATACAGATTTTACAGATGTATTTCAATTCACAGTTCTTCCTTCAATTGTCTCAGGAATTACGTATACTCCAAATGAGTATACCATAATGAGAGGAGAAGAAGAATTGACAACTGAAGCACCAACTATTGAAGGTGGTTCTTCACCTTATACTTTCAAATCTGTCAATAATTCTTTCTTTGCAATAGATTCGGCAAGTGGTGTTGTTTCTTTACCACAAACGTCAGCATTAGATGCAGGTGTTTATAATTTATCGGTAACGGTTACCAATGCAACTAACGAAGATGTTGTTGCTTCTAACGCAATAAAGGTAAATTACGAGTCAGCTCCTTACGAAATTACATATACAAACCCTACTCCTACTGTTCCGGTTGGACATACATTTATTATTGATGCTCCAGTTACTAAAGGAACAAATAAATTTGGAAATACAATTGCTTACTCTTTAGTAAACAATTATAATAACTTATTTACAATTAATCCTAGTACAGCTCTTATCACATTTACTGCAGACCCTACGTTGGTTAATTTAAATGATACTTTTAAACTAGACGTTAAAGCAGTAAATGCTTACGGTGAGTATGTAAAAGAAAATGCGGTTAATGTTACAATTGTAGAAGCGAAAGATTGGGCTCCATATAATTTAATGTATGATCCTAATTATAGTAAAGTTTTCCAAGGTGACAATTTTACTTCTGTAACTCCAATAATTGGTGGGTTAACAGATAACCTTATCTATACATTAGAAAATGATTTCGACATTTTTGCAATTGACGAAAATTCTGGTGTGCTTTCTTACCTTCCTCAAGTAGATCCATCTGCTGTAGAACCGGGTAATTATGAGTTAAATATTGAAGCTACAAATCCATATGGTTTAACATTATTCCCAGATGCTTATTCTGTAGAAATTGTATCTTCTGAACCTGAAGTTATTTTTACCGATGGATTTGAAGACATCCCTGCCGATGTTCCAGAATATGTAGAAAGTCCTACAGAATGTCGTTTTGGTAAATTCGTATCGTATAGTGTATTAGGTGTTCCTTCTATTAAAAGTGGCGATCAGTGGTTCCAAGGTTTTGACTACAGATCTTCTACACCAGGTGATAACGCCAATTACCCTTACAGACCGGGTATCTTTATTGTTAATGGCAAACAAAAAGGAGAAGATTATCTCGTTTCTGATGAAATTGATTTCACGTATCATAATAATTTGAAATTGACATTAATAGCTGCGTCTAAGTACGGTACTGAAGCTGCCAATTCTGAAATAGAAATGTATGCTACTACTAATTTTACAGGAGATCCAACCACTACTACTTGGATTCAAATTGATATTCCTGCAACAAAAAACCTTAGCAATCAGAGTTTTGTTACTAATCCTATCATAGATTTTGATTTAAATCAATTAGCTGGTAAAAAAGTAAGGTTAGCTTTTAAAGTATATACTATTGGTGATTCTGAATCTAGTATGTCTAGAAACTATTGGATCAATACAATTCAAATTAGTGGCTCTAGATTCCGTTAATCATTTTTTTAAAATAATAGCAGTGAATGTGTATTAAAAGCACATTCACATAGAAAAAATAAGCAAATGAAAAGCAAATTATTAACTAAAGGTCTGTATAGTGTCCTCTTCCTTTGGATGCTATCAATACCACTTACATACGGTCAGGGTGTTCCGAGTGTAAAAGGTGTTGTTTACGATGAAACTGGTGCTACATTACCAGGTGCTCAGGTTATGATAAAAGGAACAGATAAAGGTGTAGTTACAGATTTTGATGGCAACTTCAAGTTTGTAAATGTTAGACCAACAGACGTCTTAATGATCTCTTATATTGGTTATGAAACCACTTTTATAAAAATTGGTACTCAAACAGAAGTCAAAGTAGCATTAACGTTAGACACAGAGGTCTTAGACGAAATTGTTGTTGTGGGTTATGGTGTACAAGATAAAAGAGATGTTTCTGGTTCTATTGCCTCTGTAGATTCTGAAACTTTTGAAAACAATGCAGCAGCAAATTTTGATGAGATGCTATCTGGTCAAGTTGCAGGTATGTCTGCAAGTACAGGTGAAGGTACTCCAGGTGCTGCTGCTAATATCGTTATCCGTGGTGGTAATTCTATTACTGGCGATAACTCTCCATTGTATGTTGTTGATGGTTTTCCTATGGAAGATTTTGACCCCTCTTCTATCAGTCCTAGTGATATTAAAGGATTTGAAGTACTTAAAGATGCTTCTGCAACAGCTATCTATGGTTCTAGAGGTGCAAACGGTGTAATTATTATAACCACGAAAGGTGGTAAAGCAGGTAAATTTAAAGTTGGTTTAACACACTCTACTGGTGTAGCTCTTGAGCCTAATGGACTTGCTTTAATGTCTCCTTATGAGTTTGTAAAAATGCAAGAAGAGATTGCGATTAGTAAAGGTGGTGATTTCTCTGAGCAGTTTTACAATACATGGGTAGACCCAGAATTGTACAAAGATATGGAGGCTATTGATTGGCAAGACCGTATTATGCAAGATGCCTTGTTTACAAAAACAGGTGTAACATTTAGTGGTGGTAATGAGCAAACAAAACATTACACTTCTTTAAACTACATGAACCAAGATGGTGTACTTCTTAGCACTGGATATGAGAACATTTCAGCAAGAATGAAAATTGACCATAAACTACATAACAACGGTAAAATTGGCATTAATTTAAACTATACTCACTCAGAAAGAGAAGGTTTAAATAATAACAAAAAGGCACTTCAAGATGCTTGGAGATTACGTCCCGTAGATCCAATTAACCCTGATGGTAGAGAAAATGGTATTGATGAAAATAACGTAAATGATAACCGTTACGATCCTGTTGCTACTTTAAATAATACCGAAAATAATTTAAATAGAAATGAGCTTCGTGCAATTGGTTACTACGAACAACCAATTAATAAGCATTTAAAATTTAGAATTGCTGGTAGTGCTAAAACACTTAATGAGACGCAAACAATGTTTTTTGATGAAAACACCTATTCTGGCTCTAGAACTTCTAAAGGTGTAAACGGAAGTATTCTTAACAACGAATCAACTACATTAAAAAACACAAATACTGTTACCTATAACAACAAATGGGGTAAGCACAAATTACAAATGGTAGGTGGTGCAGAATTTTCACACTATCAAAGAGCTTATGTAAAAACGGTGGCAGAACAAATGATGCCTGGCACAGGAATAGAAGATATCAGACCTGGTACATCAAAAACTTCTTACTCTGATTCTTATTATGAAGAAGATGGTTTAGCTTCTTACTTTGCTCGTGCAACCTACTCTTTTAAAGGAAAATACATTCTAACAGGTACTTACAGAATGGATGGATCGTCTAAATTTAGAGGAGACAATAAATACGGACACTTTCCCTCTTTAGGTGCTGCTTGGCGTATGGGTGATGAACCTTGGATGAAAAGCCAAAATATATTTTCAGATTTCAAGTTTAGAGGTGGTTATGGTGTAACTGGTAATAACAGAATTCATGATTACGCTGCTTACTCTCAAATGTCAGTAGAAAATAATTCGGGATATATTCTTGAAGGTGAATATTACCCAGGTGTTGTTTATAATGAGTTAGCTTCTCAGGATTTGAAATGGGAAACAACTTTCCAATCTAACTTTGGTGTGGACATGGGCTTCTTAAACGATAAATTGAACGTAACTGTAGACCTTTATCAAAAGAGAACAAAAGACTTATTATTGAATGCAGAAGTACCAGAAAGTTCTGGGTTTAGTACTGTATTTATTAATGTAGGTGAGGTTCAAAATAGAGGGGTTGAATTTACTATCAGTAATGTAAATATTGATAGAAATGACTTCAAATGGACTTCTTCTTTAAACCTATCACACAACAAAAATGAAGTACTTGCCTTAAATAATGGACAAGATTATATCTTAAGTACACCAGGTCCTTGGTCTACAAGTTCACCTATTGATGAGTACATGTTTATTACTCAAGTAGGTCAGCCCGTTGGTCAGTTTTATGGTTTACAATATGAAGGACTCTATTCAAACGATGATTTTTACTATATAGATGGCAAATATGAGCTAAAACCTGGTATTCCAAATAATGGTAATGAGGTTATCCCTGGTTCGCCTAAGTATAAAGATGTGAATGGCGATGGTACTATAGACGAAAGAGATAGAACAGTAGTTGGAGATGCTACTCCATTGTTCTTTGGAGGTTTTACAAACACGGTAAAATACAAAAACTTTGATCTAGCCTTCACATTTACTTTCTCTTATGGTGGCGAATTAATTAATGCCAACAGAATAGAAAATGAATCGCCAGATGTAAACTTAAACATCAATTACTTTGAAGCTGTAGATAACCGTTATACAAAAGAAAATCCAAACGGTGATGTACATATTATTCGTGGAGATATCCAAGGAGAAAATCAAGTAGTAGGTAGACCTCCAAATGGTAATCAATTCTCTTCTCAATATGTAGAAGATGGATCTTACCTAAAACTTAAAAACATCACTTTAGGCTATACTTTCGACAAACGTATTGCTAAGAAAATAAGTGCAGAATCTATTAGAATTTACGCTTCTGCTCAAGATGTTTGGACACTTACTAACTACTCTGGGTTTGATCCTGAAGTTAGTGTAGGTGGTTACGGTGCCATGACACCTGGTTACGATTATTTGGCCTACCCAAGAGCCGCAACTTATGTAGTAGGTTTCAATATTAACTTCTAAAAAAATGAAAAGATATATAAATTGTATTTGGTTTGTATTGCTTGGTTTAGCAACAAGCTGTACTAGTCTTCTTGAAAAAGAGCCTATATCAACATCTAATGCAGAAACGTTTTATAAAACAGTAGATGATGTTGAACTAACATTAATGGGTACATACAGTGCTTTACAAGCAAAAGGTACTTATAGTGGTAATATTCCAGTTTTAATGAACACTGGAACAGATGAAGCCTTGTATTCAAGACCCTACAACAGTTGGACGACAAGTTACTATCAACATACAAGCTCAACGGAAGATATTCGTATGATTTGGAGAGATCTTTACTTTGGAATTTCTCAAGCAAATTCAACTTTAACAGGTTTATCTATTGTTGAAGGTGATGTTGAAAGAAAAACTGAAATTGAAGCTGAAGCAAGAACATTAAGGGCACTATTTTACTTAGACCTTGTTCGTTTCTTCGAGAATGTACCTCTTATATTAACGCCTACAACTGATATTGATAATTTGTACCCATCACAAGCAGAACCAATGGAAGTGTACAAGCAAATTATTGAAGATTTACAGTTTGGTACTGCACATTTAAAATGGGGTGCTGATGTACAAGCAGGTAGAGTATCTAATGCTTTAGCGCATGGCGTATTAAGCAGAGTATACCTTGACCTTGCTGGTGAACAAATGGCCAAGTATAGTGATATTTCTAAAGATGAATGTTACAAATTAGTAGTGGCTCACTCAGATTCTGTAATAAATAATGGATACCACACATTAAATAGTGATTACCCATTAATCTTTAAAAATCTAGCAAAAAACATCTACGAAACTAGAGAAGTAATCTTCCAAATTGGTTTCCAAAACATGTTAGCAGATGGTTTATCAGAAGGTGGGCAACATGGTAATTTAAATGGTCCTTCTACCAACTTTAATAACCAAACAGAGCCTTTTGCATATGCTTTTCAGTTTACAACAATTATGCATGTAAATGCTTATGAGCATGCTAACATCCCTGATGTTAATAATGTAGGTTTAATGAAAGACACTATTTTGGACCAACGTTATACTTGGAATATTGGTAACTTTAAATACAAATTAGAAGATAGCAACGACCCTACAAGTAAAAAAGCAGTGGCATTTTTGGCAACTGCAGAGAAAAATAAAAATGAGTACTACCCTGGTAAGTTCAGAAGGGTAAACCATAATTTAGTAGGATTTGATGCAGATGGTGAGCCTATCTATGACGTAAGTACATTAGAAGTTGGAGCTATTGCAAAAAATGAAACAAATATAGATTTCCCTTATATGCGTTATGCAGAAATTTTCTTAAATAAAGCAGAAGCAGAATATGAGTTAGGAAATTTAGATGCGGCAAAACTAAGTTTAAACAAGATCAGAAATAGAGCTGGTTTAGAAGACTATGCTTTAAATAATGATCGCCTACAAAGTAGCATTCGTGACGAAAGAATGAGAGAACTTTGCTATGAAGGTTTCAGAAAGAAAGACCTAATTCGTTGGGGGATTTTAGCAGATAGATTACATGAGTTAAAAGAGCAAATGCTCCTATCAGATCTTGATCCAGCCTCTGGAAAATACTTCTTATTTAGAGCAAGTGATTACGTTAAATATCCTAAGCATTCTGTATTGCCAATTCCAAATAGAGAGATAACAAACAACCCTAACCTAGTGCAACATACGTATTGGCAATAATTGTTTTTTCTTTAACTGATTTAAGATTTTATTAAAATGAAAAGAAATATATACTTCCTCTTTGTTACTGTCATGATCGCTCTTTTGAGTAGTTCATGTCAGCAACAAGAAAAGGAAAACATTGAAAAAGGTACTGTTCGTTTATCAGATATTTTAGTAACAAACCACATGAGCAATGCGAAAGTTACTACTACAGATGGTTCTGATTTTAGAGTTGAATTAAGAACAGACCCTCAGATTCCAGGTGAATACCTCGGTACTGTTGCAGAAATTGAAGGAAAAGATATGCTTCTAAATGTTGGTGCATATTATATCTATGTTGCATCTAAAGAGTTATCAGATACATTTATAGCTCCTAGCTTTACAGCTGCTCCATATTATGATGGAGTATCTGAAGAGGTTTTTGTTAAAGCAGGCGTAACCTACTCAGCTTCCGTTATCTGTAAAATTAGAAATACAAAAATTGGTATTTCTTATACTGATGCATACAAAACAAAATACCCTACAAGATCGGTAACTTTTACTACCGCTTCTGGAGAAAGTTTAGTTTTTAGTGGAGATACTGAAACTCAATTTGGGTTATTTGATCCAAGAGATGGTGGGTATACTGCAGTTGTTTCTGCAACAGATGTAGACAATAAAACGATTACACAAACTTTCATGATCGAACAACCTCAAGCAAACGAATTCTATTCTATTTCAATTCAATTACCAAGTAGTACAAGTGCTACTCTAGTTAAATCAATTGAAAAGTCAACTTTTTAAACGTCTCTAAAAATGAAATTCATAAAATATATCATTGGGTTCTTAGGAGTGGCGTTACTGTTCACTTCATGCGATACTACAAAAGAAGAAAGTGCACCTATCTCTAAAGGAAAAGGGGCTGTTCAACTTTTAGACGCTAAAGTTTTAGATTTACAATTTGGCAAACTTGTTCCCTCTTTTGATCTTGTAACAGATACCTTTACAGTAGAGTTAAGAACGGAACAACATGCAGAAGGAATTGACTTAGGAAAAGTTTTCGAAATCAAAGGAAAGAAAATTGAAGTAGTTCCAGGTAATTATGTTCTTTGTGTTCATTCAAATAATAAATCAGTTGCTGCATTTGATATGCCTTATTACGCAGGTTGGTCTTCTTCTTTTGATATTAAAGAAGGTGAATTATTCACAATAGATAATGTGATGACGCAAATTCAAAATATTGCCGTTACCATTGATTATACTACAGCAACTAAAAATACATTTTCAAACCGTGAGGTAATCATCAATACATTATCTAATCATTCTTTAGTGTACAGTAACCAAACGGGAACCGATGCTAAAATTGGTTATTTTGATGCTACAGATGTGCCTTTAACTGCAAACGTTCTATTATTAGACCAAGTAACTGGAAAAGAATACACTACATCTTTTGCCATAGATGGTGCTAAAATGGAATATACTTACACAATTGATGTAAATACAACGACGCCAGAAGATACACAAGGTGCTGTAAAATTTAATGTTACAATTTCTGACGAGATGAAAGAAATACCTTTAACGTGGGTTGTACAAGGAGAAAAAACAGTTATTTGGTCTGATGGTTTTAGTGAAATGGCGGAGGATGAAAATGTTGTTTTAGCAGATTTAGACTTAGATCAATCTACTGCAGATGGTCCATTTACTGTTGGTGGCTACACTGTGTATTCAGATTTTGGCGATGTAGGTTACAATAAAAATACAGGAGATGTAGATACGAATAAATTGTCGGTATGGCTGTTTGGTCAGAATGGTGCTTATTCATCTACAGGTGAAAACGAAACTGTACCTGGATTCTATTTTAGATCTAACGAAGCTGCAAATAGAGATTGGTTAATCTCTCCAGAAATTGATTTAACCAACTGCTCTCAATTAGAATTTGAATATTATGCCGTTACCCTATTTGGTGGCGATGATTCTAATACAAATATTCAGATTTCTCTTATTGATGCTACTGAATACAATGAAAATGACATCCCTAATTTACCTTGGGTGGAAATAGAAAATAACGAAGAAAAATCAAGCATTAAAACTGCTTTAAGGTTTGAAGGTGACATCCAAGCATTTGAAGGTAAAAAAGTACGCATTGCTTTTTACTCTCAATCTACTAATAAAGACGGTAGTTTTAATCCAGACTTTTTAGACAAACAATACATGTCAAGAGGTCGTCATCTTACTTCTTTATCTATCAAAGGCTACAAAAACTAGAAAATTATGAAAAAGTTACTTATTTATATTTCTGCAATGTTGTGTATCACTTCATGCTTAAATCCAGAGTACCCTAGCCATATCAATACTAATTTTGAAAATGAATTAGAAGGTGAATGGGCCAATGCTAAAATAACCTTACCTAGTGAAGAAGTTACAGATTTTTCTACCATTCAAACAATCTCTTTCACAGGGTCTGATAACAGAGTTACAATGAACATACTCCTTGAAGATGGAAGAGATACGGTCCAATATGGAGTTTGGAAATACTCTACTGTAGAACAACAAGCCATGGACTCTACCAATATGCGCGTATATACTTGCAATGAGCCTTACTCTTATACGGAGTATGTGAAATTATTAGCCGAAAGTGGAGAAGATTTAGAAGACATCGTATTTGTACCTTTTAATTTAGATAACAACAACCTGTCTTTTACATTAACAGATACTACAAGCCAATTAGTTATTGGTACCGTTAATATGACAAAAAAATAGGTAAGTAATACCGCAAAAAAAGAGCGACATTTCAATATGGAATGTCGCTCTTTTTGTTCTTTTCAAATTGATAAATACATTAAGATTAATATCAAGAATATTAAAAGTATTGATATGAGAATAGCACCATATTGGATTTCTTTTTTTGTATTTGAGTTTTCCTCAGATGTAACATAAAGTGTATACATGTTACCAAACATACAACCTGATGTAAACCATATCAATACATTTATTAAATCTTTATCAACAACATCAGTATAAGAAAATGTAAATAAAACTATCAAAAATATATTAGAGAGAGTCAATAATATTTTTTCTTTACCAAAGATATTATCAATTATTTTCTTCATAAAAAAAACAGTTTAACATTCTGATGAGCAATTACATATTGCGATAGTCATTCTCGCTACTCCATAGGCTGCTCCTACACAACCTAACCCTCCATTTCCAGGACATGAAACAAGTGCCATCGATGACCCTAAAAACCAACCACCTAAAGCCAAATAGTCTAAACATTGTACTCTTTTATTAGATAGGGTTTGGTGTGGATATATTAATCGATGAGTTTTATACATTTCAATTCTTTTTTTAGAAATATATTCACCTAATAAATGATTATCTGGAATATGTTTTTTGCATTCAGTTATTAAATTACTTATTTCATTTAATAATAATTCACTTGTACCTAATAACTGAAATGCTTCAACAGGATCTAAATTTGACTTTCTTAAAGAACTTTCATTTTCAAAAGACGCATTATCCATCCACGTTTTACGAGTAACCCAAGCATTTATTAATCTAAGGTTTTATAGAGATATCTCTTTACCTTTTCTCTGTTTAAGATTAATTCTTCAAAATCGTAGTTACGTCTATTTATTAGATAACCTTCTTCCTTGAAAACATTAATAACCTTTCTCAAATTTTGGCTTTTTCCCTTTAATAATTGAAATTGAGTTTTTAAAGATTCACTAGTTTCTATAAACCTATAAAGAAAAAAGTTACCAATTACTCCGTATTCTCTTCCATAAATAATTTTAACATCAAGATATTGACCAGTCTTCATGTTCTCAAATGCACATTCAGCACCATGAAAGAAGTAATTCCATGATGAATTAATTTGTCCTCTCTGATTTTTACTTTTATTTCTTTTTAGATCATTAATTTGAGCAAAATCATTTAGATCAATTTCAAAAATACTTGCCATCAAATTCATCATTTCATGTGCTTTTCTATCGAACTCTATAAAACATTGTAAGAAACCATCTAAATTAGAAATTACATATTGTGTTGTTATTGAATTTTCTAATATTAAAATTTTAGACCAAGCAATGTAATAGATTAATTTGGCTTGAAATTTTGATTCCAATTGCTTTAGTATGTTTTCATCTACAATCACATTCGTAATTGCGATTTGAGAATCTATAGATTCTTCAATTATTCTTTCTAACTCTTGAAATGAAGCTTTTTTGTTTTGGAAATCTATTGATATTTTATTGTCCATTCAATTTATTGGAGATAATTACAAAAAACATAACACAATTTATTTTCTATAATCAATACTAAATTCATTTAGTAAAACGATGTCTAAGTTTGTTCTTGATGTTTTAGTTATCAAAAAGAAAAGCTTATTAATCATATGTAAATTGTTGATAATAATTGAGAAAATCAATTGATATATCCTTCATCAGATCAACCATGGGTTGGTTTAAAATTGTAAATACATTTTTTGATATAGTTACCTCACTAAAAATTGATTTACAATTTCCATCAAAATGTTTTTTTGATCTGTAAATACCTCGTGACCACAAAAGGGAATATTTGCCAAATCAGCGGCATTGATTAATTCAGATAATTCAAATGATGATTGCTTACTGCATAAATGGTCTTTATCCCCACGGATTATTAAGGTTGGGCAGTCTATATTTTGTACTGTTTCATCTGGATGACCCGTTGATGTTTCATCAATCCACATTTTGACCATAGCCTTGGTTAGTTTATCAAAATCTGGATCAAGGTTTAGATTTTGATACTGTTCATACGTTTCTGGAAACCTTTCTTTCCATTTTTCTGATGTGATCGCTTCTAAAAAAACTTTTGAGCTTGCCAGCGATTTTGAATGCCAACTAGAACCAATAATTATTAATTTATCTACTTTTAATGAATTGGAACTCGTTAACCTCAAGGCAGAAATCCCCCCATCACTAAACCCTAAAATCACAGGGTTTACTAAATTTAATTGTTTAATAATTACTTCAATGTCCTTTTCAATACGAGCATATGTTAGTGCCGTATTTCCTAAAGTTGATTTACCTTGACCTCTACTATCAATTCCAATAATACGGTATTCATTTTTGAGTAACGGGATAATTCCATTAAAATCTTCTATGTTTCCAAATCCTCCATGAAGAAATAATAAAGGCTGTTTTTGAGGGTTTCCGATTTCTTCAAAATATATTTTAGCAGAATCAATTTCTATAAATGTATCTGATTGATGAGTAAATTTCATTTTTCTAAGAGTTAATTTTTTTTTACTAAAACACCTATGGTAAGTGTTTTTCGGGTTATAATTAAATATACTATTTTCTTTTAAAATGAGGTAACTACATGGTAAGGTTCAGCAGATAAATTACCAACTATTATAATTTTCTATGTTTTTACTTTAGCGCACAGAACTAAAAAAATGTGTTGTAGTATTCATAGAGCACTACAACACAATTTAGCTTCTAAAGATACAGTTTTTACTTGCTTGTAATTACTCTTTAATGAATTTTACTCTTGTTGATTTATCGATTTCTAATAGATACATGCCATTTGGTAAGTCACTGATATCAATACATTTGTTGTATACTTTCTTAGTATATGATTCCCCTTGTAGACTAACTATTTTCACATCATTTAATTGACGAGTTGAATAGATAAATAGCTTACCTTTTGAAGGGTTAGGATAAACATAAATGTCATTATTATTATTTTCTACTGATAATGGCAATTCAATATCTGCATCAATATTGTTAGGATCTGAACTTTCCTCTTGGTCATTTTGATCAATAATTTCTTCTGTATCACTATCTGATTCTGTAGGAGTTTCTCCCTCTTCATTTTCCTTAATTGTGTCACTTTCTTCTTCTGGGTCATTGTCTGCACCAGTAGTATCATCCTCTTCCGTTTGTTCCTCTTCCTCCACTTCTTCCACAGGTTCTTCCATATCTTCTACTTCAAAAGGAAAAATTTGAATTCCACCTATTGCTGATGTACCACCTTCTAATGCTGATAAAGTAAGTGTTACTTCTTCTTTATTTTTATAAGGACCAAAAATAGCATAAGTTCCTTCAGGGTAATTCTCTAGAGCATCATCAGTAGTTGAAATACTCGAGAGCATATACGGATATTCTTTTGTGTCTTCGCCTCCAAAAACATCAACACCTTTGTAGTACAAGGTGGTATTTCCATCAGAAATACTTGATTTTATATTTTCATCTTTAATTTTTTCATACATATAAAGGTTCTTACTATCTTTCTTAATACTTCCATTACTTTCATATAAGTATTTATATTCAGGTCTTTCTCCTGTTAGATAAACAATAATTTTATATCCAGTAGGGAATTGTGTTGCCAAATTTGACAGTGTTATTTGTAATGGTTTTGTACTTTCTTTTGATGTATATACCCCTGCTTGCAATGCACTTCTATTAGAACCTCCATAGTTAAGAATTCCTTCAGCATTTTTTACAGAATACGTAACAGTACTAGTAGTGTTATTTGACATTTGAAGTGGGGATGATTGTTGATAATCTATACTATTATTCCATCCTCCTGTAACTAAGCCCATACGTTCAATACCGAATTTCTCTATAATAGTCGAATAATCACCACTAGCTTCGGTAGCAAAATTGATATTAATTGAACATAGTGGTGTTACAACTTCCTTTCTAGGGTTGTTAACCAACCAATCTAAATAGCCTTCTTGTTCAAATTCTAATCCCCATACATTATGATCTTTTTCTGGAAGAATTTTCAATTTAGCATCAACTCCACCTATCAATAAACCTTTAGCTATAACTCTACTCGTATTGGCATCAACCTTAGGATCTTTATCTCCTGTAATTACCCAAGCACTAAAATTATTGTATTTAATAACACTGTCTTTTATAGAAAAATCTTTAGCCATAGCTGCTGCTGTAGAAGCCACTGTGGCAAAGGTATTACGCCCAATAGATCGCTCATAAACATACCAGTCCCAAGTTCCTCTTCCACCATAGCTATAACCACTTAAATGTACACGGTCTTCATCAACTTTATAAGTAGCTTTTATATAATCCCATAGTTTAGAAAGTTGTACATAATTCCATACTCCTTTTGTTCTAGGCCTAATAACCAAATATGGAGAGTCATCTTTATATAACCTTCCTATCTTTAAAGATACAGTTGTTTTAAATTCTTCTATAGATGATTTCTGTCCATTGTTACCATGTAGGTGAAAATATACAGGTACTTTATCTACTTCGTTATAGTTTTTGGGAAGTCGGATAGTATAATCAAAAATTACATTGCTGTTTACAGAAGCAGGAGATTCTTGAGATAATTCAATACCTAAAGTTGTTTCTTGAGCATTTGTTTCGCTGAAGAAAACTGTCAATAAAGACATTAAGAATACTGAAAATTGTAGTTGTTTTTGCATAATTATTATCATTTCACTTTTAAAAATGATAATGTATAAGCTCAACTATAGGTTTGATTCCAATAATTATTCAAAACGGTAGAGTGATTAAAAAATGAAACAATTTGGTCATTTATTAATACTTCGATTAAGGAAAATTGGTGTTCTATTTTAAAAATACAATAAAGTAAAAAGCTATTTTAATAAAAAAAGACAACCAATATGGTTGCCTTTTTATTTTTTAAATTTCGCTGTTAATCAATAACGAATGCTAACTTGTCGTTTGCTTCATATTCTCGTTTTCGTAATAATGCTTCTAAGTAGTAGTAATCTGCATAATTTAGCGGTTTATCAATCTCATTTTTATGAGGAATACTACCTACTGAATGCTTTAATAAAAAGAAGTTGTTATCTCCTACTTGTGCCATAAATTCTGGTTCAGATAATGTTGTTACAATTTTATCTGCATTCTCTAAATATCTTTCTGCATCTTCTGTTGGAACATAAGTAGCTAATTCATACAAAGCACTTGCTGTAACTGCCCCTGCCGATGCATCTCTTGGAGCATTAGGTATTCTTGGATCATTATAATCCCAATAAGGTACCATATCCTTAGGCATCGATTTATTAGTGAGCATATAGTTTGCAATTTTCTGTGCAAAATCTAGGTATTTTTGGTCTTTTGTAAAACGGTAACACGTTAAGTAACCATATAATCCCCATGCTTGTCCACGTGCCCAAGATGAATTATCTGCATAACCTTGTGCAGTTTGTCTATGCCTAACTTCACCATTTGTGCTATCATAATCAACCACATGGTAGCTGCTAAAATCTGGTCTATAATGGTGCTGCATTGTTTTATCTGCATGCTTAATTGCAATATCTCTATACGTATTGTCTCCAGATAAATCAGATGCTTTAAACAGTAATTCTAGATTCATCATATTGTCTATAATTACCGGGTACTCCCATCCTCTTTCACTTTGCCAGCCCTTATCAACATCCCAAGAAAGAATAACCCCAACTTCTGGATGGAATCTACTTGAAAGTGATTTAGCTGAATTAATTAGCACCTCTTTGTACTCTTCTGTATGGTCTAGTCTTAATCCGTTCCCAAAAGAACAGTTGATGATAAAACCAACGTCATGGTTACCTTTATGAAACTGGTTATGAGCAACTTTTTTAGAATACTCTTTTGCTAGTTCTTCCCATTTAGGATCTTTTGTATATTCATATAAGTACCATAAAGAACCAGGAAAAAAGCCTTGTGTCCAGTCATATTCACCCACCAAATATTTAGTAGTCACACCATCATTTAAAATACTTCTTGGTATCTGATCATGGTTATCTGCTTCTTCTTCTAAAAGAGTATATTGTTGTTCTGCTCTATCAAATACTCTATCTACAACTTTAGTTTGTTCTTCTGTTTTAGTCTCGCAAGAAGTGACAGATACAAATAATGCTATAGTAGTCGCTATTTTTAAAAATCTATTGTTCATTATATTGATATTTTCAAATGTGAAGTAATCACTGTTCAATTTTAGTTTGCATGTCTCGTAATACAAAAATGGTCGTTAAGACATTATTAAAGGGTTTGAATTATTCAATAAGTAGGACTTATCATCCATTATATAAGTAAATTGGCTGTTTTGAACCGTTATATACATTCATTGAATTTATAGTGAACAGCAGTTATTTATCAAAAAACAACTGCTGTCCACTTCTTTTATTGCTTTATAAACTTCTTTAAGATTATCTCTCCATCAGAAATTATATTTACGTAATACATTCCAGATGATAGGGTATCTAATCTAATTACCGTTTCTTGTGCTTTAATATCTCTACTCATTACTTGTTGCCCCATTCCGTTAAAAAATACTGCTTTTGTTCCTTCTTTAACAGTGGTCATTTTTAATGTAAGTTGAGTAGTTGCAGGAACTGGGTAAAGTACTACATCAGCGTTCCAAACATCTCCGATAGAAGTAGGTCCATTTTCTCTATATATCCCTTCAAATATTAATTCAGGAACTTGCTCATCAACTGAATAAGAAGATGAAAATCTCACCCAATTAGAGCCCGTCACTTTAAAAGTCACCTCCTTCGAACCTTGTTCTAACGCCGCTTTTACGTAATCAGACACATCGAAATAGTAGTCTATTTGGTTTCCATTATGTTCCATACTCGGAATTGTATTTTCGGCAAGTATTGCAGCGTCATCTGCCACTAAATCACTGCCAGACGTACCTAAAGTAGTACTGTAAGATACTTCATTAGCAAACCAAGATGTTGCTGTAGAACCAAAAACATTTATATCAGAATCTTCCGACATGTTTGTCTTATCTGCATATAATTTCAACATTACTTTATCTACACTTTCCATAACAGAAAGATCAAATTTTAAGTAAGTAGCCTTATCGTTACTACCAATTTCTAAGTAATTACTTGTTGCAAAATTTTCTGTTGGATATTGTGATGTCACATACGTATCATCTATAATATCTGCAGCAAAATTCTCTTTTGCAATTACTTTATACTGATACACAAGGTTTCCATCCTGAGATATACTTTCTACAATACAGCCTGCGTATACATCTGCAACAATTTGGTGCGTAGATGGGGCAATTACTGTGATAGATCCTCCTTCTGGAGCAATAACGTCTTCTAAAAATTGTGCTTTGCTTTGTGCAATATCAATACCTTCAATTTCTCCCATTTCTGTTGCCTCTGTTGGGTGAATGATTGAATAAGTAGCCGAACTTATTTCTGCAGAAGTAATTAACTCTACTTGTTTTGGTTTAAACTGAAAAGCTGAAATATAAGGTGCATTTGCAACAACAGAAGATCTATATATTGACGTGAAAATTGCTTTTCCATCAGTATCTAAAATGTTCGTAATTTCTCTAATAATAAAGGTCTGCACAGAATCTGCTTCGCTAATTTCTCCTAAGTTTAAAGGAATCGAAATTAGTTGATCTTCGTCTGATTGATATAACTCAATAAAGCCTACTCTTTTAAATAGTCCTTCTGGTTTAGCATCAAATGTTACGGTAGTCTCATCAAAATCAACTGCTGCAGCAACTACTTCGTAACTTACAGATGTTCCTTTGTAGGCTCTTCCTGTAATATTTAGATTTACTTCTGTAAGTGTATCTAAATTCATTAATGAACTCACATTAAAAGACAATAAGGCTTCTCTTAAATAGGTGCTATTTGTGGCTGCTACAATTTCTATCTTAGAATTATCAAAATAATTTTTAGACGAGTTACTTCCTCCTCTTACCATTACGTCTTTTCTAGATGCATACGTTTTGTTTTCTGTATTAGAGAAACCATAATGAATTGTATACACTTTAGAAATACCATCTGCAGAAGATACTTCTATTTGATGTGTACTTCCATTTACTGAATGTTTAGGCGTAATTGTTACCGTATTACTTGCATCTGTATCTACAATAAGCGTTGGCATTACTGCTTCTGTAGATGTGTGTGCTACAAAGTAATTTTCCGTTTCTGGAGAAAATTCTTCTATTTGTTTTCCATCAATAGAAATACCAAAAACTAGTGTACCTTTTGCTAAACGGTCTGTCAATTGCTGTTGGAACACAGAGGCTGGATACACTCCTTTTTTATTTAAGCCTTCAACATAAATTCCTGATGTAGCTCTATCTGCTCTAGAACCTGCAATTTGTACATTAGAAGCTTCAGGATTATAAACACCAATTACTTTACTCTGAGGGTACATTAAGTAACTTTGCTCTTCCTGTCCAAGAAGTGCCATCCACCAAGCATAGAAAAATTCATTTTCAATTGCACTAATTTCGTTAGGTACTTCTAAGTTCCAGAATACATTAGCAATTCCACTATTTGGCATATTTTCCATTGCTCCAGATCCTTCACATCTAATATTATTTACATTTTCAATTAGGTTAGCCGCTGGAAAACCTCCTCCATGAAAATCGACTGTACCGTCATAATCACCTAATTCTATATTTGTAAATACATTACCAACCATTATACCCGTACCCCCAATTGGGTGCGTTCTAAATGCTGATATTTTAGCATCTTTTAAAACATTTCCATAACCGTTAACTTTAATACCATGATGCCCATCTTTACCAATAACATTTATACCTTGAAGGGTAAGTCCTTTTGATAAACTGGTGTTTAAATCCCATGTAAAGTTTTCAAAAGTAACATCTTTCACCCAAGAGTTTGATAACTTACTCAATTGAAGTGCACACCATCCGTAATCCATTTCATAGACTGTCTTTTCATCTTCTTGAGAGCCGTCTTCGTTCTTACCATGGTGCTTGTATTCTCCAGACCAAGCCGAAGAAAAACGTAGGTTTTCAATACCTGTTTCTGTAGTATAATTTGTTGTTGAGATCACCGTTTCATATCTCGTTTCTAAATCAATCGGTAATGGCTCTTTTATAGAAATGTGTTTTCCATTTACGTTAATTACCTCTACAGACCACTGAAATGCTGTTGATCTATTAAAGCTTGACCATCTATCATCTTTTGCTAATGGGAAGACCATTTTTCTAGAAGCCATATCATCACCTTCTGCATTTTTTACTGTGATTAAAATAAAATCACCAGCTTTTAATGCTGTTTCCGTATCTACAATAAGGTGTCTATCACCTTGTATTGCGGTCTTTTCTAGTTTAGCAACCTCTGTTCCCGATCTACCCCAAATACGCATTCCAAATGTTCCAAACTCAGTACCTTTTCGTGGTATTTGATTATGGAAATACAATACAGTTCCATCTTCTCCTTGGCCTTCACCTCTTAAAACAATATTACTTTTACTGAAGTTAATGGTTACTAGATCTTCAGGATTTGTTAGAAAATCATATTGCCCTTTAGGAAGAAGTAGTACTCCACCTCCCGCTTTTCCCATTTCTTCAAATGCTGTATTTAACGCTACTGCATCATCTTTATTATCATTTGGAAGTATACCAAAATCAACTGCATTATGCGTAACCGAAAGTGTTGGAATTTCAATTTCACTGTTATGATAACCAGCATAGGAGAAGTTAGGTAAAATCGACTTATCTCCTTTCTCTTGAAAGTCTTTCCAAATTTCAGGAATCCATTCTGTCGCTACTGGTGGGGCAATACTTTCGGTAATAGTTACTGTGTATGGAAAGACGATTTCAGACTGGTCTACTGTATTTGTAACAACAATATTGAAAGTATATGTTCCAACAGATGGCTTCTCATTAAATACAATTTCGTTACTTTCATTTATCGAAACTACTGCTGCGTCTTCTCCAGAAATAGAGTAGGTATATGTAGCATTTTCAGCTCCTCCTTCTGTAGTAAGTTCGCCTATTAAAAATGATTCTGTTATATCATCTTCATTAATTTCTTGCTGATCAGATGTATTTCCTCCAACTACTAAACTAATTGTTGAATTAATACGAACCTGAACCTCTAAAGTAGTTATTTGTCCGTTATCTGCAGTTCCTTTTATTATTAATGATGCTGTAGGTTGCGTTGCCGCTTCTAGAGCTTCTGCTGTAGTTATTGTTCCTTCAGTAAGCGTAAACAAATTAGCATCATCACCTTCTAAAGTATACGTTACAGCTAAACCTTTGTCTTCTTCTACAATTGTGGCCACCTCAATTCCTGCATCTCCTTCAGTAATTTCAGGGCTTTCTGGAGTTGTTGCAAATGCTGGCACAGGAATTACATCTACATTAAAAGAAGAAGCTGTTGCCCCGCCTGCGTTAGCTGCTGTAATTGTAAAACCAGATGGTCTTGTAAAATAATCAAGTGATTTATTTAAGATGACATCATTTCCACTTAATCGATAAGTTGGATTTGATGTGGTCGTTACATTACAAATTGGAAGGATCGTATTTTTGATATTTGTATCAGAATATGTTGCTCTAAATGCAACCCATAATTTTGTATTCCCTAAAATATAAGCCGACAGGTCTAAATTTGTTACATTGATTCCTGATAAATCATCTAAATTAAAATTATCTAATTTCAAGAAGTCTGCAGAAACATTTTCTTTAACAACTTGCCAACCTGAATGTGTTAATGGGTTTACAGGAGCTGTAGTACTCACTACAATTTCTAAAGAATTGTCTGACAAAGTTCCGTAGCGAGATGCTCCACCATATTCTAAAACTAAGTTCGATATATCAGATACATCAATTGCTCTATCTAATAACAAATAAGATGTAAAAGCTTCTTTTGTCGCATCGGTACCATTTCCATTTTTTATTAATGGATAGTATACTTCTTCACCGTTCAATGTTATTTTTTGGGTACTCCAAATCTTAGTATATGATGCACCTTGGTATTCTGGAGTAATAGACGAAGCATTTGTAAAACCATTTAAACCATCTGACGAAGGATTGGTTACATACGCTTTTTTATGAACTCCTGGAGTAAACTTATTTTCTACTAACGATACTATTGTATTCGTTCCTGTATAAGATACTGTCCCTACAGTTGAAGTAGGGACAGTATTTTCTATTATTTCTGTTGCTGTGAATGCTAGATCTGTTGGTGCAGCTTCTGTCTCCTCATTCTCTACAGTTATTTTTACAGATGCAAGGTAAATTTGTCTTGATGTAAGTTCATTAAAAGATTCATATTTAAATGCAATCCATATTTTCTCTTTACCTACTCCATAATCCGAGATACTCACCTCACCTTGGGTTAAACTTTCAAGGTCTAGAACATCATACCCTCCTGATGCATTTTTAACTTGATTAAAAAAGATATCATCCACTTGAGTAGAGAGTACTTGCCAATTAGTATGGCCAGATAAATCAGACGTTGGGTCTGTATCTGTTACTAAAATTGATACATCTTGATGTGCATTTGACCCGAACCTATACAACCCGCTATAATTTAGCAGTATATCTTTTGCTTGGTCTACATTAATACCTTCAGTACATAAATAAGAAGTAAATGCTTTTTTCTGAGGTTTCACCGAAGGGAAATAGGTAAACTTAGATGCACCACTTTCACTTAAAATATTAATTCCAGAAACAGACCATGTTTGTAACCACATACTACCAGAATAGGTAGATGTTAAATAATTTGTTGATGAAGTGTAGCCATTTAATCCAGAAGAGATTTCTTCGTCTGCTTGTGGTTTCGATTGTGTTCCTTGCTCAAAAGCAATTTCTGTTTGTGCAAAGCTTTCAAAGCATAAAGTTGTAAGGAAACTTAAAGCAAAAAAGCTAAATAGTAATTTCTTTTTCATACATACAATGTTTACAATAAGTAATAATTCTGATAGAGAGAGAGAAAGAATTTACACTCCCTCTCTCTTATTTGTTAGTTGTTATTTAAGCGTAATGTACGCTCCATTTTTTGTTATATTCCCGTTTTTAGAAGTTCTCTCTTTAGAGTAAAACTCCGAAGTAACGGGTCTGTCAGCCACACTTTGTAATGCTATAGAAAACTCTTGTTTCTTACCAGAGTCTATAATCAATTCTTTTATTTCAATTGCTGGAATACTTACTGTATACCAAGCCCAACCACCTTGTTCTCCTTTCTGAGTAACTTCAAAAGTTCCTATTTTACCACCTACTTGTGGGGCTTTTTTCCAAGTAATACTCTCTTCATTCCACTTATTAGATAATACGGTATGAACATCAATAATTGCATTTTTATCTGTTTGTTTACTAAATGCTTTTCCATACACATGTAAAACAATAAAATTTGCATTATCTAGTCCATCAATATTTTTCATGCTAAACTTCAAATAAGTTCTTCTACTGTACTTATTTTCTTTTTTCACATTACCTACTCTTAGCTTATTGCTTTGTGTGCTACCCATTGTTTTCACACTAGACTCACCACACTCTACATAAGCATCTTGCTTTACTTTTATTTTACCACCGTTCTTTGGTTCACCTGCTTGTACTAAAGAAACCATTCCTAAAGAAAAAAGTAGTATAAAAATTCTTGTTTTCATTTCTGTATCTATTTAATTGTTTGCGCTATTCGTATTATTAATCTATGTTACAAATGTACTTTTGATACTTATTAATAAGTGGAAAACTTGTACGTTTGAGAGGAACATTTATTCAAAAAACTGTCTTTTTGTTACTTTTAAGAGGATTTTCAGCGTTTACAATAAAAAAGTGTTGTATTAACACTAAACTTATTTGAAATGAAAAAAGCCACACATTTTTAAATGCATGGCCCTCTTATTGTTAAAGCAATTTTTGATTTAAAAAAACAAACCTTCTTTTTTCAAATCTTTGATCCAATCAGGTAACTCACCTAATCTTAATTCTAACTGTGCCTCAAATAAAGATGTTGTTTTAACGGGTGTACCTACAGATTCTAATACATCAATTGTAGAAGCATCAAATGATGCACCTTCCTGTCCATGGAATCCAACTACAATAGGAGGAATAACTTTCCAAAACCAAGTATCTTTTGCCCAAAAAGTAAAATTCTGCTCTGCCGCATCTGTCTCCTTAAAGTTCCAAATTACTAAGTTTCTTAAATGGTTTGGAAGGTTTTGTCTAGCTCCACCACCTCTGCCTGCAAAGAATCCACCTTCGACACAATCAAAAAGTGTGTTTCTTGGTTGTGAGGCATGAGATTCAAAAGATGTATTCGGTGTCCATCGTGTTCTCCAAATAACATTATTAGATGATGATCCGCCAGATACTCCATAAGAATGCCATACACCTGCCTGGTCATCACAATTTGCAATTAAAACACCCATAGATGCCGTCATAGAAATTGCATTATGCCCTGGGTTACCTTCGATAACACAATTTAATGCCGTAACTGCCGCAGATTTAGTTATGTGTACAGATCTACTAACATCTTTAAATCTACAATCTTGAACCCAAGAATCTGTTACACCATTTAGATTTAATATACTCCAACCTCCATCATGTACAGCATCTTTATGATGCTTAAATTCATCTTTCCAATTTCCTTCAAACGCTAAATGTTCAAAACCAATATGCTCTAAATGTGCATAAGATTTTAACGTCCACTCGTGTTTTGATTGTACATCATAATGAATTGGTTCTTCAAAAATTACATTCTTTCCTTCTATTGCCTTAACAATGTGTTTTTCGTTTACAATCACACCTTTGTTTAGAATGGTTTTCCAAGAAGGATCGCACTTAGCAGGGGCTAATTCATAATTTACTAAATCTGGAGCATTGTTTTTAACAGACAATAGAACCCAATCTCCTACTTTTATCTTATTAGTATTATCTACTTCAACAGAAAAAGTTTCTCTCTTTGCATTTCTGCTAACGTTAGCAAGAAACTTATCAGCTCCTTTAGGTACTGTTTTAATTGCAAAAGGTGCTGTCCATAATTTTGAAGGATCTGCAGCCTTTAAATCTAAATCAAAAAATAAAATAGATCCATCCGTTCCTTTTCCTTCTCCTCTAAATACAATATTAGAAGATCTTACAGTGATAAGGTCTGTCTTGTCTTTCTTAGTATTGATGTAATACTTTCCTTTAGGGAAAAAGATAATCCCTTCTCCATTTTGTTCTGCTGCTGCAATTGCTTTTTGAATCGCTTTTTTATCTGATTTTTTATCATTTGGTTTTGCTCCAAAATCTGTAACATCAAATATTTTGTAGTCAGCTACAGGTATACCCACTTCGCTATATTCATATCCTACAAAAGAAAAGTTGGGTAACTTTGGTGTTTCTCCTGTCTCTTGGCATGCTTTGTACTCTTTCCAAACTTCACTTTCTTGTGCAAAAACTGAAGATATAGAAACACTCAAAGTTGCTAGTAATGCTATAAGTAATTTCTTGTTCATTTCTTTCTTATATATTTGATTGTCTTTATTTATAGTCACTCAAATGTACGTATCTGCTCTAATTGTATAGGGTAGTAAATTCCAATTTTACTCCATAAAAGTACTATATATCTGTTTGTAGTTAAAGTATACTTATTTAACTGATGTAAAAGCGATGCTTATAAGTATTAATTTGTACAATTATTGAGGCAAAATGGGAACTATTGTTCAAATACATGTACATCATCATTATTATTCTACTGCTTGTTTTCTTTTTCTTTATTACGATTGTATAGCTTAAAAAATGCCTATTATTTTAAAAGAAAACGTAGTAATCAAAAACTTATTTTGAAGCTTTATCTAATTTTTTGAAATAACTATTAACCTTATAATCACAATACTTTGATAAAGGAGCCTGCTTTTTAGGAATCTCTTTTATTAACTTTTTGATAATTTGTTCCGATGTGTCTAATTCAGCAATATTATTCCATTCATTAGGATCGTCTACAAGGTTGTATAATTCTTGAGTGCCATCTTCATATTGAATAAACTTATACTTTTTATCTGTTACCGCTATATTGTTTTTACCATAGGATGTTATGGCAACGTGATTCCACTTCACGTAAGTATTTCCCATTAACGGCACTAAAGAATGCCCATCATTTTTCTTGTTTTCTGTTAACCCTGCCAACTCTAATAATGTTGGGTAAATATCTACTAGTTGAACAGGTTCATTAGTTACTTTACTGCCTGTATTTTTAGGTAATTTAAACGCAAGTACAGAACGTGTATCTCTTGTCCATAATGCTTGTTTTGCAAACCTATTCTTCTCTCCCAAGTGATACCCATGATCTGAAAATAAAACAACAATGGTGTTGTCTGCATATACCGATTCTTCTAAAGCATTTAAGACTTTACCTATCTGAGCATCCACAAAATAAATACAGGCTAAATATGCTTGAACTGCCTCTTTCCATTGTCCTCTTTGAATAAGTTCCTCTGTAGTTGGCATCATTGGGACATCTGCTATTTGCCTACCTAAAGTCGGTACATCTTGTAAATCATCTTTTTTATATGGAGGTAAAACAATATCATTTATTGGAAATGGAGTAAACCATTTTGCAGGAACATACCAAGGTACATGAGGTCTTACAAAACCGACTGCCATAAAAAATGGCTTATCATGTTTTTGTTGTAATTGATTTACTGCCCATTTTGCTGATTGAAAATCGCCTGTTTCTCTATCTTTTTCTGGAAACTTGCCCCAATCTGTTACCGTTCCTTTTGGTTTTCCAAACCATTCTGGATTGTAATTAAAATGCTTTTTAGGGTAAGGGCCATAGGTATCGAACTTATCTCCATAAACATCAAAAACATGCTGGTCGTCACCCCTATGGAAAATCTTACCAACACCTATAGAAGTGTATCCATTTTGTTCAAAATAGTCTGGAAGGTAGATCGCTTCTTGTACCACCGTATTTGCTTTTTTAATAACGGTGTCCTCTAATTGAACATAATTACCTGTAGTTGTTGGATACATACCTGTTAATAAACTAGCCCTTGAAGGACCACAAATTGGTGCCTGACAATGTGCGTTTGTAAATAAAATACCTTGATTGGCTAACTTGTCAATATTAGGCGTTTTTACTTGTGGATGACCTCCAAGAACACCTACCCAATCGTTTAAATCGTCTACAGCAATCATTAAAACATTAGGTTTTTCATTTTCTTGAGCTGTAAGGTACAAAGGAAAAAGAATGCACATCGTAATATATAAGGCAATACGTCTCATTTCTTGTCTGTTAATTATTGATTAAAGACAACGATACTCTATTTATCTACGCACTCCAATAAAAAAATAAATTGTGTACAATCCTGCTATTTTTATGTATTTCTTAATGGTTTTAGATAGTGATTAATCTTCGAATTATATCATTTAAGGAGTCTTGTGCTTCTTTCATTACAGGAAGAAAAGGCCAAATATGTGGCATGTTTTTTCCTTCAATAACTTCTAGATTTACATTGGCTTTCTTCATCTTTAATTCGACCAATTTTGTATCTGGATACATAATGTCGTTTTGAGAAAGAAACAAGGTTGTTTCAGGAAACCCTTCAAAGTCTCCATACAAAGGAGAAATCATAGGGTCTTTCAAATCCATGGTGCCTGCACACATCTTTTTTGCACTCAATACTCCAGCTCTTGAAAGCATTGGGTCTAATTTTTCAAAAGTATTAATTTCTGGATTAGACATACTAGCATCCATTACAGGAGAAACAAGAATTAATTTAGCTGGTAATTCAATTTCATTTATTCTTAAACGCTGAATTAATGCAGTAGCTAAAGTACCCCCAACAGAATCTCCGATAATAGCAATATGGTTTGGTTGATAATTCTTTAGTGCTTTAGAATATATTGCATCAATATTTTCAGAGATTTTTGCTATCTGATTTTCTGGTGCTTTTGGATAATCACACATCCAAATTGTATAGTTCGTTTTTATTGCAATTTCTTTTATTGTATCCCAATGATGTTGAGTAGGGCCAGAAATAAATGCACCTCCATGAATAAAAATTAGTAATTTATCAGCTTTTTCTACACATCCTATTTCTGTAATTAAGGATTCTAAAACTTTAATTTTTTGCAGTATATGTCTCTTGAAAAAACGATTATTTGGTAGCTTAACATCTTCTTTCCTAATCTTTTTGAAATCTATTGGTACCTTACTAAAGTCTCTTTTAATTCCTTTTAATTTTATAACCAAGAGTATGATATAATATGCTAAGCTTTGTTTCATTTTTAAATTTTTGTTATTAGATAATCAACCTGTGAGAGAACATTACCCAAATATGGAGTTTTAGCTGTTATAGAGTTCAATATTTAAGGGACTATTTTGAGATCAATTACTTCAGTAATTAAAGTTGAAAACTTTATAAGTTTAGGTATTTCCAATTTTAATGGTCTTCCTTTTAATTTTTCACTTTTGATTAAAATTCTGAATTCTTTCTGATATTCATATTGTTTAGCCTTGTGAAAATACCCAAGTTTACCATTATAACTTTCTTTATCATAATAATTAACTTTCTCGATTTGAACAGATGATGATGGATCGATTTTTCGTATACTTTCAAAAATAGAATTCTTTATAAAATGATAATTTTTATATGCAATTGCTGATGTTCCAAATTCATATACTTTTTTATCAAATTTCTCAATATGCTCATCGCTATTAGAATCAATTTCTATTAAATAAAAACAACAAATTAAATACGGCATTTCATTTTCCTTAACTTTAAAGTTAAGTTTCAATTTATCATTGTTTTTTTTATTAAATGAAACTTGGTTTCCATTATCATCAGATAACTCTATGCTATCTCCCTTAATTAGTTCTAGAACTCCTTCATCAAGGTCATTTCTATTTGCAGTATCTTGTTCATATTTAATAAAGTTATCTATAGGGCTAAAATATAAATATTCATTGTAATACATATCATTGATATATTTACTTTCACCAAATTTCAATAATAGTTTTATTTTATCTTCTTGCATTTCATAAAAAATAAATTTTAGATTCTAAAAAAGTGGAAACCCTTTTTTTAATCAAAAAAGTTAAGATTATCATTTAAATCTTACACAATTTGTATAAAGTGAAAATTGTTATCACCTTCCTTCAAAGATATAAAATAGAAACATATTTAGAAGAGAAAACATAAATAGTACGATCTCTAAAAAGATAAACCCACTAATGTTTGATTATGCTTTTGCTAAAATTATATCTATGGTCCCTTACTCTCTGTATATACACTATAAACATCAATTATGTAATGGTATTATTTATTTTCTAATTCAGTTATTAAGTTTTTGCGTGCTTGTTGCTCAAAGTTTGTTTTAAACTCAGAAGTTTTGAATATTTTATCCATTTCAAGAAAATGTTTTAGAACTTTCTTTCTTCCCATATTGTACAAGAAGTCAGGATAAATCGAGTATTCTTTTCTTATTTTCTTTGTATAATCTAAATATTTTTGAGGCTCATCTCCTAAAATAGCAAGGTCGAAATCTAGAAGGAAATTAGTATCAGATTCCGTGTTATACTGATGGTTTTTTGTTGCCAAGATTTGTTCGTAACATTTATCTACTCTATCGTTGAGAAAGCCAAGTCTTTTCAATCTATTACTAGCTATTTTAGCACTTTCTAATTCGTTATCTGAACGTTTTGAGTTGTAAATAATATCGTGATAGAAAATTGAAAATAGTAGCGTATCGAAATCCACTATTTTTGATTTGTATTCAAACGCCAACTCAATCATGTACGCTAAGTGACTCAGGTTGTGATACTCTCTGTTTTTATTTGAGTAGTTTATATTAATCTCACACCATAGTTCATCAATCAGTTCTACATCAGATATGTAAGTTGCCGTTAAATCATACCATATTTCTTTTAGATTCTTCAAATTAATGTACCTCAATGTGTTGTTTAAAAATTTTCAATACTTTACAACGGATTGGCTATACGCATGGCGATTGTGTATAGCTGTTGATCGCAGTTTTTTGTTCAGAAATTTAATTTTTAATGACCTTACCAGTCTTTAATTGTTTTTCAGTGTTTCGTATTTCATAAAAATATATTCCGTTAGGTATATAATCAGTATTTATAGTTGAATTACCATAAAAGGTCTCTTTTAATATTTGGCGTAAAAGATTGTCGTAAAGAATTAATGTGTAGACTTTGTTTGGTGTAAGTTGAATAATTAGTTGGTTGTCAAATGGATTTGGATAAAGGTTGACAGAGTCATTACTGTTCTCTTCACTAATTCCAAGTGGTATTGAACAGAAATCTGCAAAAAAGCTTCCAATTATGGCGCTTTGATTTATATCTTGATTGGTAGATCCAAAAGTGGGAATTGGCGTTGAACCACTCCAAGTATGACCTCCATCAATAACTTTGTAAAAAGTAACTTCAGTATCATTCTCTCCATTTCCGTAGTAATATTTTTCAACTGTTGAATTATCGGTAGGGTTAAGGTCCGGCATAGGAGTAATTATTGGTGTGGTGTTGCAGTTATTGTGGTCTACCCACCATTGAATAGTATTGATTACAGGAGAAATTAATGTTGTTCCTCCGTAGGAAACGATGTTGTCATCAGTGCCGTGAAAATGCATGATGGGTATCTTGGGAGCGGAAGAGGAAGCGTTTTGAAGGGCTGTAGACATGTTTCCTGATCCAACTGCTATAGCTGTAACAGCATGAGGTGTATTGTTAGCAAATTTATAAGTCATAAAACCACCTTGTGAAAAACCTGTAACAAACAAACAACTGTTATTCGAATATTCTGTGCGAATGGAGTCTACCAAATTCGAGAGAAAGTCTACGTCAGAGTTGCCGATTGTTGTCCAAGAATTTGACTCAGCATTTGGGTAGACAACTATAAAGCCTAAAGAGTCTGCTACATTGTTAAACTGCGTGTAGGCTTGTTGAAAGGATGCACTTGAACTAAGACCATGTAAATTAAGGACAAGTGGATATTTGTTAGAGGTAGAGTAACCTGCTGGCTTGTGAACAATGAAAGTTCTATAAACACCTTGATCGTAGATACTATCTAGTTGGCCAAATGCTACATTTGCTAATGTTAAAATCGATGAAAGTATTAAAATTGTTATTTTCATTTATTTAGTAATTAACGCTAAAAGTTAAATGTATGAAATGTTGCCAACTTTGAAGCTCACACTTATCAAACCAAAATGAATTAGAGACGAGCTACAAAGCATTAATAATATACTATCCGGCGATTTCCTAAACATATTGTTAGAGGTTCGGTGTTTATTCAATTTTAAAATCTAAATCCAATTTATAAAATTCTTTCGTTCCAGCCCACCAAGAAAAGCTCTTATGCTCTTCATAAATTCCTATTCCGGTTGATTGCCACTTTTTTGCCAGCAATACTTCGAATCTGTAATCAAAAGGGACAAGTTTATTTCTCAATCCAAATGACCCAACAGATGTGATTTTTGTAGAGTCAGGATATAATGGTGGTGAATCTATAAAATTATAATCAAGTATTCCAATTCTTGTCATGAGTGTTGAATCGTTTCTTAAATATGATAATGTCCCCCAGAAATAACCGGGCAAATGTTCTCCATATAACGTGTCTGTCGAGTTGTTCTTAATCTTAAAGAAAGGTCCGTTGTAATATTCAGTTCCAATATTCTCATTGTCAATCGAAAGCTCAATTGTCTTGGGTGCATTATAGTATTTATTAATTCGAACATATCCATTTAGAACTTCTTCTCCTTTTTCATATATGTTCCCTTTTTCAATAAGTCGTTCCTTAAAATCAAAATTTACTGAAATTGTAGTTTTTATTTCATCTCCATTGAGCTCAAAATCATATTCAATCGAATCTTGTCCGTATTTCTCAGCAATGAAATAAATTGAAAGAATATATTTCCCTTTTGAAGTAAAATATTCTTTATCAATGAAATCGTATTTTGATTTAGAGTCTGAGTACAATTTTGAAATACGACCATCAGGAAATTTTAATAAAACGCTCGATTCAATCGGTGACTTAATAGCTTCTCCGCTTTCGATTGAAAACTGCAATACATTTTGCCCATGCAGATTCATGTTTATTAAGCAAAGGAAGAAGATTATTATCAATCTGTTTATCATCATTGTCCATCGTTTTATCACTGCCCTCTAACACCATGGCTATGCTGCGTATCCCTCAGGATATGCAGTATAGCCATGGTGTTGTGTGCTGTCTTTATTTCCTTTTTTTAAGTCTTTCAGGATAGAAAACAACTTGAATTAAGTTATACTCCAATTGACTAAAATTAAACTTTTCTCCATTTACTTCAAACTCAGAAAATGGATACCACCTCAAATTGGTTCTTAGGATAAGAGCTTCATTTGTTTTACCCGGTACAATATCCCATCCAAACGTTAGCCCCGGTTCAATTGTCGTTGATATTGGTTCTTGTGTCATCATACCATCAGTATTCACTTCATAACCTATTCTGTCGTATGACGCATTTATTCCTATATATGGCGCAAATCCAGAGTAGTCGGTTAAAAATTTATTGATCTCTATTGCCAATGAAGTCTTGTTGATGATTTGTTTGGTGCCATATCCTTCGGTTTCATAAATGGGGTTCCGAAATGATAGAGCAATGAATAAATTCGCTTTGTTAAAATGATACCCCAACGCTAAATCAATATAAGCAGAAGAAGATATCTTTTGCTCTAAATATGGGTAATGGTCAGCATTGTGTTTAGAGTTAGAAAGCGAAAACGATTGTGATGGGCCAGCTCCAATAAAGAAATCTCCAAATGAATTAGCATCATAGGATAATTCTGAAACTTGTGGATAGCTGTTCCAAAGATCTCTATTTTCTTGTGTGTTGTTTTTGGTAACATCAAATGAATAAAGTACACCTAATTGTGCAGAAAATTGAGGAGTTTTAATTTCTACCATTTCTGTTCTACTTAGCGGGTATTGCCATTCGGTATCGCTGAAATAATTTACACCCAATCTAAAGGCCAACTTCTTATGGTAATACAAAAGCCCTACATCAAAATTTAGCATAAAGTCTTTTGAAATTTCGGGTTGATTTTCATCTGGAGGTAGCACTTGCTTATACGACTGTGCTCCCCAATTAAGCCCAATATAGGGACGTAATTTTCCTTCTGTTATGGCCCAAGGATATATTCTTGCTCCTGTGGCTACCGAATGTGAAAGCTCGTGGTTTGCATGCTCACTGTCCAAATTTATTTGTCCTAAAGGGAATGTAACATAGAACTCAGTATGACCCCAAAAATGGAAAGCACCCCATGTTAGATATGGGTTGATGGTAGCTGAGGATTCAAAATGACTCACAATACCATCTGCCAATTGATTACCAGTAAAAGAGGGGAAATAAGTGCCACCGACTTCTAAGTACATTTTGGCAAAATCTAGCCTTTGTTTAGTTGAACTAGCATCTTGAGACTTAACAGTGGAAGCACAAAAATAGATTATCACGATAAATAGGATATAATGTCTCATAAAATCAAAATTCATAACCGATAAAAAAACAAATACTGTTATCAAATGTATTGCTGTTAATTGTAGTATCGCCCAATTGGGTTTCTTCTATTGGGGTGAGGTGAAATCTCAGTGGTATAGAAAAACGATAATACAAACCCTTTATTTTGAATAAGTCGGTTTCAGTGTAGCTGATGGCTGAACCAAAAGTGAAGGATGAATTATTGAGCTGTTCATCCAATTGGGTGTGTTGGTACTCGTGCGTGTAATAGCCCATTGAAGGACTGACATATAGTCCTTTTGCAAAAACAGGAAAATCATAAAACACCTCATAACCAACCTGCTTTCCTTTTACTTTTTCACCATCTACGGCTTTTGCGAAATTAGAAGACAGGTGTTCTTCGGATAGGTGAAGATTGGTATAAGCAAGTCTTAAAAGGTGGTCATTTTTAAACCGAACACCAATCTCGCTTCCCAACGATTTGAATTTGTTAAAAGCGGCTTCCCCAAAATCGTAAGCAATAAAATACTTAGTGTTTTTACTTTTGGATGAATCTTCCCGACTACCGATAATTAGTCTCTGAGAATTTTGGGAATGCAATGCCAAATCTTGAGCATTGGAGCGAATGCAACTAAATTCAATGATTACAATGAGCAATAATTTATACTTCTTCATTCTAAATTTTTGAAGCAAAATTATCTGGTCACTGCGGGGTGGGCAATCGGGAAAGCGTAGGATTTAATCCCCTAATCGGGATTTCATACAAAAGTATGAGTATTGATAATCAATTAGTTACTTGTAAGTAAGTTTACTAATTCATTTCGAGTCTTTACACCACATTTTTTATACACGTTGCTAGCGTGGGTTTTGACGGTAGGAAGTGAAATAAAAAGCTGATCAGCAATATTCTGATAGGTCATTCCCTTGTGGAGTAGGGTGGCAACTTCTTGTTCCCGTGCTGTAAGTGCATAGTTCTTGAAGTGTTGTTCATTGGGTGATAAATCTTTTTTTAATAGGGATAACCTTTGCAAGTCGTCATAAA
This sequence comes from Flammeovirga kamogawensis, assembly GCF_018736065.1. Taxonomy (GTDB): domain Bacteria; phylum Bacteroidota; class Bacteroidia; order Cytophagales; family Flammeovirgaceae; genus Flammeovirga; species Flammeovirga kamogawensis. Next base: position 622,431 of record NZ_CP076130.1, read on the forward strand.
TTTTACGAACAGCCAATGCGATAAAGGCAAAATACAGTAGAAAACCTATTTGTAATTGTTGATATTCTTCTTCAAAAGCGTAATGGAAAATGAGGTAAACAGGTACAAGTATCAAAAAAGTTAGAGCAAAAACCCTGTTTGATTTCTCCATATGTTGAAATTGTTGAATAGGTTTGGTTTGGCTGGTAATCAACATCGATATCACTATAGAAGTAATTAAAAATCCAACCACAGCCCATTGGGCAAAAACCATGGGCCCCATAAATTTAGATACAATCACAATAACCGCTAACGCTATTGAAAGTGCAATTTTTATCTTTTTGAATAGGGATGAGATGGAATGCTTTTGCTGACTCAAAGTATCTAGGAATGTAGCTATGGCTACCAAGATCATACATAGTAATGTAGAAATGGTGGTCGTTTTTTCGGCCGGTAACAAAGGTGATATGCCCATTGAAATGAGCAGGAGTATCAGCGAAATTGTTAGGCCAATGGTTTCACGTTTCTCCAAGTTCCTTTTGTAGCACAGTATCTGTAAAAACAAAGAAAGTATCAAAGCTGTGTAGGTTAAAAATAGTATGATATATTCAAATTGAAGCACCTTTATTTTCTATTAATTTTCAGTAATTATTGTTGTGATGTTCTTTGGTTTCTTTGTTTATTTTCAGCTTGCACACAACGAAATTGCTAAACTGCGAGCGAGGACGCGTCGGCCAATGCTCTAAACTTAAGGATTTAACATTTCATTTTTCAACGATTTCAATGTTTCTCCTCTCTTTACAATTATACTAATATAATTTGTAAGACTGAAATGAAAAACAGAACAATATCCCAATTTATAAACTATCTGAACACTTTAATTAAATCAGATGAAGTACTCAATAATTTTAAGGTAGAAGCAAAAGATTTTACACGGAATAGAGTGATTAGTTTTGTCGATATAATTTTCATTTTAATAGGTAGAGTTACAAAAACAACTATGGTTGAACTAGTTCAATTTTTCTCGAATAACGGTACCTTAAAAATATGTTCTCCTCAGACATTTAGTAAGGCTAAATTAAAAATTAATCCTGCTGTATTTCAATTCCTAAATCAAGAAATTTTAGACTTTTATTATGAAAAAAAAACACGTTTTATAAAAATAAATACCAATTACATGCTGTTGATGGAAGTGTGATTCAACTACCAGATAGTAATGAATTAGGGGAAATATTCATTACATCTATTGATAATCATATTGTTGAGCCTGTTATAATATTAGATAGAGGATACGCAAACATCAATATTATTGAGTCTATATTAAAAAATAAAATGTTGTTTTTAATTCGAACAAAAGCATCCTTAAATAAAGAAGTTATCGAGTTTGTAAATTCAAATGTGATTAATAATACAATTATTTTTAAGAGGAAAGACAGAGACAATATTTCATGTAGAATCGTCAAAGTAAAATTGAAAAGTGGAGAAATAGAATATCTTTTGACAAACACGGAGTTCTCCATAATAGAACTCAAAGAACTATATTATAAAAGATGGGGTATTGAAACTTATTATGGATATATCAAATCTAGTTTACAACTAGAAAACTTCTCTTCAAAATCAGCAAATGGTGTACTATTAGAATTTTATGCTACTATATTTTTAGCCAATTTGAATCAGGTTTTAATTATTGAAACGGCATTGAAAAACGATCAAAAAAACAAGTACGAATACAAGATAAATAAAAATATAGCAACGGGTATTTTTAAAAGTTTTTACATTAAAATGAGAATGTATAAACGTGTTCCTAAAAAGATAATTGACGATACACTGACACTTATCAGACGATCAAAAGTTCCAATAAAAATGGAGAGGTCTTTTGAAAGAATTAAAAATAAAAGAAATCGAAGAAAGTATCATTTTAATAGGAAATTGGCTATTTAACATCTTAAGTTTAGAGCATTGGGCGCGTCGACCGAGACTTGCTGTTTTAGCTGTTGTTATGCATCTTAGTTTACAATATCTTCTAATGATTCCATTATTATATATTCATAGTCGTAATTGAACATACAATCTTTATCATTAATAATACCTTGCATTTGTGAATCTGATAAACTGTAAGACTTTGAAATCAAAGTATGATTTTTATCGAATATGTATATTGAAGTTTCATTTACTAAATCATCACCACATAAGGTGTTAAAGAAGTTTGCTTCTCTTTTGAATGCAATAACATTTCCGTTAATATCGAAATAATGAGTATACATTATTGACCAATCCCCTGATTCACTTATAGGTAATTCAGCATAATAAAATATTTGTCCATTTGATCGCCTAAGAATATTTATTTCAGTAACAAGCATTTCTGGCCACTTATTATTATAAACTTTGACTGGTTTATTAGAATTATAGGTTAATGCTTGTTGTTCAATACTATTTTGATTTTTTGAAAGATACTCATCGATTCTTAATACTTCAGCAATAGTTGAGTCGACTATAGATTTATAAATATCAGTTGTTTGAATGACTTTATTTTCTACAATATCAATATTATTAAATGCCTCTCTTGTCTGACTAAAGCTTGATAACGCTACAAATTCTAATAAAAAAATTAAATATTTTTTCATTTCTAATGGTCGTGATGCACAACGGTCTAGTATAAGAATAGTAGCGGATTTACATGCACCAACTTTTCGGTTAAACACAGACTTTTTTGTATTCATTTAATTTTGTTTTAGCGATTAAACCGCTATTATTTTTAAATATTGTTACCTGCTGGCTTTCCATTTTTGCTTCAACATATTATTCAATAAATCAAAGTAATTCCATCCGATTTTTTTGGCAGAAAGTAAAGTCAGACTATCTTGGTTATTTCTATGAGTTCTTGATGGTCCAGTTATATTCGGTTTCATATTTAGGTCAAATAAGAAGTATTTCCCTTGTTCATTTGCCCTGCAATCTATTCTAATCGGTGCTTTTATTCCAATTAGTTCGGCTGATTTGACACAATGCCCATACGCTTCTTGAATTTCAGCTGTCTGTAGCTCATCATCGCTCAAAACCTCACTATTTTCCATCACAGCTACTATTCCGTTGTAAGGTGCGATTCCGTCAATATGATTAAATCGTTTGACCGCAGGTAAGCACCAAGGTCTATTAAAATATTCCTCGTTGTTATTAATCACATAATTTCCTTGAGGCATTACTGTAATTGTAATTTCCTGTCCGTTTAAATATTGTTCAACATAAACTGCGTTTCCGTAACTTTTTTCTGAAAAAATCTTGGTCAAATTTTCTATGAGTTCATTGCGATTGTCAATTTTTGTAACGCCTTGACTTCCTCTTCCTCTAATGGGTTTTAGAACCAATGGAAATTCCAATTCTAATGATAAATCATTGTAGTTCTCAATAGTGATAAGCTCGTTTTTAGGAATAGGGATATTATTGGATTTCAATAAGCTATTGGTGAATATTTTGTCATCATATACATCAACTGATTTAGGTGCATGCCCTACAATTTCCAGTCCTCTACCAAAATAATTTTCTATCACATGGTGTCGATATAAAACTGTATTTAACCAAAAGATTTTTGCTCCTTTTTGTAATGCGGTCTCAATCCCTATTCTCGTGTCTGGAAAAACCCAATCCTTATCATTGTTTTGATTTGGATTTTTAACAGGTGTAACTACATTAACATTGTTTTCCAATAGTTCAAATGCAATATCTGCTCCGCTATCAGAATAACCTCCTGGTTTCATAGGTTTTTGAACTCCATCCTTTGTGGGTGGAAGTTGATCTTGGTACAATATTGCTATTTTGTTCATTTCGTTCTGTTCAGCTTGCAGGTAACGGTTCAGGGCTATGATTTCGTTATGGAATCATGCCGAATTAAAAGTAATAAAGTTTAAGTTTAGGACAAAGCCACAATTAATTATAGCCATTGTTGGCATTTCGTTACTGTTTTTTTATTGTTCAATGCTTCGACTTACCTGTCGATTCGTTGAAGATAATAAGAGCGATTGATGCAATAATTATTAGTAAAGCTGAAATACTTTCCCAAGAATCTTCAGAATTTATATCGAGTTTTGAAAAATCTGTAGAATTTAATAAAAGAACCATTGCAAGAATGGTCAATATAGAGGACATGTTTCTTTTAATCATAGCTTAGTTTTTTATATTTTTTTAATACTAAAATGAATGCCAACGAATTTGCTAAACTGCGGTCAGCGAGTGCGTCACCCGATGGCTGAAGTTTCAGCGATTGTTGGCAACTGTACTTTTTAGTATTTCTTTTTTGTAACTCCATTTTATTTCGATGTCAGGGTATTGATTCTTTAATTTAGTTTCAACTTCTTTTTCATAAGATGATTCATCCTCAACATATGTGGTACTATAAAAAGAATATATTTTCCTGCCATCTTTTATCAGTGGATCTTTAGGATCAATGAAAAACTTTAATGATTCTAATGCTTGAAAAATTGACCAAGGGTATGGTCTTATATGCCTATGCATATTATGATTTAACCATTTATTAATCCAATCAATTTCACCCCAATCAATTTCTTTTGAATATTCAATAGTTGTAAGGTTTTTAGATATTTTTATCAATGTCGATAAACCAATATTTTTACCTTTACTTACAGCGTAATCTATTCCTAATAGCCCTCTAACTCGACTTTCTAAAGCTAGTCGTATTGAGTAAAGAGTTAAGATATCAGTTGAATAATTATCCTGATTCTGTTCTCTAATTTGATGATTAAAAAACAATTTGGTTGCGATATCAAAATGTATTGCTGAAGGTAAAGTATTAGTACTCATAAGAATGAAATCTACGTCCTCATTTTTGTCTAGTGTTTTAATATGACTAGCAAGATCTGCAATAACAACTTTTATCTGTTTTTCAGAGTAATCAGTCTTAATATATTCCAAATAATCTACTGCATTTTGTATATGACATCTACTTATTAACATCTTGTCTCTACTAGTCCAAGATAATTTAAACGCATTTTGTCTCCTACATGCAATTAATAATGGTTTACCACCGATTTTTTTTAAATATTCAATTAATAATTCAATATTTTTTAAAGAGGTATTATTATATGTGTTTTTTAAATAGTTTGTCACTTTAAATAGTTGTTTAAGATTATTGTTGCCAACGTTTAGTCTAGGGTAATAGAAAGCAATGAACTTTCAATTCTGTACTGAGCCAAAGCGTTGTATTTTGTTTTATAATTTAAAGAGATTAAATCTGTATATATGTCTTCAAGTAATTCTAATTCAAGCTCCTTCGTTTCATATACCCACTTTTCAAAGTCTTGAATACTTATTTTGTGTTTCAAGACTTCATAGAATTTTAGTTCAATATGTTCGCTAATCTCTTTCATTCAATGGCTGGTAACAACTCGGGCATGGTGCCGCAGGCAGATTGCGTAGCATGATGCCTGTAAACTATGCCTATTGTTAGCGATTTTATTACTGGAACCTCATTATTTCTTTTGTTTCTAAATTTACTGAAAAGAAGCAATCTAAATTATTTACAGACCATTTTGGAGGAACGATTAATTTACCTCTTTCATCCAATTCACCTATTACTAATTTGTTTTGTTTTTCCCAATTATGTAAAAAGATATAAGATTCTAAATCCTGAATTTCAAAAATCACAAAAGGATAATCATTTACATCTACATCAAATAAATGAAGCCTTTCAATATTTATATTCGATTTTTCAAGGTAATCAGTTAACATTCTTATTGCAGAATTGATATCAGTTGAATTTTCTTTGTCTTCCACAAGATTTTTAAAAGCAATTCTTCTTTTAATAGAATCTAGTTTAACTAACAAAATAGAATTATCAACATCTCCAAAATCTGATGAACAATGATAATAATCTATTTTATTCATAGCTATTTCCTTTGAATTACATGCAGTTAGAAAAAGATAGAAAACTAAAATGAATCTAACTACTTTGTTTATAAAACTGAACTTGATCATAAATTTTATCGCTAACGTCTCGGCTATGATTAGTACGGGAATTAAAAGTAGTGAACTTTCGATTAAGCACTTAGCCAAAACTTTTTATTTTGTTTTATCTTTTTTGTTTTAAAGCCAAATCAAAAAATTTGGCGGACTTGGTTAAAAGCTCTTAATTTGGGGTTAAGAACCAAAACCCGTATTAATTATAGCCATTGTTGTGTGTTCGTTTTATTTACTAATATGTTTCTGGGTTTTGTATAAATCCAAGTCGTTTATTGTAGAAATCAAACAGAAAAGTCCCTTTGTTCTTATGAATTATCCTTGGTAACAATTTGTGTGGGCAAATCATTGCTCCGATTGGCGTTTTAATTGAAGGTAAATTGTAATAATAACTTGATTCGTCATCAATATCTAAGAACCAAGTACTTTCAGGTAGGCTTCTTAATAGTGTTTCAGCATAATAAGATATAGTCGCATCAATTTGCATTTTACATTTTTCATCAGACAACGAGTCTTTAGTGAAATTACTCAAGATATAATCCTCTATTATGATAAGAGAATCAGGAGAATAGTTCAATTTATTTGATAAATCAACTTTAATAGATTTAGACCATTCATCAACTCTGTCTTCAATGAATGTTGTCCACTCTATAAAATTCTCTTTTTTGGTTTCTTTCTCTTCTTCAGTCATTATAGTTTTTTGTATTCAATTTTGTTAATGACACACAACAATATACAAACGTATTACCGTTTATATTTTTTAAATTTTTATCTATTTTAATTCAATGAATAAGGCGATATATAAGCAATCTCTTCAATATTCCCTACTGTAAAAGTTGTTGAATATATTTTTAAAGTAATATATACTGCAGTTATCCAATTGTTAACACACTACTATTAATGGAGATATAAGTTTGCTTTATTGAAGTTTTAGTCGCCAGAAAGAAGAAGTTCATTAACCATAAGTAAGTTGTTGATAATAGAATTGAAAAACAAATCTCATACATCAATTAACAACCATCAAGATAAAAATATCTACTCACTGACACTTAGAAGATTAAATTTCTCAATCGGATTCTGAAAATAAAATTTCAAAATCAATTCGTGAGCAAATGCAATTCTTCCCTTTCATCTTCTCAAAATGAAAATAAAACAGTCGGCTAAGAAAATTTGGCCATAAAAAAATCCCTTTAAGGGATATCAACTTGAAAAAATTGTAAGAAGTGAGGGGAGTTTTAGTTGTGAAGGAGCAAATAAGAAAGGGTTAGACGCATTTCTTCTGTTTCACCTCGGTAGTTGGGTTTTTCCAAAGTGTAAATGTTGTTTCGTTTTTGATTAAGGTACGCATCCAATAATATTTTGGTCTGGATGCTATTACTGACTTTTGTTTAATGAGGAAATTCATTTGCTCCATCCATAAATCATAGAGTTCCCAATCACCGTTGTAGTGGAAATACTTTTTACCTATTCGGTAAGCATATCTTTTTGGAACATGAAAGCCATCTTTCCATTTCCATCTATCTGGTAATTTTATTTTATAATACTTATCAGAATACCAATAAATATATTTTCTTTCTGCATAAAGTTCATAATCATTTTTCCTTCTCGGACTCTGATTAAATGGATTTTTCTTTTTAGATCCTGCGTATTTCTTTCTTGCTAAGTATATCTTATGAGCATACTCAGCAGTATATTTTTTAGTCTTTGGGTTCGTATTTCTTTTCAACTCACGATAGATTGTGGAAGGAGACACTTCTAAACCTTCTGCAATTTCTGCAACGGAATAGCGCTTTTCTTCTATGAGTCGTTGTATGACTTTTCTATGGTAGAGCTGAAGGTTTTTCATGATAATTTAATCTAAGAGAATAGTATTGTAACAACATTAAAAATTAAGTAATAAGATTTCAAAGTCTAACCTTGAAGAATAGCTTATCCTTTCTTGTAGTTGTATCTGATTAACTTTATCAATAAAATACTGAGGTTTCCCTTCGTGACTTGCGAATGTTGATACATTTTGATCGTTAAGCGTATCGTTAAAATTAATAGTTTGCATAGTAGCAATTCGTTTATAAATCGTTGCAGTTGTTAAGTACATAAATTTTGCAAAACTTTCTTTTATAAATCACTATTTATATAAAACTACATTTCATTTTCTTAGATAGTAAATAATTTTTATTGAGATAGTTGTGATTTTTTAACTAAGATTGATGCATAAGTTAGTTGTCTTCTATAGTAGATTGGATTAAAATCTCACATTTCAAATAAATGCCAACCAAAATTTATCTTAACAGCATAAACTTTGTCTCCTTTAGGATTTATCAACCACCTTGTATTATCAAAATACATTGTCTGCCATCGAATTCCCTTTGTGATAAAACTGGTTACCTCAAATGGAGCATCATTGTGTAATAAAAAAATTTAGTAAATCACAACAACAAACAAACATTTTAATATTTATATTTAACCTAGCTAAGGTGTTGATAAACCAAATTAAATACAAACTTCAATACATCTATTTTCATAGTCATTCGCTTTGTTAATTTTAACCGTTATCAAAAGGCAACACGAAAGTGAATAAATAATTGAAGCAAAGGTTTTAGAGGTGAAAAATACATTATGAGTTCCAAATTTTAAATATCCTCTATAGCATTTATACCTTTTTGCAACCTTACTAATATTTCTTCCCACCTTTCTGAAGAACAACCAAAATTTAATCTTACAAAATTTGAGTATTCATTTCCAAAAACTTTCCCAAATGTTGGCGCTAGTTTTGATTTTGAAATAAACAATTCTTCTAACTGCTCATAGTCTAAATGTAATTGACTAAAGTCAATCCAGACCAAAAATAATCCTTCAGGTTTAAATACTTTGAGTTTGGGTAAATTCTCTGCAACAAATGTTTCACAATAATCAATATTGTATTTCAATTGATTTTTTAATTCTTGTAACCAATCCCAACCATAAGTATAAGCTGCTTCTACTCCTACAAGGCTAAAAACATTTGTAGCGAAGTCAAAATCATATCCTGACAAAGCGGTCGAATATTTAGTATATAATTCTTTGTTCGGAATGATAAGAATTGCGTGTGTTAGTCCTTGTAAATTAAATGGTTTACTTACAGCATTAAAAGTTATGGAGAAATTTGAAAAATCACTTAGTGAAGAAAAAGGTGTATGCTCAAATTCTTTAAATGCCAATGGGCCATATACTTCATCAGAAAGTACTAAAACATTGTATTTTTTACATAACTCCCCTATTCTAATTAACTCTTGTCTACTAAATACTCTACCGGTGGGGTTATGAGGGTTTACTAATACAAAAATTTTAACGCCAAGTCGTAATTTGTGCTCAAAATCTTCAAAATCTATTTCGTATTTATTGCCTTGTATTCGCAAATTACTTTTCACAGCTTTTCTTTTACTTTGCTGAATGATTTCGTCTATTGGGTGAAAAGTTGGAGAGTGAGAAAGAATTAAGTCTTCGGGTTGTGAAAATGTATCAATGGCTATTCTTATTCCTGCCCAAATACCAGGAGAATTTGATATCCATTCTTTTTTAACTTCCCAATCATATAATTTTTTGTTCCAGTTAATAATAGATTGAAAGTAATTTTCAGACTTATATTCATAACCAAATATGCCTATCTCGGCCCTTTTTATAAGTGCATTTTTAACATCAACAGAAGATGTAAAATCCATATCCGCAGTTCCACAGCCAATAATATCCTTATCGGTATATTTATCCCACTTTATTGAATTAGTCTTTTTTCTATCTATTCTTTTACTAAAATCCATTATGCAGTTCTCTTTTGGGTTGTTCTAATGATTAGCAACAAAATAAATATACAATATTTTAATGTAGTAAAGATGATACTAGATACTAGTTTTTTATTGCATATCGATCTATCCAAGCTAGTAGTTCTGCAAGAGTATATTTGTTAAATTCTAAATGGATTCGGATTGTAAAAGTTCTACTATTTCACGATCAACAATTCTACCTGTTTACCATAATTGGTTAGTATTTGCACTATATAAATTCCCTTTCTGAACTTATCAAGTTTAATATTTATCAGTTCACCACTAATAATTTCTGATAGTATGACTTTTCCATCCATTGCTAAAAATGTAACCTGTGCATTATTGACTGGTTTTTCGAAACCAATAAATACATTCTTATCATTATTTGGATTAGGGTAGATCACTACCTTTGGCTGTTGTTCTTGATTTGGTATTGCTGTAATTTGATCAGTATCATTATTAATATCTTGATCAGTATCTTCCTCATCTGTAGGATCTTCTTGGTCCTCATCAGTATTGTCCTGATCATTTTCAGCTTCTTCTTCCGTATCAGTTTCCTCCTCAACAACAACAATTATTTCTTTTTCTTCTTGATCTGACATTCTATTGACAGCACCAATTAATCGTGAAGACGGGTCTAATAAATGACCATAAAAGTCGACATCTGGATATGCTGGTATGTGTTTAAATATACCTGTTCCAGCACCTGGAATTGGAGGTCCTTTCTTATCAACTCCTTTTCCTATAATAGAGCTTTCATCAGATAGCTTAAAAGCATCATCACCTTCAAAAGTGACTATAGAAGGATCTGTTTCAAATTTATTGCTGTCTAAGTTTTTAAAACTACTTCTAACCGTACCATAAAAAAGGTTATTAGACATAAATAATGGTGTATCATTATTTTTAATCACCATTTGTTTACCGCCAATATTTCCTGCTTTTACATAAAAAATATTATTAAAAATGTAAGTGTTTTTCGCGTTGATATCAATAGAAGTAGAATAGGCACTATCCATATAAACAGTATTATTATAGATATATGAACTATCACTATGATGGACATTATCACCAGGAACTTTTTCGTTAATCCAAATAGTGTGGTTACTGTTTGCCCATCCAGGGTTTGATCTCCAACCATCATTTTTACTAATATTATAACGGTAAACAGCATTTACATTGCCCCCTAAAATTTCTACAAAACCTCCTTCACAATCTTCCATGTAATTATATTGAATAAAGGTATTGTAGTTTTCATGATCAACATGTACACCATGAGAATCTAAATACCCACGAATATGCAAACATTTATTGTATTGAATAATTGTATTAAAACACCTCCAAGTCCATACAGAGCTACCTCTATTGGGCATTCTTGGATCAGAATTATCACCTGGATAATTAAACAAGTTATTTTCTATTAAACAGTTATATGTTCTAATTGGTAAAATACATGTACCCCCAGTATGATGAAATTCATTATTACGAAAAACAAAATTCATATTCGCATTAATAGAGTCATTCCCTACGCCGGCGTTTCCTCCAAGATGTTTAATATGTACACCTAAACGTTGTAAATCAGAAAAATAACAATCTTCTAAAAGGACATCTTTTATGTGTTTTTCCTTTCCTGCAACCGTATTTTTTGTGGTATAAAATGTAATACCAGAAACTTCTAAACCATTAAAAGCATCTTCTCCTTCGTCTTTTAATATTGGTTTTGGAGCATACACCTTTTTGAATACTAAGTTTCTAAAAATCAGATTCGACATGTTAGATGTACCTGAATTATAGATAAATATTCCATACGCGTCATCATCAGGAACACCAGAACGAGAGAATAGTCTTTCATTATGAATTTCTAAATCTTCAAAAATTATATAATCATTATTTTCTACTAAAATTGCTTCTTTATAATCACCTCCTAATTGTTCTCCTACTTCACCACTAATAATTGGTTTAGCACCAGTACCGTAAGAAGTAATTAATATATGTGCAGTACTATTCCCAGAACCGTTAATAACAAAATGACCATTAAAACGATCCCCTCTTTTAAAAAAAACTTTATCGCCTGCATTAAGTTGTGTAGAACTAATCTTTTCTAAGGTTGCCCATGGTGAATTCATTGTCCCATCATTTTGATCTAGTCCTTCTGAACTACTCAAATAGTATTCTGTAGCAAAAGTTGAATTATAAGCTATAATTAGCAGCGGTAGTAGAAGTTTATAGAATTTAAACATAACTAAGATTAAAAAAGTGAAGTCTTAAAATGATTGGAACAAAATTAGTGTAACAAAAGCACTTAATTAATCTACAACTTTACCATAATCAGTACTATTTCAACTTTTATAAATTACATTCTATTTAATATGATTTATCACTGTGTATAAAAACGCTTTTTTTTCTACCTATAATCAGTTATTATTAATTTATATAATTCAAAAATCTATAAATAAGTTGATCCATTATGATTATTAAATATCTAAAAAACCTAATAATTACACTCGTTATTATTAGTATATATTCTTGTTCTTCTACACCTCCTGCTGTTCCTAAAGTCGGACAACAAGTTGATCAAGAAGTAGTAGAACTAGATAAAAAGATTCGACGTTTTACGCCTGTAACAAAAATTGATCACGCTCGTTTTGCACGCAAAGAGGGTGTTTATACTCCCCCATCTATTGTTACAATTTTCTCTAACCCAAAAGTAAATACAAAACTTATTCAGAAGAATCCATTAATTGCAATAGATTTACCTTATAAGGTATTGTGTTATTCTGAAGCCGATACTACTCTAGCCAAAGTTGCTTACACTTCTGCAGAGTTCTTAAAGAAAAGACATGGATTAACAGACGAAGATGTAAAAGATTTTAATAAAGATATTACACGAGTAATAAGTGCGTTCCCTCAAGAAAGTGTTGTAACATCTACTACAAAAGATGTTACTAAACATTTTGGTATACACACAGTTGCTTCAAAATATGATTTTGAAACGACAGTGAAGAATTTAAATGAAGCAATTGGTGCTCAAGGAGACACAGAGTTTTTTGCTGTAGTAGACTATCAGAAAGACGCTAAAAAATATGGTGTTGACATGAATCCAATGCAATTAATTCTTTTTGGAGGACCTGCTCCTGGAGGAAAAGCAATGCATACTACACCTAGACTTGGTTTAGATGCCTTCTGCCAAAAACTTTTAGTTTTTGCTGATGATGAAGGAAATGTTACTGTTGCTTTTAATGATATTGTAGATTTCTCTGAACTGTATTATGACACATGGACTATTCCTCAAAGAGTGATTAATTACAGGCTAAATGATACTTTTTCTGGTGCAGTAACCGACTAATTTTTCACTTTAGTACTATTAATAATGAGTCAATTTTTTAAAAGATTGACTCATTTTTTATGGTTTTTCTTTTCTGAAAATTGATATCAAACAAAAAAAGGATCAAACTCTTCAGTTTAATCCTTTTCTGATTATATAATTTAGATTACTTAATTTATGAGTATTTGTTAATTCTAATGCTCAAATCCTTTGTAATCAATCCAATCAAAATCTGCATATTCTTTTGATGCTTTCCCATTACTTGTAACATAAACGCCACAATACGCACCTGTATAGCCACTGTTCCAACCAAAGCTTAAAAGGTAATCGGCTTTTGTTTCAACAAATTCTGCAAATGATTTACCATTATCAAGGGAGTACATAAAATGATATTTATTCTCTCTAGAAACTACTTTAAATACAATAGTACTATTATAATTATCAAGCACTTGCTCCTTAATTACTTTCACTTTATCAACTTTCTTTTCTGCAACAGCAACTTTCAAAACATATTTTCCATTTTGCTTAGTAACAGTCATATTAATATAATTATCATCTTTTTGAAAGATACTTATACCCGCTTCAACACCTTCTTTTTTACCAGCAAATTGCATTTTTGCAGAATAATCAAAATCTGTTTCTCTTTGGCGAACACCCATTAAACTAGCTTGACCTCTCATTTTTATGATTTCAGGTTTTGCAAAAACTCTAAGAAAACCACTTTTTTTAGTTAAACTATAGGTATTTGGTAAAGGTACTCTTCTAAAATTCCATTCTAAATTTAGAACATCTGTATCAAAATCATCCTTAAAAGAACCGTCTCTATATTGTACTTTATCAGTAAATGGAAGTTTTTCATTTTTCATCACTCTACCTGTTTCTGGAGCAACTACTGGCCAATCGTACTTTGGTTCTTTCCACCAAAATGGTTCTCTTTCCCATTGTACAGGTACTAAGAAAGTTTCTCTACCCATGTTGGTAGCACGTTGCACATCACCTCTAATACCTAAGGCAACCATATACCAACGTCCATCTTTTAATTGAATGATATCAGCATGTCCTGTACTGTTCACCCAGTTATCATAAGACAGGTTTCTTGTAGTTAAGATTGGGTTACGCTCATTAGATACAAACGTTCCTTTAATATCATCACTTACAGCAATCATCATAGAATGGTTATAACTCGTACCTCCTTCAGCAACCATTAAATAATAAAGACCATCGTGCTTATACATATGCGGTCCTTCTACCCAAACACCACCACATGCTCCTCTATAAAGGTATTGGCGTTCACCAATAAACTTCCACTCATTTAAATCTAATTGCTGACCATAGATTTCTCCTTCTCCTTCGTATGTTGGATTTTCAGGAGAATTTGCGCCAAAATACCATACATCACCATTGTCGTCAAAAAACAAGTCTGGATCAATACCAGGTGCACCTTCAATTATATGTGGTTCAGACCAAGGTCCTTCTGCTTTATCAGCAGTTATAATAAAATTGATTGTTTTGGTAGGAGAACCATCTATTGGGTTGTAAACGTTTGTAGTAATGATATAGAATTTACCATCATGATAACGCAAAGTAGGTGCATGAATACCTCCATTTTGCTGAACATCAACGAGGTTCATTTCGCCATTACATTGTTCTTCTCTGTGTAATCCGTAGCCAATTAATTCCCAATTTACCAGATCTTTACTCCTATGAATAGGTAACCCTGGAAAATACTCAAAAGAAGAATTGACGATATAATAATACTCTCCATCAGAAGTTATTGATGGGTCTGGATACCCTCCTTGTAAAATAGGGTTTTTAAATGTTGAATCTTGTGCAAATGTAGGTATTGCAAAAAGCAATAATAATAGTATTAATCTATACATAGGTTATCAAATTGTAATAATGGATAGGCAAAATAAAGAACTTTTGATAATTGCTACCTATACCTTAACAAAAAATAAAACCCCTCCATTGAAAATCAATAGAGGGGAGTTAAGCCCGTGCGTACACGGACAATTGATTCTTTACCCAAAATCTTTATTAACAAAACTGTGCCATATAAACCCCTATTAACTATTATTTGATATTAAACGGTGATGACTTTTACTTTTTTTAAGAAAAAACTAGCTATCCCAAAAAATCATAGGTTTAATTAGAGATTGAATATTTATTTTATTTTGTTCTTTGTAAAGAAGAAATTAACTTCAACCTTATCAAAAAATTAATCTTCTGATTTTAAAATAATCTATCCTACCTTATGCACGAAAACTCTAGAAATGCCACTCAACTTTGTGAACTATATGGCATCCAAGAAGAAGATATTCAAAATGTGAAAAACCTAAAAAGTCATGCAATGGAAAGAATGCCTATGATGGTAGATAGTTGGTATGACTGGTTAAAAACAACACCTGAATTTCATGAATACTTTGCAGATCCTAGTACGTTAAATAGAGTACAAAAGATGCAATTTGGATTCTGGGAACAGTTTTTTGAATCTAATATTAATGATCAATATATTAATTCTAGAAGAAAAGTTGGTGAAGTACATGCTCGTATTGGCCTGTCTCAAGAAATTTATTTAGCAGGTGTAGATCATTTTCTAGGGCTATTTGTTATTATGCTAAATGAGATAGGTTTATCACATAAAGACTTAGATAGAGCAAGACGTGCTTTAAATAAATTAGTACATATGGACATGACAATAATTGTTCAGAGTTATGAGCAAATTGTAAACCATAAACTAACGGCACAAAGTAAAACATTAATGGCAATGTCTACTCCCGTTACTCAAATTTGGGAGGGGTTATTATTATTGCCAGTCGTTGGACTTATTGATTCTAGACGTGCCCAAAATATTATGGATAATACACTTAACCATATATCTACCCATTCAGCACAAAGCTTTATTCTTGATATATCTGGGGTTGCAGTTGTAGATACTGCTGTTGCAAACCATCTTATCAAAATTACAAAAGCAACAAAATTAATGGGTTGTGAATGTATTATTTCTGGCTTATCACCTGCCGTTGCACAAACTATTGTTGAACTAGGTATTGACGTAGGAACAATTAAAACAACTGCAAATCTAAAAGCAGCAATAGAAATTGCATTCAACAAGTTAAACATGAAAATTATTAAACAATAATATGGAGAGTTGGGACAAGTCAGGTATACCCATTCAATTACATAATCGTTGTATTATTGCCTCTTTTCAAGTTGATTTAACTACACCACTTTTAAAGCTATTCCGGCAAGAGTTATTAGATTTTGTAGTTAAAAATAGTACCATTAAAGGAGTTATTTTAGATTTATCAGGCCTTGAAATTATTGATATTAGTGATTTTAATGCGATAAGAGATACGATAAAAATGATAAAACTGACTGGGTTTACAACTGTAATCTCTGGTCTTAGACCTGCTGTAGTTTCTTCCTTAATTGTATTAGATGCAGATATTGACGGCCTCAATGCCGCACTTAGTTTGGATGAAGCTATTGAGTTATTATTATCAAATAATAGGATAAATGAAAATTAGTATACAATCTGAAAACGATATACATTATGCTCAGGTAGAGTGTACTGATTTTGCCAAAACACTTGGGTTTGAAGAATTAGATGCCATGAAAATATCTATTCTTGTATCTGAGCTTGCTCAAAATATTATTAAATATGCCTCTAAAGGATTTATTGTTTATTCAAAAGAGACAAGACATCATAAAACAGGAATAATGATAGAAGCAATTGACAAAGGTCCTTCTATACCAAATATTGAACAGGCATTAGGCGATAACTTTTCTACTGGAGGTACACTCGGTTTAGGGCTACCCGGTATTAAAAGAATGTCTGATATATTAGAAATCAACTCAACCCCAGAAACAGGTACTCATATAAAAGTAATATATTGGATAAAATAGTAAACATAGATATTGGAGGGTATACAAGGCCTATTACTGGTGAAAAACGTAATGGAGATGTAATCTATATACTAAAAAATCCTAGGTACATTTTTTTTGCAATTATAGATGGCATTGGTCATGGTGATGTAGCTAATGCAATAGCAGAAGAAACAAAATCTTTCTTAATTGATAATCATAATTCTGATATCCAATATGTTATTCAGAAAGCACATGAACACATGTTAGGTACAGAAGGTGCGGTAATTGGTATTGGTTGTATTATAGATGATAATTTTTCTTTTGGAAGTCTTGGAAACATAAATTGTAAAATAGTTAATGCAGAAAACTTTGATATGCTATCTACAGATGGCTTATTAGGTGTAAGAGGTAGAACACCCAAAATCACATCAAAGAAATTAAATAATAATGATGTGATTTTCATGTTTAGCGATGGGATTAATGGAAATTTCAATTCATCAGAATTCAATAATTATCACCTGTTCTCTAGCGAAATTCTAGCAAAGAAAATTGTAAAAAACTCGGGTTCACCTTTTGATGATGCTTCAATGATAACGGTTAAGGTCCAAATTAC